>JBGPLF010000029.1:0-22831 GCA_041486265.1 bacterium
GGGATTGACGCGGCGCCACCCATGGCGACCGGGAAGAGCACGTCGATGATACGCTGGCCGGAGATGAACGGCTCGCGCGGATCGAGCTTGCGGCCCACCGGCCGCGCCTGGCGCACCGGCCAGCGGTGCATCAGCCGCAGTTCGGTGCCGTCGGAGAGTCTGCCGATGACCTCATCCACCGTAAACTCGCCCGAGCGGATCTCGGCGACCTCGCCGCCCTTCGATGTGGGCGGCACCATGATCCGGTGCTCGAAGAGGAACTCCTGGACGCTGCCGATGACATCGCCGGGCCCGACCTTCGCGCCGCGCGCGACCTTCGGGGTGAACGCCCAGGTCTTTGAGCGGTCGAGCGCCTCGGTGGTCGCGCCGCGGGCGATGAAGTCCCCCTTCTGCTTGCGGATGGCCGCCAGTGGCCGCTGGATCCCGTCGAAGATACCGGTCAGCAGCCCCGGACCGAGTTCCACCGCCAGCGGGGTTTCTGTGGAGATGACCTGTTCGCCGAAATGCAGGCCCGAGGTGTCCTCGTAGACCTGGATAAACGCGGTGTTACCGTCGAGGCGGATGATCTCGCCGAGCAGGCCCTCCGTGCCGACGCGGACCAAGTCATACATCCGCGCGCCTGGAATTCCGCGCGCGATGACCGCCGGTCCGGCGATTCTAATGATGGTCCCCTGCGTGGTCATCAACCGTCCCCCCGTCACATCCTGCCTTCTTTATCGCAACTTGACGTAGAAGCCAATGTGTTCCTTGACGAGCCGCGCGATGTATGCTTCGCCGCTCTCGATCTCGACCTGCGGCGACGGGAACGGGATGATGATCGGCAGGTCGCGCCCGCGCATCAGGCGCGCACGCTCGTCCGCGGTTCCCTCCAGCAACGCCTCGTTCACGGCCACCAGGCCGTAGTCCAGCGTCAGGAAGTAGCGCAGGTGCTCTAGGGCCTCCCGCGGCGTGGTGGCCTCGCGGACCTCGGCGCCGGCCAGCCGGAACCCGGTTGCCGTCTCGGAATCGGTGATCACGCCGAGCCTATACAAGGACCATCTCCCGCCTCACCTGCTCACGCGGCAGTCCGAGGAACTTGCCGCGGGCAATCAATCTCAAATTCGTCACCTCCGCGGACTTCATCGCCACGTACCCGATGACAATATCCACCCCGAGAGGATCTCCCAGGTAGGACGAGACCATGCCCCGGGCGACCTTGAAATCCATCTCTCGCTCAAACGCGATGAGATCGGCCGGCAGGTCCGGAATCGGAAAGCCACGTGCCCGCAGCCGCGCGGCGGCCTGCGCCTGGGTCTCTGGTGAAGCAAGGGCGACAAAGCGTTCCGGGCCGATGAGCGGGCCGCCGGGGATGAAATAGCGCAGCCGTTCCGCTTTGCTCAGGTTGCCCGCCGAAGCCAGTTTGAGCGCGGTCTTGGCGTTGGCTACGTCGATCTCAGACTCGAGCAATCCGCGAAGCACGGTCGCGTCGTGGCCGCGCCGCCCGATGCGCTGCAATCCCACTTCGGCGTAGGCACGGTCGAGAGAGAGCTCGAGCGCGGTGAGATCCTTCGACTCCACATATTTGGCCACGCCTTTGGCCAACGCAGCGGCCAGCGGATGCCCCACCGCATCGAGGGTTCCGGCCAGTCCGGTCATGTCGGGCGCTGCAGCCAGCTCTTTGAGCACGACCTCACGAAGGGTGCCGGCGGGCAATAGCGCCTGGATCATCTCCTCGGCCGGCCGGCCGGCGTGCTTGCCGCGGACGATCACGCGCAGATTCTCCAGATCCCAGCGGAACAGGACGGCCTCGATGAGTGCACGCGGATGACCGTCGGCAAACTCCAGGATGGCCTGCGTAGCGCGCTGGAAGTTCCGGGCCAGGGCTTCGTCAACGGCCCGCAGCCCTTCATATCGCACCAACGCCTCCTGGAGGTCGCCTCCATACGGCGTCGAGACCAGGCCCTGCAGGAACGCGGCCATGGTCGGGGTCCCGAGCAAGTCTTCCAGTTGCGCGGCCAGCAGCAGACGGCTGCGCATCGCGCGGACCCGTGCGTTGATGTACGGGAAGTCAGGCATGCGCCGTCATCACTCCCACAGCGCCCTGGCCACCTGCGCCGCCAGCGCCGGCCGGGCGCGCTCCAACCGGGACGCCATGGTGTTGGTCACCATGAAACGCCCATCAGGGGAAGCGACGCGAACACCCCCCTGCACGGCCGGGTCGGTTCGCACGGTCACCTGCCATCCGCGCTCTCTGGCGAGGCTTTCGACCATGGCCTGATCGGCCGGGTTCACCGTCACGACGGCCGGGCCTCCAAATCCCTGGTGCGCCTCCTCGACGAACGACCGCAGTGCGGACGGGTACCGCTGGCCGTCTCCCGCCAGCCGGCCCAACTCCGCCTCGGCCGCCTTGAACACACCGGCGATCTGCTCTTCCTTGGCCTGCAGCACCATCGAAGAGGCCCGCAGGTGCGTGGTGCTCTGGGCCTTCACCAGCGCCGAGCGAGTCTCGGCCTCAAGTCGTGCGCGGGTGCCGGTTAGGAGTTCGGCCGCCTCGCGCTGGGCGTCAGCCCGAATGCTCTCGGCCTGAGCGCGCGCTTCGGCCAGCACCTTCTCGCGCTCAGCCGTGGCCTCGCGCTCGAGCAGGGTGATCAGTTCGGAACTCGCCGCCACTCGCGTCGACCTAGAATTTCAGCCAGATCAAGAATGCGCCCAGGAACCCGAAAATGATGAGCGTTTCCGGCAACACCAGAAAGATCAACATCTGCCCGCTTATCTCAGGACGCTCAGCGATAGCGCCTGCCGCCGCTGCGCCGATGCGCGACTGCGCCCACGCCGTGCCGATAGCGCCAAAAGATATCGATATCGCCATCGCGATGGCCAACAGCCCGTGGGCGATCGTCAACTGTTTCGGTCCCTCGGCAGCCGGCGCCTGAGCGAGGGCGACCGACCCTGTCGCGAGCACAGCCACTGTCAACAGTCCAAGCATCAACAGCACCCTCTTCAAGCTAGTCACCTCCTGTTTTGTGGAGCGGTTGGTACGAGTTGCCGGTTTCGTCGTGGTACTTCACTTTAGTAAGGAATTCGACCCAATTTAACCGGGCAGGCTGAATAACGTGACCTGGTATCGTCAGAACAAAGAAGACCATCTGGATGACAATCCCAACGAACACGCCGATCCAGATAGGCCCTGCCATGCCGCCCAACTGGTTGGCCACGTTGGCCAACACCGCCGCGGCTAGGCCCACACCAAACAACCGGGCATACGACAGCACGTTGCCCATCCCAGAGATCGCCTCGAGCAGCCACATCGCCGCGAACCGGTTCATGGCAAATCCGATTAGGAAGAACACCAGGAACCCGGCCAGCAGGGCCATCCCCGGCGTGAAGAAGCTCCGGGGCAACTGGTTGCCCAGCGCGCCAAGCAGAACAATCAGCCCTAGGACCCCACAGATCAGGGCCAGCGACTCAAGCACGCTGACAGCGTCCCGGTGCCTAAACGCCATGATGAGATGCAGCACGTTACCGAGCGTGACCTGGACGACCCCTAGTGCCACCGTGAGGTATAAGAACGATACAGCGAGATGCTCTTCTGTGCGGTTGAAGATCGGATGCAGACTGAGGTGACTCTCAAGAAGATTGCCGAACACCTCAAGGTACAGCACGCCGAAGAGCATCGTCCACGTCGCCATGATCCGGATGATCCACGACATGTCGGCCAGGGGTGCCGGCTTCACCTGCATTCCCAGGTCGATAGGCCCCAGCTTGATCACCCAGGTCTCGCCCCGCCGGGCCTTATTGCGCATCCACCAGCCGAAGAGGAAGAGCAGCGCGCCGTAGGCCACGTCGCCGATGACGATGCCGACGAAGATCGGGAAGAAGATGGCTAGGTAGACCGTCGGATCGAGCGTGCCGTACCGCGGGGGCTTGAACAGTCCGAGCATACGCTGGAACGGTTTGAGCACCGGGTGGTTATCGAGCAGTACCGGGACCTGCGCGGCATCGTGGGGGTCGGCCGGCAGGTCGTGGACCACCACGTCGCTGCCGAACCTGGCACGCAGCGTGCCGCGAAGCTCCAAGGTCCGCCGCGCGGGCGCCCAGCCATGCAGGATGAACGTGTAGCGAGACTGTGCGAGGTTGGGGACCGCCCGGAGCTGCCCGAGCCGGTCGGCGATCAGCCCTCGGATCGCCAGCAGCCGCGGCCGGTGTCGGCGGGAGAGATCCGTGAGCAAGGCGGCGATCGCGGATAGTTCGCCGGGCAGCGCCGCGCGTCGATGCTCGATCAGGCGCACCGCCTCGGCCGAACCGGATTCTGTGTAGCGGGCAGGGAGACGCAGCTCGGAGATGCCGGCCCGCGTCAGGAGTCCGCGGATCGCCTCCTCGTCGCGGCGGAGAAACGCCACCACGACGCCGATCTTGCCTTCTTCAATCGTCCGGCTGACGACCTCGACGCGGCCCGCGGTGAGGTCGCGCAGTTGGTTGTGCACGGCGGCAACGATCGACAGGTCTTTGCCGCGGAGCACGGAGCCGATCGTCTCGAGGGACTTGCTCCCCGACAGCGCGGCGAGCAGCGGCGAGAGCACGCGGACCGCGCCCTCATAGGTTCGAATGAGTTCGAGTTCTTCTTCGGCTTCAAGGCGGCGCCGGCTGAGCTGCTGAACGTCGCTCTCGACCGAGGCGAGCGCACCCTCGATGGCCTCCACGCCGCCCCCAGCCAGATCACTAATCGCCGCCGGGGCGTCGCTGGGAGCAGAGGGGAGCAGGCTCGTCAACCCGTCCACCCTGATGCGGGCACGCTCCAGCGCGCCCAGTTCCGCAGACTCGGTCTCGTCAAGCCCCAGCGCGTCGATCGAAGCTTCTTCAGCTTCGATGCGGTCAATGTGGAGCGCACCGGCGCTCTGGACTTCGTCGATGACCCCGCCCAGCAATCGCTTGGGGCCAAAGACCAGCACCCGGCGCATCTCGACGATCATGCGCCCGTGCCCTCCACGACCTGCTCGACCACGAGGCTGACCGCGGCGTCCTTGCGGCCGGCCACCTGCCTGCGGAGGGTCTCGACTTCCTGCGCCGCGCGGGCCCGGGTCTCGTGGTCGATACGCGCGACCTCTGCCGCGACCCGTTGCTCGCTCTCGCGGGCGAGTGATGCGGCCTGCTCGCGGGCATCACGCAGGATGTGCTCGGCCTCCGCGCGGGCCTGCGCTACTAAAGCCGTGGCCTCGGTGCGGGCGGCGGCAGTCTGGGCTTCCAGTTCACGTTCCTTCTCGGCGATGAGTTGCAGCAGGTTTTCGTTGGTGCGGCGATCGCCCCCGTGCCCCTCGCCTTTCTGCGCACTCATACTTGTTCGGCCCCTCGGGATTCCGTCACAAGAAAACCCCAGGACAGGGCGCCCTGGGGGCACACTCCCTATCGAGAATAGCAAAGGCCCTATATGGCGTCAAGGCACCGGGAATCCAGATACGATGCGGGTTCGCGGCGTTACGCCTAGGGGCGCAGCAGCAGCGACGCAGCCCCCACGAGATTGATAAACGGCTGCGGGAAGATACCGACGATGAGCGTGCCCAGCGCCGCGATCCCCAGCGCTAGGCTGAGCGCCGGTGACTCCCCCACCGGCTCCATCGACGGCGCCGGCATCATGTACATTACGCGGATGACACCCACGTAGTACCACAGCGCGACGACGCTGTTTACAATCCCCACCACGGCCAGCCAGCCCAGGCCATTGCTGATGGCGGCCCCAAAGATGTAGAACTTGCCGAAGAACCCGGCCGTCGGGGGGATGCCGGTAAGCGAGAGCATGAAGAAGGCCATCAAGAATGCCAGGCCCGGCGCGCGCTGCGACAGGCCGGCGTAATCGGGGATGTCGTCCGATCCGAGCCGCTGGCCGAGCACGACCGCGATGAAGAAGGCGCCCAGGTTGGTGAACGTGTAGGCCAGGATGTAGATCAGCAGGCCGGGCGTCCCGAAGTCCCCCTTGAACGCCGCGACCCCGATCAGCAGGAACCCCGCGTGCGAGATGCTGGAGTAGGCCAGCATCCTCTTGATGTTGCGCTGCGGCAGGGCCAGCAGGTTCCCCAGGGTCATCGTGACGGCGGACAGCCCGGCGATCAGGGTGATCCAGTCCACCGTAGTCGGCGGGATGGCGACGACGAGCAGCCGAACCAGGGCCGCGAACCCGGCCGCTTTCGACGCGACCGAAAGATAGGCCGCCACCGGCGTCGGCGCGCCCTCATAGACATCGGGTGTCCACTGGTGGAAGGGCACCATCGAAATCTTGAAACCAAAACCCGCCAGCGAGAGCACAATCGCCATGGTCAGCGCCCCATGGGGCGCCGTCTTGATCTGGTCGGCAATCGCGTACAGATTGGTTTGGCCGGTCAGCCCGTAGAGAATCGAGAACCCGTAGATCATGATCGCCGAGGCACCGGCACCAAACAGGAAGTACTTGATCCCCGCTTCGTTGCTCTTGCGATCCATCTTGAAGTAGCCGGCCATGACGTAGGAACAGAGGCTCACGAACTCGATGGCCAACGCCAGCAGGATGAGGTCGGCGCTCGCCGCCATCAGGCTGAGGCCCAGCGCCGTAAACGTGAGGAGAATATACATCTCCCCTTCGAAACGCGTCTGCCCCCGCAGGGCGTCCATCGCCGCGAGGATCACCAAGATGGTCGCAGTAACGGCGATGAACTTGAAGAAGACGGCAAACCCATCGACGGCGTAGGTGTTGAAGAACACCAGCCTCGGGGGGAACCCGAGCATCCCGAAGATCGGGAGCAGGCTGAGCGCCAGCCCGACGACCGCCGCCCATCCCACGATGCTCTTCCGGTTCTCCGGCACAAACAGGTCAAGGACGATCAGCGCCAGCGCCAGGCCGGCGATCCAGTACTCGGGGATCAGGCTCCAGAGGTCTTCCGGCGGAAAAGGCAGCGGCATCCGCGTCCCCTACTTCAGCGCGGTGACCAGGGTGGTCATGGCGATGTTGATCACGTCGAGCAGAGGCTTAGGATAGACGCCGAACAGCAGCATGAGCGCGGCCAGCGGCGCCAGCGAGATCACCTCACGGCGGTCGAGGTCCGGCAGACCCGCCCACCGCGTGTTCAGCGGGCCGAGGAAGATTCGCTGGATGGTCCACAGGAACATCGCCGCAGAGAAGATCACGCCGGTCACCGCCACGACCGTAAGCTGCGGGAAGACGCCGAACGAGCCCACGAAGATCAGGAACTCCGCGACGAATCCCATCAGGCCGGGCAGGCCCAGCGAGGCCAGCATCGCCACCATGGTGATGCCCGTGTAGCGCGGCAGCAGCGCGCCCAGGCCGCCGAAATCATCGACGCCGCGGGTATGCGCCCGGTAGTCGTAGATCACGCCGACGATCATGAACAAAGCTCCCGTGATGATGCCGTGCGCGACCATTTCGAAGGTGGCGCCGTTAAGGGCGATCGTGGCGGCACGCGCCTTCTCGGGCACGCCGATGGCCGCGGCCGCGGCGGCCACGCCCAGCATGACGTATCCCATGTGGTTGACGCTGGAATAGGCGATGAGTTTCTTGAGGTCGGGCTGCGCCATCGCGACCAACGCACCGTAGACGATCCCGATGAGCGCCAGCACGGCCACGATCGGCGCGTAGTACTTGAACGCTTCGGGCAACATCGGCAGGCTGACCCGCACGAATCCGTACGTCCCCATCTTCAGCAAAACGCCGGCCAGGATGACGCTGCCGGCTGTCGGCGCTTCGACGTGCGCGTCGGGCAACCAGGTATGGAAGGGCCACATCGGGACCTTGATCGCAAACGAGAGGAAGAATCCCCAGAACGCGAGCCCCGCCAGCGCTGGGAGCTTCGCCAGCGGCTGCTGCTGGATCAGGCTCAGCATGTCGAATGTGCGATCAGGCGCGTTGAAGTACAGCACCAGGATCGACAGCAGCATCGCCAGTGAGCCGATCAGCGTATAGAGGAAGAACTTGATCGCCGCGTATTCTTTGCGCGGCCCGCCCCAGATGCCGATCAGGAAGTACATCGGCACCAGCGTGATTTCCCAGAACACATAGAACAGGAAGAAGTCGAGCGCGACGAAGACACCCAGCATGCCGGTCTCGAGCAGCAGGAACAGGAACAGGTATTCCTTGAGTCGCATGTCGATTCGCCAAGAGTAGACGATCGACACCAGCGACAGCAGTGTCGTGAGGATGACCAGTGGGAGGCTCAGGCCATCCATCCCGAGGTGGTAGTTGATCCCGATCCCGGGGATCCACAGGTACTTTTCCTCGAGCTGCATCCCGGCTTTACCGATCTCGAAGGCTCCGAGCAACCAGAGCGACGCCAGGAAGGCCAGCGCGGACGCGACGAGCGCCACCTGCTTCATCAGCCGGTCCTGGCCCTTGGGAACCAGCAGGATGATGAGCCCGCCGAGCAGCGGCAGGAAGACCGTGATTGTCAGCAGATAGCCGCTCATGCGCCCTCCCTATTTAACAACACGACACGGGCTCCACCGGCCTCGGAACAAGCGCCCTCGGCCTCCTCAGCTATCGGCTCGCCACGCTCGCCCTGTGCCACGATAGGCTACCTGAACAACCCAACTGCAAGCAAAATGATCACGCCGAGCGCGATCGCCAGCAGGTAGTTCTGCGCGCGGCCGGTCTGAATATAACGCAGCCCTCCGCCCACCCTGCCGACCACCCCGCCAATCAGGTTCACGAGCCCGTCGACCACGTAGAGGTCGAACACCCCGTAGAATCGGGCCAGGCCGACACCCGCGTACCCTACCAGGTTCACCAGGGCGTCGATCACGTATACGTCGAAGGTCCGCATCGCCCGGGAGATCCACAGCGTCCCGCGCACGAACACCGCGCCGTACACCTCATCGAAGTAGTACTTGCGCGAGACCAGCGCGAACAGCGGCCCGGCGGCCGCTCGCAGCGTCGAAGCCGGCACGACCTTCCAATAATAGACCGCGGCCGCGCCCAGAATTCCGGCGCCGGCAATGGCGAGCGAGACCAACGCCAGCCCCACGCTGAACGGCACCGCCTCCACGCCGTCGAAGCGCAGGAACGCGTGGAACCGCGACTCGCCGCCGACCGGCAGGCCGACCCATCCGACAAGGATCGAGAAGATCGCCAGCACCCACAAGGGCCGGGTCATCACGTTGGGACTCTCGTGCGGGTGCGCGTCGTGCGAGCGCAGCGTGCCGGTGAATGTGTAGAAGATGACCCGGAACATGTAGAACGCCGTGAGGAACGAGGTCAGGGCGCCCATGGCGAACAGGATCGTGTTGTGGTGAAAGGCTTCGAGCAGGATCTCATCCTTGCTCCAGAACCCGGCGAAGGGAAAGATCCCGGACAGCGCCAGCGTACCGATCAGGAATGTCCAGTAGGTGGACGGCATGGCCTTCGCCAGACCGCCCATCTCTTTAATGTCGTTGGTGTGCATCGCGTGGATGACGCTGCCGGCGCCGAGGAAGAGCAGGGCCTTGAAGAAGGCATGCGTCATCAAGTGGAACATCCCGGCCGTATAGCCGAGCACGCCAAGGCCCATCATCATCAGACCCAACTGGCTGATCGTAGAGTACGCAAGGACTCGCTTGATGTCGTCCTGCAGCATGGCGATGGTCGCAGCCATCAGCGCCGTGACGCCGCCGATCCAGGCGACGACGTGCAGCGCCCCGGTCTCCGGCGACGCGAAGAAGAGCGCGTACGTGCGGGCGACCATGTACACGCCGGCCGCGACCATGGTGGCGGCGTGGATCAGGGCTGAGACCGGGGTCGGGCCCTCCATCGCGTCGGGGAGCCATGTGTGCAGCGGCACCTGTGCCGACTTCCCGACCGCGCCGCCGAAGAGCAGGACGGCCGCGACCGTCAGCAGCGGCAGGCCGCCCACGGTCAGATCCCTCAGGGCGCCGTCGTGCACTTTCGCGAAAATCTCCTCAAACCGAAAGGTCCCCAGGTTGAAGAAAATCAGCAGGATCCCCAGGAACATGAAGAAGTCGCCGACGCGCGTCGTGATGAACGCCTTCATCGACGCCCGTGCCGCCGACGGCCGCTCGAAGTAGAACCCGATCAACAGGTACGAGCATAGCCCGACCAGTTCCCAGCCTGCATAGAGGAAGAGCAGATTGTTGGCCAGCACGAGCAGGAGCATCGAGAAGCCGAAGAGTGACATGTAGGCGAAGAACCGCGGGTAGCGCGGGTCGCCGTGCATGTAGCCGATGGAGTAGGTGAAGATCATCGATCCGACGACCGTGACGACCAGCAGCATGATCGTCGTCAGGTGGTCCACGCGGAGGCCGATATCGAGGGGGTAGTTGCCCCAGACCATCCACTGGGTGTTGAGCTCGACCGGCGCGGCCCCCCCCAGCATTTCGAAGAAGATCCCGATCGAGAGGAGCGCCGCGAGCCCCATTCCGGCGATCGCCACATATGCCCCCTGCCCGGGCGCGCGGCGACCAAACGCGACGATCACCGCGAAGGCGATCAGCGGAAAGAGCGGGATCAGCCAGGCCAGATCACGCATCGGCTACCACTTCATCACGTTGATCTCGTCCACGTGGATTGTTTCCAGGTTTCGATACGCGGACATCACCAGCGCCAGCCCGACGCCCGCCTCACACGCGGCCAGCGTGATCACAACCAGCGCGAACACCTGTCCGTTGAGCGCCGCCGGCGCGACGTACTTGTTGAAGGCGATCAGGTTGATGTTGGCGGCGTTCAGCATCAACTCGATGCCCATCAGGATGGCCACAACGTTCCGCCGGGTCAGCATCGCATAGAGCCCCAGGCAGAACAGCAGGCTGCTCACCACCAGGAAGTGCGTCAGGCCCACATGCACCGTGAATACCGCCTCGCGCCCGCCTAGCGCTCGCGCCGCGCGATGATAATCGCGCCGATCAGCGACACCAGCAGCACCAGGCTGGTGCTCTCGAAGACCAGGACCATGCTGGTCAGGAACATGTTGCCGATCGGCGCGGCCGTGTATTGGGGCAGCTCCCCGGCCGTTTTAGGCCAGGGCGTCGAGACGAACACGACGATGAGGATCGCCGCCAGGACCGCGGCAGCCAGCAGGCCGAGGGGGACCTGTTCGTTCACCTGGCGGAAGCGCAACCCGGTGCCGCCCTCGGTCAGCATGATGACGAAGAGGATGAGCACGGTGATCGCGCCCGCGTAAATCAAGACCTGGATGCCGGCGACGAACTCCGCCTGGAGCAAAATGTAGAACCCCGTGACGCCGAGGAACGTCGGGATCAGCGACAGCGCGCTGCGTACGATGTTGCCGGAGGTCACGACCACGACCGCGGCCGTCAGGGTGACGATCGAGAGCACGATGAACGACGCCAGCTGGCCCATGGGTCAGAAGGTCATGAAGTATCCGGTGATGAGAATCCAGAGCAGCCCGGCCGGCAGCAGGAGTTTCCAGCTCAGGTTCAGCAACTGATCCAGCCGGAAGCGCGGATACGTCCACCGCATCCACATCAGGAAGAACACGACGATATACATCTTGATCAGGAACCACACGAGCGGCGGCAGGATCGGACCCTTCCACCCGCCGAGGAAGAGCGTCGTCGCCAGGGCCGCCATCGCGAACATCTCGGCGTACTCACCCAACTGGAACAGGGCGAACCGCATGCCGGTGTACTCGGAGAGGTAGCCGGCCACCAGCTCGGATTCGGCTTCCGGCAGATCGAAGGGCACGCGGTTGACCTCGGCGGTAGCCGCAATCATGAAAATGACAAACGCCGGGAACTGCCGGAAGACAAACGACCCGAACCAGCCGCCCTGCGCCCCCACGATGCCTACGGTCGAGAGGGTGCCCGCCTGCATGGCCACGGCGATCAGCGCCGTGGCCAGCGGCAGTTCGTAGCTGATCATCTGCGAGGCCGACCGCAGCGCGCCGAGCAGCGAATACTTGTTGTTGGACGCCCACCCGCCGGCCAGGATTCCCACGACCGTCATCGAGGCCATTCCCGCGAAGAAGAGCACGCCGATGTTCAGGTCGCGGACGACGAGCACCAGCGTCCCCACGGTGCCGAAGGGGATAACCACCCAGTCCATCAGCCCGGCGGTGGCCACGATCAGCGGGGCGGTGTTGAAGATGGCCGCGTCCGCCGCAGTAGGCGTGATGTGCTCCTTTTGGAGGAGTTTGACGGTGTCGGCGAGGGTCTGGAACAATCCCTGCGGCCCGACGTGCTTGGGGCCCAGGCGGGATTGAATCCAGCCACCGATCTTGCGCTCGAGCAGGACGCCGAACATCGCGGCGACGACGGCCAGGAACGTGAACATCACGACGGCGAGCCCGATCGCCTTCAGGATCTCCACGAACCAGTTCACGGCGCCGCCCTCTGATCAGCCCGCGACCACGACCTCAGGCCCATTCGAGCGCGCCCTTCCGCCAGGCGTACGCCAGGCCCACGAGGAGAATGAACAGGAAGATCACCATCTCGAAGAAGGCGAACTTGCCGAGTTTCTGGAACACGATTGCCCAGGGATAGAGATAGATGACCTCGACGTCAAAGATCACGAAGACGAGTCCGAAGAGGTAATAGCGGACGTTGAACTGCGCCCAGGCCTGGCCGAAGGGCACGACGCCGGACTCATAGGTCATCCGCTTCTGGGGCAGCGCCGCGCGCGGCGCCAGGATCCACACGATGGCGAACGGCAGGCCAGCCATCGCCAGCCCGACGACCACGAACACCCCGACGTACAACCAGTCCAGCAGCAGCATCTTAGTCCCTCACACACGTCCACCGCGGCGTCAGGTCCTCGATGGGGGTCGACGCCCGGTTCGGTCGTGGCATCATCCCAGGCACGCGGGATCGGTAAACGGCTGGATCAGCACAAGTCGAGGCATCTGTTTCGGCACGGGGGGCCAAGACTCCTACGCTGTGCTGCTAGCGAATTCCGGCGGGTTGAGGGTCCCGAAGCGACCGGCCGCTGGCGACCGCCATCACCTGGAAGACCGCGGACGCCAGCCGGAGAGGATCGTGGCGGAGCAGCTCTTCCTCGCTGACCAACGGCAGCCCGACGGGCACCAGGCCCAGGGCCTGGAGGTCGGAGAGCGCGGGATCCACCGGCACGCTGCCCTGGGCGGCGTAGCGGTCGAGGAGGATCCGGTTCCGAGGAGGCTGGGTGTTGACGATCACGTAGGAGAACAGGTCGGCGCCGGTATGCGAGTAGATCGCGCGCATGTGATCGGCCGCGGAGTACCCGTCGGTCTCGCCCGGCTGTGTCATGACGTTGCAGACGTACACGCACGGTGCGTGAGTTTCGCGCAGCGCATCGGCGACGCCGCGGACGAGCAGGTTGGGGATCACGCTGGTGTAGAGGCTGCCCGGACCGATGAGAATCAGGTCGGCGTCCGCGATGGCCTCGAGGACCTCCGGGAGCGGATAGGCATCGGCCGGCCGTAGGGAGACCCGCCGGATCCGGCCCCGCGCCTGCGTGATGCTGGACTCGCCCTCGATGACGCGCCCGTCTTCGAGTTCGGCCACCAGCACCACGTCGTGACCGGTGGTCGGCAGCACGCGCCCCCGGATGTTGAGGACTTTGCTGGTCTCTTTCACCGCCAGTTCGAGGTCCCCGGTGACGCCTGTCAGGCTGGCGATGAACAGGTTGCCGAAGGCGTGCCCGTCGAGCGCGCCTCCACGAAACCGGTACTCGAAAAGCCGGGTCATCAACGGCTCGGCCTCGGCCAGGGCGACCAGACAATGGCGGATGTCCCCGGGTGGCAGGATGCCAAGTTCGCGGCGCAGCCGGCCGGACGATCCACCGTCGTCAAACACGGTCACGACCGCGGTGAGATTGGATGAGTAATGCTTGAGCCCTCGCAGCAGCGTCGCGAGGCCGGTACCGCCGCCGAGCGCGACGATGTTCAATCCTCGGCGCTTCCGCCGATGCTGCCGCAGGGCGTCTACGAGCCCGGGGCTGCCTTCGGGGAACAGGACGCGGTCGATTGAGCGCAGCGTCCCGCGCAGGCCGAGGACGGCGATCAGCGCCCCCAGTACCACGCCCGCGATCCCCAGCGCCATCGGGGAGACTTCTCCGGCGCTGAAGCGACCAAGTGCGCCTGCAAGGCGAGACACCGCGGCGTCAAATTGCGCGAGGAAGCGGAAGCTGAGAAGCATCGACATCCCGGCGCTGAAGACCAGCACCCCGAGCGCGATGACGAGTCCCCACCGCTTGATCCCCAGGCCCGGGGCCAACCAGCGCTGCCACCGCTGGAGCTGGCCGTTCATGCCGTCGCCTCGCCTTCCCGATCCTCTCTCCGCAGGTCGCGGTGGCGGACGCGCACCCGGTAGCCGAGGCCCCGGAGGTGCCGCGCCAGGACCTCGCCGAGCACCACGGAGCGATGCCGTCCTCCGGTGCACCCCAGACCGATGGTCACGTGGGTCTTGCCCTCGGTGACAAACTGCGGCAGCAGGTAGTCGGCGAAGTCGTACAGCCGGTCCAGGAATTCACGCGTCTCGTCGTGACTCATCACGAAGCGCTTCACGCGGGAATGCGTGCCGGGGAGGACGCGCAACGCCTCATGATAGTGGGGATTGGGCAGGAAGCGCACGTCGAACAGCAGATCGGCGTCGATCGGGATCCCGTACTTATACCCGAAGGTGACGACGCTGATCTCGAGTTTGCGCGCGGGCGGGCGGCGGCCGAGGTATGCGGACGCGATCTCGTCGCGCAGCTCCTTCACGGTCAAGCGGGTGGTGTCAACGATGCGGTGGGCCTGGCCCTTGACGGCCTCGAGCCGGCGCCGCTCCGTGCGGATGCCGGCCAGCACGCTGCCAGTCTGCGCCAGTGGGTGCCTGCGCCGGGTCTCTTTGAAGCGGCGCACCAGCACGTCGTCGGCCGCATCGAGAAAGAGGATTTCCGGCTGCAGGCCGCGGTGCGCGACATCCTTGACAGCGGAGAGCAGCTCGTCGAAGAACTCACCGCCGCGGATGTCAATGCCCAGTGCCACCCGGCGGATCTTCCCGTCCGAGTGCTGGCACAGGTCGGCGAACTTCGGGAGCAGCGCGGGCGGCATGTTGTCCACGCAGAAGAAGTCCAGGTCCTCGAACACCTTGAGCACGGTGGACTTGCCGGCGCCCGAGAGGCCCGTGATGATGACGAACTGGACCTGACCCCCGCGCCTCCGGGAGTAGGCAGCGCGCCGGCGGCGGGCGCGCGAGAGCGCCCTACCGGCCGGCGATGTGACTGAGTCCCGTGCTGATGACCGCAATGAGCAAGGCCCCCCAGAAGGCTGCCCAGAACCCTGCGATCTGCAGCGCCGACGGGACGATGGCCGCGACGATGTAGAGCATCAGGGCGTTGATCACAAGCGTCAAGAGTCCGAGGGTGACGATGTTGAAGGGTAGGGTCACGATGAGGAAGATCCACCGGATCGACGCGTTCACCAGACCCAACACCAGCGCCGCGATGATGATGGAGGACAGGGTCGGGGACTGCAGACCCGAGATGATTTTGGTCGCGATGAAAATGGCGACCGCGTTAAAGAACCAGCGTGTCAGGAACCGACCAAACATCGTGTGCCCCTCCTGGATCGTCCGGCAGGATGCTCCGGACGGGCCTAGCCTCTACAGCCGGCCCGGTGCCGGCATGAAGATGTAGCCGCTGAGCACCGTGCTCAGGACCGAGATGATCAGGGCTCCCAGGAACGCTCCCCAGAACGATTTGACTTTCAAGGCCGACGGGACGATGGCCGCGACGATGTAGAGCATCAGCGCGTTGATGACGAGCGTGAGCAGGCCCAGTGTGAGGATGTTGAACGGCAGCGTCAAGATCAGCAGCACCCAGCGGATCGACGCGTTCACGAGCCCCAGCACGAGCGCCGCGACGAAGGCCCCCCGGGCGCCCGAGACATCGAGCCCGGGTAGCAGCCAGGCTGCGATGGCGATGCCCAGCGTATTGAACAGCCAGCGGAGGAGAAAGCCGCCCAGCATTGCGCCCTCCCGACAGTGTGGCTCAGGTGTTCACATGCCACTGTAACACAGCCCGAGGCTGGTTGAACGCCCGGATGGTTACCCCGGGCTAGAGCAACCCCCGGACGGTCTCGGCCACGCGTCCCGGCAGGTCGACCACCCGGATCCCCGCCGCCTCCATCGCTTTGATCTTCCCCTGGGCCGTCCCTTCCGTGCCGGAGATGACCGCACCCGCGTGCCCCATCCGCTTGCCCGGGGGCGCCGTGAGCCCGGCGATGTAACCCACCACCGGCTTCTTAACCGATGCCTGAATATAGCGCGCGGCTTCTTCCTCGGCGGCCCCGCCGATCTCGCCGACCATCACGATGGCCTTGGTCTCCGGATCGCGAGCGAACATCTCGATGGCTTCCTGAAACGTGAGCCCAACGACCGGATCCCCGCCAAGCCCCAGCGCGGTGCTCTGCCCGAGCCCGGCGTTGGTGAGACCGGCGACGATCTCATAGGTCAACGTGCCGCTGCGTGAGACCAGCCCCACCGGGCCGGGCTTGAACAGGGTGTTGGGCATGATGCCGATCTTGCATTTACCCGGCGAGGTCAGACCCGGCCCGTTGGGACCGACCACGTGCACCCCGGCGGCGCGCGCCGTGGCGACAATCTCGATCGCGTCGTGGACCGGGATGTGCTCGGTGATGATGACGACGGGATCGAGATGCGACGCGATCGCTTCGAGCGCCGCGTCCTTGGCGCCCCTGGCAGGCACGAAGATGCACGACGCGTTGGCGCCAGTTTGGGCAACCGCCTCGGCAATGGTGTCGAATACCGGCACGCCCGCGACGGCCCCGCCGCCTTTGCCGGGGGAGGTGCCGGCGACCACCTTGCTGCCGAACTCGAGCATCCGGCGCCCGTGGAACTCGCCCTGATAACCGGTGATGCCCTGCACCAGGACGCGGGTCTGTTCGTTGACGAGAATAGCCATGGGATCCTCCTACCTCGCTCCGGCCAGCTTCACGGTTTCCCTGGCCGCCGCCTCGGGATCGGTGAACGCGTGGATGCCGGCCTTCTGGAGAATCGCGCGACCCTCTTCCTCATTGGTGCCGGTGAGACGCACGACCATCGGCGCCTTCGGAGGGTTGGCCGCAATCGCCGCAGCAATGTCGTCGCACCGGGTGATCCCGCCGAAGATGTTGATGAAGAGCGCGTGGATCCCGGGCTTGCGCAGCACGATGTCCATCGCCTGCGTCATGTTCTCTGTTGTCGCCCCGCCGCCGACGTCGAGGAAGTTGGCCGGACGCCCGCCGAAGTGCGCGATCATGTCGAGGGTGGACATCACCAGTCCCGCACCGTTGCCGATGATGGCGACGTCGCCGTCGAGTTCGACGTACGACAGGTCTTCCGCCTTCGCCATGGCCTCGAGCTCGGTCAATTCCTCGTTGCGGGGCAGCCCCTCGTGACGGAAGACGGCGTTGTCATCAATGATGAGCTTGGCGTCCACGGCCAGCAGGCTGCCGGCGACGACCGCGAGCGGGTTGATCTCGACGAGTTCGGCGTCCATCTCGTCGCAGATGCGCGCCAGGCTCGAAGCGATCGCGGCATACTGGAGCAGGAGTTTGCCGGTGAAGCCCATCTTCCGCCCCATCTCGAGCCCGTGGTAAGAATGATAGCCCGCAAAGGGATCGATGTGGACCTTGACGATCTTCTCGGGCGTGGTGCGCGCGACTTCCTCGATGTCGATGCCGCCGGCCGCGGATCCGATGGAGACCAGCCGCCGGGCCGCCCGATCCACGGTGAACGCCAGATAGTACTCGGCGCCGATGTCCACGGCCTCGACCGCGAGCAGGCGGCGGACCTTCTCGCCTTTGATGTCCATCCCGAGGATCGCTTTGGCCCTCTCGCGCGCCTCGGCCGGGTCTTTGGCCAGCTTGATGCCGCCGGCCTTCCCCCGTCCGCCGACGAGCACCTGGGCCTTGAGGGCGACCGGGTACTTGAGCGTGATCCCGTCGAGCTGCTCGGGCCGCTCGATGACGGTGCCCTTCTGGATGGGGATGCCGTACTTCGCGAAGATCTCCTTGGCCTGGAACTCGTGCAGCTTCATGAGTCGCTCCTCACAGGCTGATGCGGATTGCCCGAAGACCGTTGCAGCCTGTCCTCCAACCGTGCCTTCACATCCGGCCACTCGTCATCGATGATGCTGAAGTACACGGTGTCGCGGACGCGGCCGCTCGGCAGGATCATGTGATGGCGAAAAATCCCTTCCTCTCTTGCGCCGATCCGCAGGATGGCCCTTCGGGATCGCTCGTTCAGAGCGTCGGTCTTGAACTCAACGCGGATGCAGCCGAGGGTCTCGAAGCCATGGTGCAGCAGCAGGTACTTGCTCTCGGTATTGACTGCCGTGCGCTGATAGTCGCGCCCGTACCACGTCCAGCCAATTTCCACACGCCGGTTGGCCCGATCGATGTTGCCGTACCGTGTGCTGCCGATGGCCCGTCCGGCGGCCTTGCTGATGACCGCAAAAGGCAGTGCAATCCCCTGAGCCTGCCACAGCAGCGCGGTCTCGATGTACGCGCGCAGGCCGTCAGCAGTCGGGATATACGACTCGGTCCAGTGAAGGAGATCCTCGTCTAACCCGACCCCGCAGAGTTGGGCGTGATGATGGAGGGACAAGGGCTCCAGCCTGACGTGCTCACCATCGAGAACGACAGGCTCAATGAGCATCATGCGGGAAGAAGTTCTGTCAGACCTTCATACCGACCAGCATCTCGCGCACCGCCGCCACCGACGCCTTGAACGCCGCCTTCTCCGCCTCGTTGAGTGGGATCTCGATGATCTTCTCCATCCCGCCCGCGCCGATCACCGCCGGGACGCCCACGCACACGTCCCGCTCGCCGTACTCGCCTTCGAGGTGGACGCACGTCGCGATGACGCGCTTCTTGTCGCGCAGGATTGCCTCCACCATCTCGCACAGCGCCGCGCCGGCCGCCGTGAAGCCGCTCGCCTTCATCAGCTCAGTGATCTCCGCGCCGCCCCGCCGGGTACGCGCGACGACAGCGTCAATCTTCTCCTGCGAGAGGAAGTGAGAGATCGGGATACCGCGCACGTTCGCAAACCGCGGCAGCGGGACCATGTCCTTGTCGGTGTGCGCGCCGATCACCATGCCGTCGATGTCGTCTACCGACACCTTGAGCTCCATCGCCAGGAAGGTGCGGAACCGGGTAGCATCGAGCGCGCCGGATTGGCCGATCACGCGCGCCCGCGGCAGCCCGGCAACCTTGTAGGCCAGGTAGGCCATGGCGTCGAGGGGGTTGGTCAGCATGATCAGAATGCAGTTGGGCGACGCCTTCACGACCGGCTCTATGACGCTGCGGACGATGCCGGCATTGGTGTCGATGAGCTGCTCGCGGGTCATCCCCGGCTTCCGCGCGATGCCGGCGGTGACAATGACGATATCCGAGTCTGCGGTCGCGGCATAGTCATTGCTGCCGGTCAGGTGGACGTCGAACCCGGCAATCGGCCCGGCCTGGAGAATGTCGAGCGCCTTACCCTGCGGGAGACCCTCGATGATATCGGTGAGGACTACATCGGCCAGCTCCAGGCTGGCGATCCAGTGGGCGGCGGAGGTGCCGACCGTTCCGGCACCGATGATGGACACTTTGGGGCGCTTGATCATCGGAGTACGTCCTCTCTGGGATTGGAGTACCGCGCGGAGAGTCCCGTTCAAATGTAACGCATACGGAGGGGTCCTTACAAGAACGCCGGGTCACGTCGCCGCGAGGCCGCATCGGCGGAAGACCGCGTCGTGACAGGACCGCCACCGCCTCACACCGAAGTCAACACCACGGTTCGAATCACTTGTCGGGAGGTTTCGCTGTGTACCGCGGCCATCCAGGCATGTTGGCCTGGGCCCTGCACCGCATTACCGGTGTGGCGGTGCTCGTCTTCCTCTTCTTGCACATCATCGAGACCTCGATGCTCACGCTCGGGGCCGACTCCTACAACTGGGCCCTCTCGATCTACAAGCAAGCCTGGTTCAAGCCGGTGGAGTTCCTCCTGGTGGCCGCGGTACTCTATCACGCGGGCAACGGCCTCATGGTGATGATCCTCGACTTCTGGCCGACGCCGTCCAAGACGTACCGGCGGATGTTCTGGATCGGCGCCGGCGTGTACATCGCCGTCCTCATCCCGGTGGCGTACCTGATGCTTGGGAAGGCGGTGGGCCTCCGATGAGGAGCGCAGTCGCGCGCACCGGCTATCGCGAGCGGCCGGCGGGTGGGTTGAGCCTGGCGCTCTGGTTTTACATGCGCATTTCGGCGATCGGGATGATCGCGCTCGTCATCGGCCACCTCTATATCATGCATCTGATCAACTCGACGGACACCATCGACTTCAAGTTCGTGGCCGCGCGGTTCCAGGGACCGTTCTGGCGCCTGTACGATTTGGTCATCCTGGTCTTCGCCCTCTCTCACGGCATGGTGGGGCTGCGCGGTATCTTCGATGACTACATCCACCATCGGGGGTGGCGGGTGGCTGCCGAAGCTGCCCTCTGGATCGTGGGGATCGTCTTCGTCGCGCTGGGCGCGCTGGTGCTGTTCACCTTCCAGGCGCCCGCAGGAATGTAGCCTGTACGTGGAGCACCGCGGATATCAAGACTGCGCACGACCTGCAGGGAGGAGCCGCCCGTGAAGACCGCAGAGCAGAAGACCCGGACCGAGCGCGACTCGCTCGGCACGATGGAAGTTCCTGTCGAGGCGTATTACGGCGCCTCGACCGCCCGCGCCATCCAGAACTTTCCGATCAGCGGCCTGCGCTTTCCCCGCGCTTTCATCCGCGCGCTGGGCCTGATCAAAGGCGCGGCTGCCGAGGTCAACGCCGAACTCGGCCTGCTCGACAAGAAGATCGCCGACGCGATCGTGCGCGCGGCGCAGGAAATGACCGACGGACGGCTCGACGCGGAGTTCCCGCTCGACATCTATCAGACCGGCTCGGGCACCTCGACGAACATGAACGCCAACGAGGTGATCGCCAACCGGGCGGCCGAGCTGCTCGGGGCCGCGCGCGGGGCCCGGGCCGTCCACCCCAACGACCACGTCAACATCTGCCAGTCGAGCAACGACGTCATCCCGGCGGCCATCCACCTTTCGGCTCTGCTGATGATCCGCGACGAACTGCGCCCCGCGCTCGACGAACTGGAAGCAACGCTGCGGGAGAAGGCGAAGCGGTTCCACGGCATCATCAAGACCGGCAGGACGCACCTGATGGACGCCACGCCGGTCCGCCTGGGCCAGGAGTTCACCGGCTATGCGGATCAGGTCGCGGGCGCGCGGCGGCGCCTCGGTTACGCTGAAGGCGAGCTCGGCGAGGTCGCGCTGGGCGGCACCGCGGTTGGGTCGGGCATCAACGCGCATCCCGGGTTTGCTTCGCGCGTATGTGCCCGGCTGACGGCGATGACGGGCGTCCCGCTGCGCGAGACCTCGGCGCACTTCCAGGCGCAGGCGTGTCTCGACGCGGTGACCTTTGCGTCGGGTGTGTTGAAGACCTATGCCACCGCGCTGCACAAGATCGCCAACGACATCCGGTGGATGGGCTCGGGGCCGCGCGCGGGTCTGGCCGAGTTGATGCTCCCGGCCGTCCAGCCCGGATCGTCGATCATGCCGGGCAAGGTCAACCCGGTAATCACCGAGTCGGTCATTCAGGCCTGCGCCCAGGTTCTCGGGAACGACGTCGTCGTAGCGTTGGGCAACGAGTGGGGCGCCTTCGAATTGAATACGATGATGCCGGTGATGACGCTGAATCTGTTGAACTCGATCTCGCTGCTGGCCGCCGTCTCGAGGAACTTCGCGCGGCAGTGCATCACCGGGCTGGAGGCGACGTCCCGCGGGCCCGAGATGGTCGAGCGCGGCCTGATGCTGGCCACGGCGCTGGCGCCGGTCATTGGCTACGATGCCGCCGCCGAGGTCGCCAAGGAAGCCGCGAAGACGGGCAAGACGGTCCGCGAGGTGGCCCTGGCCAGGGGGGGATTGACGGCAGAGCAGCTCCAGACGATCCTCAATCCCGCGGCGATGACTGAACCGGGCGTTCGCGGCATTCCCGGTGGAGGACTGTGACGCGTTCCGGGCGTGACGCCGGCCAGCGTCGCGTCACCGAAAGATGTGAAACACCCCGCGGCCGACGCGGCCGGGCCGCCGCGAGTCATTCGCACCCGGTCATCGTCCGGGCGCAGGCCCGCCACGCGCATCGCCGCCGCCCGCGGTGAAGCGGCGCCGCGGGGATGTGTACCGGCGGCGATCCCAGAGACCTCGCATCCGGTGAATCCTCCGGCGACAGGAGCGGACGAGCATGACGACCCACACGTTTGATGCCGTGATTGTCGGCGCGGGGGGCGCCGGGCTGCGGGCGGCCATCGAACTGGCCGGCCAGAAGGTCGCGGTCATCACGAAGCTCTACCCCACCCGGTCCCACACCGGCGCCGCCCAGGGCGGCATCGCCGCGCCGCTCGGCAACATGGAAGAAGACAACTGGGAATGGTACATGTTCGACACCGTCAAGGGCGGCGATTACCTGGTGGACCAGGACGCCGCCGAGTACATGTGCCGTGAGTCGGTGGAGGTCGTCTACGAGCTCGAGCACTGGGGCCTGCCGTTCGACCGGACGCCGGAGGGCCGCATCTCGCAGCGAAGGTTCGGCGGGCACACGCACCACCACGGCCAGGGACCGGTCATGCGGGCCTGCCATTCGGCGGACCGGACCGGCCACATGATCCTCCAGACGCTCTACCAGCAGTGCATCAAACACGACATCACGTTCTTCAACGAGTTCCAGGTGCTTGATCTGCTGGTCGAGGACGGCGTCTGCGCCGGCGTCGTCGCCTATCACGTTGACAGCGGGGATATCCACACGTTCCACGCTCGCGCCGTCCTGTTCGCAGTCGGCGGGTTCGGCCGGATCTTCAGGGTCACCAGCA
>JBGPLF010000030.1:0-22788 GCA_041486265.1 bacterium
ACCGCGTCATTCATATGCCAGCACATCACGCACGGTCACCCGTGAGGCGTTCCACGCCGGCAGGAAGCTCGAGATGGCCGCCAGGATGATCACCAGGACAAGCCAGATCGCCACACCGATGAATGAGAATCGATACGTGGGCGGCGCGTTGAGGAACGCATTGCCCACCGCGTTGCTGAGCGCGAATCCTAGCGGGAACGCGAGAATGGTCCCGACCAGCCAGCTCAGCATGCCGATGAGCACGCCCTCGATGAGCACGATCTGCAGCACCGCGCGGTCCGAAGCGCCGATCGCCCGCATGACGCCGATCTCGCGCGTCCTCTCGAGCACGTTGATGCTCATCGTCCCCATCAGGCCGAGCCCGCCCACGACCGCCAGCAGGATGGCCATGATCATCAGGAAGACGATCATCACGTTGAACTGAGCGGCGATCTGCTTGCGGATCTCGACGATTGTCTGATTGGAGGTCACGCGCAGGCCGAGGCGCCGGAATTGCGTCTCCAAGGCCTTGGAGACCCGGGTGGTGTACGCGCCGTCGTGTCGCTCGGTCACGACCTGCACGCGGTCGGCCCGGCCAAAGGTGCGGATCACACGCGACGCGTACGGGTAGTTCGCATAGGCAAACGGCCCGGCCAGCACCCCCTGCACGATCCCCACCACACGCCATGACGTCTTGCGCGTGCCGATCTTGAGGACGATGTCGCGGCCGACGGTGACGTCCTTCTCCTTCTTGGTCAGGTCGGTGTTGACGACCACGGCGTTTTCGTCCCCTGGCACGAGCCAGCGCCCCTTTAGGAGGATTGGCTGGAGCATGTTCGTCGCGGCGGGCAATGTGATCAGGAAGATCCCTTCGCTCTCGGTATCATCGGGACGGACGCGGCGCGTCGAGCGGAATCCCCAAGTCTCCGCATTGACCACGCCCGGGATGCTCCTCGCCTCGCGCTGCAGTTGCTCGATCCGATACGACCGGCTGAACTCGACCTGCACATCGTAGTTCCAGTACTTGAACAGGCTGTCGAGCATCCCCATCAGGGAGTTCTGAACGCTGAGGATCCCGATGAAGATCGCGCCGGCCAGTGTGAGCGTCGCGAGCGTGAGCGCCAGGCGGCCCTTGCGGCGGAAGGTATTGCGCAGCGAGAGCAGCACCGGCCTTGTCACGCCGCGGACGCGCTCGATCAGGCGGTCGATTCGTCCGGTCCCCAGACTTTCTTCACCCAGCCCGTAGGAACTGATCGCCTGGCGGACCGTGATCCGCGTCCCGCCGATAATCGGATACAGCGCGGCGACCACCGGCACGATCAAGCCGGCCCCGATCTCCAGGGCGAGCACCCGGGGCGGCAGGCCGTAGCCGCCGATCTCGAAGTTGAGCAGGTTCGCCGTGAAAGTGGACAGCGCGCGCGCACCCAGCACACCGAGCGGGATCGCCACGAAGAGCGCCAGGAAACCAAAGCCCACGACGGTGGTCAGGTACATCCCGACGATCTGGTTCGCCTGCGCGCCGATGGCCTTCATGATGCCGACCTGGCGGATCTGCTGCGTGAGCAATGACGTGATGGTGTTGATGACCAGGAATCCGCTGAGCAGCAGCGAGAGTCCGCCCAGCACGCCGAGGATGAGCAGCATGGCCTGCATCGTGCCGTCGGCCCAATGCTTGCCCGGCTCGAAGACAAGGGTGAATAACACCTCGCGCCCGCTGTTCTCGATTTTGGTCCTGATCTGCGCGGCGACCTCCTGGACGTGCGCCTTGTCGAGGGGATGCCCGGCGACAACGAAGTCTAGCTGATTGAAGTCGCGCGTCTCGCCGAGCCACTCCAGGTCGTCCATGATGATGTAGCCGTACGCCATGCCGCGGAAGAACGAGGAGATCTGGCTGAGGTCGTGCACGACGCCGGCGATGCGCATCCGCCGCTCCTTGCCGTCGGGTGTCTCGATGAGCGCCACATCCCCGATCTTCGCCTTCAAGTACGGGACCGATGAACGCTCGAGGAGAAACTCATGTTCTGGTGGTGGCCACGGGCCGGACTTGGGCCAGACCTTGTTGACGCGGATGTCTTTGTAATCCCGCAGCGCCATCAGCAGCATGTCGCGCCACTGGCCGGGCCCGATGTTGTAGCGGACCTGTACGTAGCGACGGCCCTCAGCCTCGCGCACTGACCGCAGGTGCCGGATCGTGTTGACCAGATCCTCATCGAACGAGTCACGGGTGTAGATCTGCCCGCTCGACGGGCTGGATGCGGCATACTGTGCCCGCAGATCGTGCGTCAGGATCACACTCGATCCCGCGATCATCCCGACGGCAAACACGCCGACCGCAATGGACAGTACTACCAGGACCGTGCGGGTCTTGTTGCCCCACAGGTCAGAGACGACCTTGCGCCAGCGCGGGCTAACGACCATCGGCCCCTGTGCGTTCCGCGGCGACATGCTCGGCTTCGCGCTCCTGGGCGACCCGATCGATGGCGTCTCGCAGCGCCTCGGATTCAACGAGCAGGGCCTGGAATTCGTCCCGGTTCAATGCCGTGGCCTCGACCCCGCCCTCGGGGGCCGCGCGGACCGTCGCGATGGCCTTGCCGCCGTGGAGCAGTTCGATCTCGCCGAAGAACTGGCCGCGCCCCATCGTCGTCACGACGAATTCGCGGCCTTCCTCCCGCTGGACGAGCACTTCAACCTGTCCCCTGGTGACCAGGTAGAATCGATCGATCGCATCCCCGCGGCGGATGATCACCGTGCCCGGCGGGTACTTCAGCGGGACGAGCCGGCGGGTGAGCTGGACGAGCTCCGCTTCGCTGAGTGCCGGGAGGGCTCTGGCGAGGTACTCCTCGATGATCTCGCCGTCGGACAGCACGATCGTGCGGGAGACCGCCCGGGCCAGGTCATTGTCGTGCGTCACCATCAGGACCGTCTTGCCCTGTTCGACCAATGTCTCGAAGAGCCGGAAGACCTGCGAGGCCGTCTTCGAGTCAAGGTTGCCCGTCGGCTCGTCGGCGACGAGGATGGGCGGGTCGTTGGCCAGAGCCCGCGCGATGGCCGCGCGCTGCTGCTGTCCGCCCGAGACGGCGGACGGTAGCTTGTACGCCTGGTCGCCCATCTCCACCTGCTCGAGCAGGCGCAGCGCGCGCTCCCGGCGTTCGCGCGGCGTGTACATCCCGGCGAAATCCATCGGGAGCATGATGTTCTCGATGAGCGACAGCGTCGGCAGCAACTGGAAGAACTGGAAGATGATCCCCAGATTCCTGCCGCGCCACACCGCCATCTGCCCTTCGGTGAGCGTGTGGACCGGCGTGCCGGCCACGACGACCTCGCCGGAGGTCGGCCGGTCGATGCCGGTGATCATGTTAATCAGCGTCGACTTGCCGCTGCCGGACTTGCCGATGACCGCCACAAATTCGCCCGCATCCACTTTCAGGTCCACCCCCTTGAGGGCGGTGAACTTGCCCGCGGCGCTCTCGTACGTCTTCACGACGCGCCGCAGGTCGATGAGAAGACCGTCGCGGGCGAGACTGTCGCGAGAGGGACCGTCGCGGGCCGGAACCATCAGAGGTTTCCTCCCGTCGCCAGGAGCAACTGGACGCGCGCCAGGTTCTGGTTGAACCGCGCCGAGGCCAGGCTGAACTCCGCCTGGGCCTGGGTGGACTGAGCCGAGAGCACCTCCAGTTGCGTGCTCAGGCCGGCCTGGTAGCGCACGCTCGCGATTCGCGCCGCCTCGCGCGCCTGCTCGAGCGCCTTGGTCGATGCGAGCAGTTCGCCCGCCGCCTGCTCGAGCGCCAGCCAGGCCTGCCAGACCTCAAGCGCCACGCGCTGCCGCATCTGGGCTTCCTGGACTTTGAGCTGCTCGAGTTTCAGTTCGGCTTCCTTGATTCGCTCACGCGTGATCCCGCCGTCATAGACGGAAAGCGTGACGGAGAGGGTCGCCGACCAGATGCCGTTGTTGCTGCTGGGGCTGCCTGTAACGTCATAACCTGCGCCCACAGACACGGTCGGCCGTCCCCCGCTGACGGCCAGGGCGATGCTGGCCTTCAACGCATCCATCCGGGCGCCGAACTCGGCGAGCTCTGGCCGGCTGCGCAGCGCCGCAGCGGTTGCCGATTCCAGCGTGCCGGAGACCGGTCTCGGCTCCAGCGTGTCGGTCAGCTCCAGGGGCGCGTCGAGCGATTGATTCAACAGGGAGTTGAGCAACGCATCGGCGTTGCGCACGCCGATCTGCGTCCGGACGATTCCCTGCTGCGCATTCGTCACGGCCACCTCAGCCTGCAGGCTGTCGAACTCGGCGACGACGCCCGCGCGGACGCGCGCCTGAGCGATCCGAAGAGCCTCCGCGGCTTCTTCCAGGGCACGCTGCGCGGCGATCAGGTTATCTCTGGCCAGCAGCGACTGCAGGTAGGCCTGCTGTGTCGAGAAAACGACCTGCTGCGCGGTCCGCGTGAACACGGCCTGCGCGCCCCGGACGTTGGCCTCGGCCAGCGCGATCTGGGACTCGAGGCGGCCGCCGGTGTAGAGGGAGTACTGCACCCCCAGCCTCAGCAGGATCTGATCCGGGGCCGGTGCCGGGACAGTGATCGTGATCGTCCCTACTGTCGCGGTCGTCCCGGGCACCTGCTGCCCGGTCGTGTAGGATCCCGTCGCCGTGACCTGGGGCGATCTGGCCCCGCGGGCCTGCGCGAGCTGCGCCTGGGCGATGGCCACGTCGAAGGCGGCGGCGCGTAGCGACAAGTTGTTCTGCGCCACCACCGTCGCCAGTTCCGCGAACGACAGCCGGCGCGGCGCGGCCTGGGCCCCGGCGGGCTGGGGCACCGCCAGAGCGAGCGCCCCGATGAACAGGAACCACCGCCTCACCCGCTTCACGGTCCTGTCGCGCGTCACTAATTTCCTGAGCGACACGAGTGGGTCAACTCTCTCGCTCGATCTCTAGCTCATAGTCATAGGCGAGGGCCGCGAGCGCGCCGATGGCGGCCAGGACCGGCGCCACCAAAACACCGACCGCCGCGACCGTCAGTGGGATCTCCATGATCGTCCGGTCGCCATGACGGACGATGAGTCTCCGGACGTTGCCTTCGTGAATCAGATTCTTGACGGTCTCGTACAGTTTGTCCGCCGATACCTCGATCCGCTCGCGCGTTCCATCTGTCATCGTCTCGGCTCCTGTCAATGATGTTGTCGGTCCGGGGCCGCGGCTCACTGACGCCTTCTGACCGCGCGGATGGTGAGCGTGATCCAGAAAACGTTCCAGGCCGCCAGCGCGATCCCCGCCAGCGCCAGCCGAGTGACGTCCACGACGGGCTTGAACTTCATGCCCTCCGAGGTGACCTCCAGGACGGCGACCGGCCTGACCGTGACTCCGCCGCCTCCGCCTCCACCTCCGCCCATCGCCTTCTGCGCCTTGTCCGCCCCCTGCCCCATCCCGAACCCATACATGTATCGCACGGACGCGACGGGGATGAGCGTCCGGCCATCCACATGGATGGGCTCTCCGAACACCGTCTTCGCACCGGCGCTCTCCTGCATCTTGCCGAACCGCTTCATCAGTTCTTCCAGGGTCGCTTGCGTCTCCGTCGACATGCTCGGTCCCTCCTTCTTGGCCTCGGTGCCCGCGGCGTCGCGGTGAGTTTCCTCGACGGCCTCCCCGCTCACCGGGGGCGGGCCTTCCCTTTAATTGTAGGAACGAGTCTCAGGCCAGGCTAGGTCCATGTGGACCGGGCCCAGCGAAGCGCGCCGGCGCCCGGGATCAGGCTAGCGCGCGGTTCTTGCGGGGCGCATCGGTCACCCACCCGATGCCAGGGTGGAGATCATGCTGATCCAGCCAGAGGGAAGATCCTGGTTAGCGTCGGCCGCGGCCGCTCCGGAGCGCCTTCATCGGCTTCCAGTAGTACTCGATCCAGCCCATCTTGATGCCGGCATACTGGTCATCCGGCACGCCTGTTTGGGTGAAGGTGAGACGCGTCCCACCCTTGACGCGTTTCAGCGCGAAGCTCACCGTTGAGTAGTGATCCGTGGGCCAGTCGCTGGCCCGCCAGGATTGCACGATCTTCTTTCCCGGGCTGAGTTCGAGGTTCACGCCGGTGGCGTATCCATCAAACACACGGAACTTCCCGCCGACTTTGCCGCTGACCGTGGCTTTGGCCCCCGTGATCCTGGCATGGCCCCGCGACGTCATCAGCGCATCGTACACGTCGCGAGACCTTGCTTTGAATGTCGCGGTCTGCCGGAGCGTCTTAGGCATGTGTGAACCCCTCCTATAGCCAGCGCCTTACCCTATGTTTGTATTCCAACCATACTTTACCGAACCTCTCCTCAAGCATGCGTTCTTCTACTGATATGAACCCTCGGTCCATCACGATGACGAAGGGGAGGATCACGATGAACGGCGTCAGCGATCCCATCATGACGGCGATTCCGATGAGGATGAGCACAAATCCGAGGTACATTGGGTGACGGCTGATTCCATACACCCCACTCGTTACCAGGGCGGTGGACTGCTCGAAGGGCTTGACGGTAGTCTTCGCTGCGCGAAGGGCATTGTCCGCGATGATCTCGATGCCTATCCCGCAGGCTAGCGGGATGAAGCCAAGCAGACTCCACAGCAACGGGACGATTCTCATTACGGGCAGTAGAAAGTGGAGTGCCACCATGGCCACTATGGCAACCAGGAGGTAAATCGGTGGCAACACTCTCTTGCGCTTCAACTTTCCCCCTCCGCGATTAAGTTCCGCTTCGGCAGCCAACAGGTGATTTGAATGAACGATTCTTCGCGCAACTGTCTGCCTCTTCCCTCGCTTCTTGACCGAACTGACCGATTTCTTTGCTGCCAGGGCCAACTGACCGGCACGGTTGATCGGCACGCCGATGGGATGCTAAAGTGCATCATAATCGTTCAATTAGTGACGCAATCTGGAGCGCGCAGGAGGCTCTTATGAGAGCGGTGACCGTGCGAAACCTTCCCCCGGAACTGGCTCGGATCATCCGCCGGCGGGCGATTGAGAAGAGGGTGAGCATCAACAAGGCCGTGATTAGCCTGCTGGAGGAGAGCATCGGGTCCGGCCGTGCGAAACCGGGATCCCTGCATCATGATTTGGACGCCCTGGCCGGGTCGTGGACGGACGCAGAGGCGGCGGCGTTCGAGGGGGCCCTCGCCGGGCAACGCGGGATCGATCGTGACGTGGACCTGTTTGAGGAATAGGGTGTGCTGACCTACCAACGGGCCGAGGAATCGGACGTCCCGGACATCCAGCGCGTCGTCGCTGAGAGCTGGAGCGTCACATACAGAGACATCTTCACGCCCGAGTTTGTCGCCGACTTCCTGGCTCGCTCATATTCTACAGAGGGCTTGATCCGGTCAGTCCGGAACCCCGGGGCGATCTTCCTTGTGGCAAAGGATGGCTCCCAGATCGTGGGGTTCTGTCACTACGGCATCGGACGACAAGGCCCCGAGTTGTTTCGCATGTATGTGTTGCCTGGCTATTGGCGGAGCGGTGCGGGGACCGAGTTCCTGCGGCTCCTTGAGGCTCAGCTCGCTGAGCGAGGCGTCGGGGAGTACTTCTGCTATGTCCATACCCGCAACGAGATCGGTAAGGCTTTCTACGTGAAGCAAGGCTTCGTGCACGACGCGGCGCGCGACAGAGAAGACGAGTCGTGCATGGTCAAGAGGCTGGTTGGGCTCCGGCAGGCTTTCTCCCCGTTCCGATGAGCACAGCCGCCGCGCCGGCGGTCAGCAGGAGCACGACGGCAACGACGGTGAACGCCGCGTTGAACCCGTAGTGGTCGATGAGGAATCCCACCAGGATTGGCGCGGTCACAGCGCCGATATCCCCCATGGTCCGATTGAAGCCCAGGGCGGTGCCCCAGTGGGCTTCCGGGGTGATGTCGGTGACCAGCGCGACGATGAAACTCCCACCGATGTTCGCCCACGAGACGAGCGAGACGGCGACGATCAAGCCGAGCGGTGAACCGATCACGATGAAGGTCAGCACGCAGAGGGCCAGCGCGACCTGGCTCCACAGCACGGTCCACCGGGTCCCGAGGAGCCGGATGAGACGGGCGCCCACCAGCGCGGCGCCAAATCGCTGCAGCGTTCCGAGCATCAGCACGCCGCCGATCGCGCCTGGGCCCAGATGGATCACCTGAGCGGCAAACAGCGGGATCACGGTGACCGACATGCCGCCGTAAAAGAAGAAGTTCCCCAGCATGCCCATTCCCGGGCCGAGTACCTCGCGGAGCCGCATCGGCCCGGCTGAGGAGTCCACCCCCGCTGCCGGCGGCGCGTGACGCTCCGGTGCCGGGTCGGCTATCCACCTGGACATGACCACGGCCGCAAGCCCGGCCAGGACGGCCAGCACGAGCGAGACGCGCCATGACAGCAATCCGGCGACCGCCCCACCGACGGCCGGACCGAGCGCACCACCCGTCAGCGAGAACACCTGTTGGTAGCTGAACAACTGGGCCTTGTTGTCGGACGTGGCCACCCGAGAGATCCAGAGCTGCACGGTGATGAAGAAGATCGCCGAGCCCATGCCCATGAGGGCCCGACCGGCCAGCACCACCAGAAATGAGGGCGCAACCGCCACCACCAATCCTCCCAGCGCGAGAATGACGCCGCCGGCAGCCAGCGCTCGCGGCAGTGTGACCCGGGCGATCCACCGGCCGGCCGGCACATTGATCAACAGCCGGATGCCGTGGTATACGGACAGGGCAAGCGCGACGCTTTCGGCGGAGATCCGGAAGTCGGTTTGCACCTGGGGCAGCAGCGGGCCGAACACGTTCACGCCGAACTCAAACCCCATCAAGATGAGCAGGAGCGGCAAAATCGCTGCCGCTCCTGAAATACGGGCTCGAAGTGAAACCGATTCGATCAAAGGACCGCCGCGGACACGGAGTAGATCGACGGCAGATAGTCGGCAATCATCTTCCACGAGTCCCCACGGTTGCGGCTCGCAAAGAGCTGCCCCGTGTTTGTGCCCACATAAACGCCGCATGGGTCGAGCGAGTCCGCGCACATGCCGTGCCGCAGCACGCCGAGCCGGACCGCCTGGCCCTTCGGCAGCCCCTTCGTCAGGTGCTCCCACCTCCGTCCCGCATTCTGCGTCCGGTACACCGTGAATTGATCCCCGAAGTTGGCGCGTCCCTCAGGGTCCTCGACGATTGTGTACAGCGTGTCGGGGTGGTGGACGTCCATCGCCATCGGAAATCCAAAGTCCGATGGCAGATTCGCACGGATCTCCGTCCACGTGTTGCCCGCGTTCTCGCTGGCGTAGACGCTGCAGTGGTTCTGCTGGTAGAGCATGTCGGGATTGGTGGGATGGCCCAGCAGCCGGTGGACGCACTGGCCGAACTCCGGATACTTGTCAGGCAAGAAGTCCGCGCGCGTGCCCTTGTTGCAGAACAGCCAGCTCTGCCCGCCGTCGTCGGTGCGCATGACGCCGACGGCCGAGATAGCGATCCACATCCGGCGCGGGTTGGAGGGGTGCATCACAATGGAATTCAGGCAGAGGCCGCCGGCCCCGGGCTGCCACTTGGTCCGCGTGGGATGCGCCTGCAGGCCCTGGTTCATCTCCCAGGTCTGGCCGCCGTCGTGACTGACGAACAGCGCCGCCGGATCCACGCCACAGTACACGGTGTGGGGTTCCGAGGCCCGACCCGGTTCGATGACCCAGATGTTCTTGAGGCTCAGGCCGCTGCCCTCGGCAAAGGCGATCCCCTGGCGCGGCTCGACCCAGGTCCGGCCAAAATCATCGCTGTAGCGGAGGAACGACCCAAAGAAGTCGCCGTTGTCGGCCGCGAACAGGCGCGGTCCGTCGCGTAGATCCAGGGTGGCGTGAAAGACCCGGTGCCCGCCCCGGTACGGGCCCTCGGTCTTCCACGATTGCCGATCGCGAGAGGTTAGTAGGAAGAGGCCTCGCTTCGTCCCCACCGTCAGGACGATGGTGCCCTTGGGATACCTACGTCGTGGTGCCACGGCTGCCCTCCCTGGTGCTGAAGTCACCCGTCGTCAGACCCGGCTGCTGTTAGAGTCCCGGCGATCCTCCGGCGACCGAATGAAGCACGTAGACGCTGGCCCCATCCGGCACCGGGGTCTCCAGTCCCTGCAGGTCGCGCACGTTATCGCTGCCTACGAAGATGTTGACGAACGGCCGCAGCACACCCGCTTCCTCACACAGATGAAAGCGCATGCCGGGAAACTGCCGTTCGAGGTCGTCAATGACCTCGCGGACCGTGGCGCCATGCGCGCTTACAGACGCCCGCCGGCCTGCGCGGCCCCGCAGCGGTCCCGGCAGGTGAACCACCGCGGCAGGAGATGCTCCTCCCACCATAGCAATCGGACGTCTAGGAGCGCGGATTGACCGGCGTGAATCCTGGCGCGCGATCCCGCGGCGGCATCGGGAATCCTGGGACCGGCGGCCCCTGATAAGGGTTCAGGTAGAAAAACTCCGGCGGGGTTCCGGGCCGGCCCGGGCCATTCTGGGGTCCGGGCCCAGGCCGCAACTGGAAGAGCTGGCCGTTGTGGTAGAAGAGAATGATCGGCTGGCAATCGCCCTGCTGCTGCTGCGGGCCCTGGCCGGGGTTCTGATCGCCCTGGCCGGGCAGGGGGATGAACTCCCGCAGCGGCGGTACCTGGCCCGGGATCTGACCAGGCGCCGGGGCCTGCTGCGGAACCTGCGGCGCGCCCGGCAGGGGGAAGGGGAACTGCTCCTGTGCCCGCGCAGGTTGGGCCTTCAGAGGATGAGCCGTCGCGGCGACCGGCGTCGCGCGGCCGGTCGCGACCCCCGCAGTGTACGCGACACCGCCGGTGATCAATGCGACTGCGGCCAAGAGCAATACGACTGCGCGTGTGGACATTGCCTTCGCCCCCTGGGTTGCGCCGGACCTTGGATCATAGGGTAACACAAAATCGGGCATGCAAGACAGAGGCTGGAATCACAGATGGCGGTCTGTGGGCTGCCCGTGCGATAATATGTAGCCAAATGGCTCTCATCCTCACGTTCCCCTGCGGCGGCTGCGGCCGGCGGTACACCGTCTACTATCCCAAGGCATTGATGTACGAATTGTCGGGAAGCGGCACGCGGCAGATGGGCATGGCCGAAGATGAGGCTGAGCGCGCTTCAGGCGCGATCGACGCCGCGCGGACCCGCGCCGAGGCGCAGGGCAACATCTGGGTCGATGCTTCACAGACGCTTGACCTAGTCTGCGCGTGCGGCAAGAAGCTCGACATGAACATCCAGCATCATCCCCGGGTTCCCGCCACCAAGCCGGCCACCGTGAAACGCCAGACCGGGCTGATCCCCTTCCCGGTGGCGAGCAAGCCCGGGCACAAGGACCAGCCGTAGGATTCCTGCACGGCCCCACCGAAGCACGTCCACACATCTTGTGACACGGAGGAATGGTAACCCGATGAAAGCTCTGTGGCGAACTGCGGCTGTGGTCATCGTCGTGGGGTTGCTCGCCTTTCCCGGAGGCTTGGCGAGGGCGGGGGCCAAGCAGAGCATCACCTTCCTCACGGCGCCCTGGGGCGTGCCGCCGGACAAGGATCTTCTCCAGAAGTTTGAGCAGCAGTCGGGGATTTCGGTGCAGGTCATCTCCGCGCCGTCCGCCGAGATGTACACCAAGGTGCAGGTGGCCTCGGCCAGCAAGCGGGCGCCCGCAGACGTCATCTATCTCACCGAGGAGGCGCCGTCCTTCATCGTGGCGCCCGGATACATGGAGCCGCTGGACCCGTTCATCGCGAAGAGCGCGGACCTCAACGTCGGCGACATCGAGCGCATGAACTTCTGGACAATCGGCGGCAAGGTCCAGGGCGTGACGGCGTACGTCCAGCTCGTGATGATGGACTACAACGCGAAGCGGCTCAAGGCCGGCGGTTTCGACAAGCCGGCGGCGACCTGGGATGAGCTGCGGCAGCAGGCGCTGGCCCTCAAGAGCAAGGACGTCGATAAATACCCCATCGCCTTCGGCGCCATCGACTGGTCGTGGTTTTTGATGTCGCTGTCGTCGGGGGACGAAATGTTCGACAAGGACCTCAACCCGGTCTTCAACAAGCCGGCGTCCGCCGCCCGCAAGGCGATGGCGATGCTCATCGGTTTCTTCGCGACCGACAAGCTGATCACGCCCGACCTCCTCACCAAAGTCACGCCTCACGACGTGTTTATGGGCGGAACCGGCGTCTACCACCAGGCCTGGCAGGGATCGCTGGCGGTGATGAACAACGCCAAGATCTCCAAGCAGGCCCCGGACGTGCGGTACATGCTGTTCCCGGACAAGCATTTCACCTGGGCTCTGGATGCCGCCATCGGGCTGTCGCGTTTCTCGAGCCACAAGGACGCCGGATGGGAGTTCATCAAGTGGTATGTCTCCCCCGAGAATCAGCGGGCGATTTTCAAGGGCGTCGGTCTCGTGCCGTCCCGAAAATCCGTGCAGCAGGCCCTCGGGAAAGAAGGAGCTATTGCGGACTTTGATGTGATGGTGCAGCAGTCGAAGTACGTCCGGCAGCTCCCCCGCACCGCGAAGTGGTGGGGGCCGTGGACCCAGAGTGTGACCGAGGCCGTTCGGAAAGCGACGCAGGGGCAGATGTCTTCGGATGCCGCCGTTGACGCCGCTGCGAAGAGGTGGGACGAGCTCAAGAAACAGTATCAGAAGTAACGGTCGGTAGATCCGGCGATGTTTCGGGTCCGGAGCGAGGAGCGGACCGCCTACCTGGCTATCCTGCCGGTTGGTCTGCTCCTCCTCCTGTTTGTGTACTATCCGGCCGTCTCCACCTTTCTGCTGAGCCTGACCGATGCCAACCCCCGGGTGCAGGGGCTCGAGGGTCACCCCAACGTGGTCGGCCTCCTCAACTACCTCCAGACGCTGCAGTCGCCCGAGTTCTGGGGAAGCGTCTGGCGGACGCTCCAGATCGTCCTGATGGTGCTGCCGCTCGAACTGGCGATCGGGCTCGGGGCGGCGCTGATCCTCAACGAGGAGTTTCGGGGCCGGGGGCTCGTGAGGACACTGGTCATCCTCCCCTGGATGCTGCCGCCGCTCGTCAACGGCTTCATGTGGTCATGGATCCTGAACGGCGACTACGGGGCATTGAATGGCCTGCTCTATCAACTGGGGGTCATCTCGCAGTACCAGCACTGGCTGGCCTCGCCCCCGGCGCAGCTCTTCTGGGTGGCCGTCGCGCAGGTCTGGACCCGTTTCCCGTTTGCCATGGTGTTGCTGCTGGCCGGCCTGCAGTCCATCCCGCACGACATCTACGAGGCGGCCCGCGTGGATGGGGCCAGGCCGCGACAGGTGTTCTGGTCGATCACCTTTCCCATGCTGCTCCCGGCCTTCACCGTGGCTCTGGCCGTGGAGTTCATCGTCACGTTTCAGATCTTTGACGTTGTCTGGTCGCTCACCGCGGGCGGCGCTGCCGGACAGGTGATCAATCCGTTCACCAAGACTGTGATGATTCTGAACTATGAGGTCGTCTTCCGTAATTTGGACATCGGACTCGGGTCGGCGGTCGCGTATCTGATCCTACTGCTCTCGATGGGCGTGGGCTACGTCTTCGTGCGGACGCTGTACGAGCGGTCGGGCTGATATGAGGACCCGTCCGGGACGCCGGGGGAACCGCGTCGTCTTCTACATCCTTGTCGGCCTGCTGGTCCTGTGGGCTTTGGCGCCCATCTACTGGGTCATCATCAGCAGCCTCTCGACCCGGATCGAACTGTACACCGTGCCGTACAAGCACTGGATCCCCCGCCAGCCCACGCTGCAGAATTACATCGACGTATTCACCACGGGCCCGAAGTACCGCGCGGGAGGCTATCTACCGTCGGCGACGCTGCTCTACTCGGGGGTCCGCAACAGCCTGATCGTCGCGCTGGCCTCGGCGGCGCTGCTCAGCGCGCTGGCGTCGTGTGCCGGTTACGCCTTCGCCCGGCTGAACTTCCGGGGGCGCGCATTGCTCTTCTTCGCCATGCTCCTGCTGGTGCCGCTTCCGATCTGGGTCTCCCTGATTGCGCTGTTTCGCGTGATGAGCGACCTGGGGCTCGTGGACTCCCGATTGGGATTGATCCTCTTGTTCGTGGCCTATGGCTCGCCGCTCTATGTGTGGCTGATGCAGACCTACATCCGGGGGACGCCGCGCGACATTGAAGAGGCCGCGTTGATCGACGGCGCCTCGCGGTTCCGCGCGCTCACCACGGTCGTGCTCCCGGTGGCCCTGCCGGGGCTGGTCTCGGTGTTCTTGGTCGCGTTCCTGACCGTGTGGAATTCTTTCCTCGTGCCACTCATCTTCACCAACTCCGAGACCTCCCAGCCGCTCACGGTCGTGCTGTCGCTGTTCATCGGTCAGTATGAGGTGGCCTGGGAGCAGATGTCGGCGGCCGCGGTGGTGACGATGCTGCCGCCGATCCTCATGGCGCTATTCTTCCAGCGCTACGTCGTGCGCGGCCTATCCATGGGAGCGGTTCAATGACGCTGGAACAGAGAGTCGGGCAGATGTTCATGCTGGCCTTTGCCGGTGCGACGACCGCCGACGCCGCCCTGCTCATCCGCGAGCATTTCGTCGGCGCGTGCTACATGAGCAACGACAATTTCGCCGATCCCGGGCAGGCGGCGCGGCTGGCAACGGGCCTGCAGGCGCTCGCCCGAGACGCGACGGGCATCCCGCTGCTGCTGGCCGCGGACCAGGAGGGCGCGTGGGCGGTGCTCACGCCGTACTCCTGCCCGGGTCCAGGCAACATGGGGCTCGGCGCGGCCGGATCGGTGGATCTCACCCGCGCGATGTACGCGGTGTTCGGTACGGAACTGCGGGCGGTGGGGCTCAATGCGGACCTGGCGCCCGTCGCCGACGTGAATACCAACCCCAAGAATCCGATCATCGGGATGCGATCCTTCGGCGAGCAGCCTAACCGTGTCGCCGGGCACGTCCGCGCGGCCATTGAAGGGCTTCACAGCGCGGGCGTGGTCGCGGCGGCGAAGCACTTTCCCGGTCACGGTGACACCGCGCTCGACACTCACCGCGGGCTGGCGACGGTGGATCGCAGCGTGGAGGCCCTGGAGGACCGCGAGTTCAGGCCATTCCGCGAAGCGGTGGCGGCAGGCGTGGACATCGTGATGACCGCGCACGTGATCTTCCCCACCATCGATCCCGCATGGCCGGCCACGCTTTCGCCGGCGCTGCTGACCGGGCTGCTGCGCGAAAAGATGGGATTCGACGGCGTCATCCTGACCGACTCCTTCAATATGGGCGCCATGCGCCGCATGTACGACCCCGTTGAGGCGGTCGTGCGGACGGTCCGCGCGGGGGCGGACATGATCATGCTGGCGGAAGAACGCTACGGGGACGAGCGGGGCTGGTATCTCGACAATCAGGTGAGGCTCATTGAGGGGCTGTGCACGGCCGTGCGAAAGGGACAGGTAGACGCCGCGCGGATCGACGAGGCAGTCTCACGCATCGTGACCCTGAAGCAGCGGTTTGATCTCGGCAGCCGGGCGGCACCAGACCCCGACGACGCGGCTCGCGTGTTGGGGAGCCCGGCGCACCGCGAGGTGGAGCGGCGCGCGGCGGAGGCGGCGGTGGTGCTGGTCCAGAACCGGGACGGCCTGGTGCCCCTTCGGCTCGAGCCGGACGACCGGATCCTTGTCCTGTCTGCCACCGATCCCGAGGGATTCGCGCGCATGGCCGGAGGCCGGGGCATCGGTCCCAACGTCGTGGAGCGTCCCAGCGAGGTCGCGTTTGAGGAGATCAAGCGGCGGCATGCGAAGACCGCTGAGTTGACCGTTCACTCCGAACGTCTCGAGGCGGCGCTCCCCCAGATAGAGAAGGCCGCCGCGATCGTGGTCGTCACCGAGAAGTACCCGCTGGCCGGCTTCGATTTCCCGGACGAATCACAGCATCGCCTCATCCAGATGCTCACCAGGCAGCACCGTGCTCCCGTGATCGTGCTGGCCTGCCGTGATCCCTATGAACTCGCGCAATTCCCCGACGTCGACGCGTACGTTTGCGCAGTTGGATACCGTCCCGCGTGCGTGACCGCTGGTGTCGGCGTCCTGTTTGGCGAGATCCGCCCACAGGGCCGCCTGCCGGTGTCAGTGCCCGGTCTCTATCCCGTCGGTTGGAGGACCGATGTATAGGCACATCGGGACAGATTTGGACGGGGTTTGTCGCGGTCTGAGCTCTGCCTTTGGCGGTGAACCCTGAGTATACGCGCGGCTGGTCATCACATGTCTATCGGGTGAGATGATCCCAAAGGATTTTCAGGATGAGGAAGAAGAACCCCATTATGAACCCTTGCGCCCAGGCCTTGTGCTTAGCCCACAGTGTGTTGCGCGCAATGAGACGCTCCAGCTGAATAAAGATCTCATTCTTACGTCGTGCAAAGGCGACATCGTATGCGTCGTCTAGGCACCTGCCAGACAGATCGGACGTGTCGGGGTCGGGCTTTTTCAGTACTGCGTCCGCGCCCTTATCGAAAGCCTTCACGGCATCTTCAAGCGTGCCTTTGCGCGTAAAGAATGCAAACGGTACTCCAGCATAATCTCGGCGGATGTCGTCTGCCAAGCTGAGTCCACCTTCTGCCGACTGGCCACAGGCCTCGAGGGTGGAGCGAAATTCAGCCTGAGCTTCGAGAAAGCGCCTTCGACCCGCAGCGACGAGTTCGCGCTGTTCTTGCGAGGTCGTCGGCCCATAGTACATATCTAGCAGAAACAGATCCGGCTTGCCGCTCCCGAGATCGCTGATGGCCTTTGCGATTGTTGCGCCTACACCAACGCGAAAGTGCTCAGAAAGGTTGGCTCGCGCTCGGTGCAATTCTGACTCTTCATCGTCTATCAAGCACAGGGATCGTTTTCGCATTTGCGGCACCTTCCTGATAGACCTTGTCGTTCCTAATGAAAAGCCGGAGCCGATCTCGTACCGTGCGCGGTCGCAAGGTCTCGATCCTCTGCAGAATCTCCGAAATATAGCCGAGGCTGTCGTTGAGGCCCGGGTAGAAATCACTTGGATGAGCGCACTCGTTGCGCTTGTTGAGAAGGCCCAGCAAGGCTTTCATTTCGTTCTTGCGGCAAAGGTCGATGTCACGTGCCGCTTCGATTAGTTGGTGTTCAGAAACGTACTCCCGCAGATCTTCCATGCTCTTGATCGTCCACTTGGGCCGGGCCGCTCGGAGCTTTTTCAATCCGTCCGAGGCAAGCTTCTCCTCAAGGAAGTCCATGAAGCCAGCCCAAACCATCACGTGGGCAGCGCGATAGAGCTGGTTTTCTACGCACCGCAGAGCTTGTCTGATGAGTTCGTCTTGGCTCAGCGACAGTCCGCCAAGGTACCGGTATGTCTCTTCCAATATTACAACGCGAGATGGGGCAGTTTCATGTACCGACAGGACAACATGAGCTTCCCGCTGGAAGAGTCGTACTCTCGCCAGGATTCCCTCCAGCACCGCAGATCCTATGCAAACAGGTGCTTCTTCAGCGAAGCAAAGAGTTTGTCGTATACAGCTTGGTCTTCCGTCGCGGGAAGCTGAAGCTGGATGTTGATGTTCACCGTCATACCAGTCGCGGTACCTGCCCGGGGCAACGGCGCGCGCTCGGCGGGCGGCGGCGTTGCGGGTTCCTTCTCTAGGCCTTCTGGAGCGGCCTCAAAGTCGGCGAACTCACACAAAGTCTTGAACGTCCGTACGATGAGTGCGAGCGTTTTCTCGCCAGCGTTCGTGTGAGTGCTGAAGTAGTTGCGAAGGGCTTCGTTATCCTTGCGGTGGGCATCGGAATAGGTTGCAAAAAGGCCGCTAAAAGCGGCAGCTGATTGGAGCGCTGTCGCCATGACTGTCCGGGCTTCGTTCTTGTTACGATACCGGCGCCATGTGTCCGTAGGGACACCCGAGCCATCAAGGAATCCTACTGCCTTTAACACCGGAATGATGTAGCGGTCGTTGCCGCTCTTGAACCCGACCGATGCGATGTACTTTTGGGTCACCTTCTGGGGCACGCCTGCCGTCTGGATGTGCTCCAGAAAACGTCTCAGACTGGCGGGATTTGGGGTGTAGGGAAACTCAGCCATGGCTCCTATGACCTCCACGTGTGGGCGGATTTCTGAGGCTATCTTCGCTAAACATACGATCTTGCCTGCAGACTTGGGGATCGCAGTGCAGTGGGCAAATCCCGGCTTTCTGGCTGGTAACTGCGAGTCCTCCGCTGTGTTTCCTCCAGCTGAGGCAGGCCCCCACACGCCACCAGGAGCGTATGAGACGCACGGAGCGCTGGGCTGGAGGTACAGCGGTACAATATTTGACAGGCTTTGTTTTCGTCGAAGAAGCCTGACCCCGTGAGCGAAGTGAGCAGTGGGTACAACCCCATGCTAGGCGGCGACGCTAGGTCATGGCTTCTTCGACATGCGCTCGTGCTCCAACAGCAAGTAACTGACGTAACTGCGAATCAGATTGCAGAATAACCTCGCAGCGTTAATGTCAATTGGAACCCCCTCATGGAGATCGAGGCCGTGGCGTACGCCCCCACCGGTCGGTGAGGACAGGTAGCCGTGCACGGCGCTTGCCCACTCCAAGACTCGGTCGAGCGTTCCTCCTTTGCCTACGGCGCGGAGTTCTTTGACAATGCGGTTGAAGTACTTCCCGCCGACGGTACCGCTCTCGGTGTCTATTCCGCGAAACGCAGTCGAGACAGTCTCCAGCAGCCAGAGGCTCTCCTGGACGGCTTCACGCCCCTTTCCCTCCTGGAGCAGCTCTTCTGCCCGTCTCAACGATGTTTGGATCACTTCTACCGACTGCTCAGCGAGCGTTGGGGGCGGTGTTGCAACCGGAACGAGCGGCGGCTCTTCACCGCGGAGCAGCAGACGACCGTCACGAATCTCGTATCCTATGCGGTGTCGCGCGAGCACGTCGTTGATTCTTGCCTCGTCTGGTGCGTACCGGTCATCTCCACTCGCCGTGAACGACCGACACGCATCGAAGAACGCCTCAATGAACATCGGAGCGTTCTTGGCAGCGGCCTCAGCATCACGCCAAAGATCGGTCTCGGCCCAGCCGACGTTCGAGCTCCGCATGTGTGTCGTGCCACTAGCACGGCAGAAATGCCGCTTGAAGTGCTCAAGGACCTCCCATCGGTCGGCTTGAGTAGCCACCTTGTTGATCATGTCGATGAACTCGCTGATTGCGTCGTCCGGGATCTCTGTGTGGGCAAAGTATTCCGTGTTAGCCGGTGGCTCGAACCGCCATCTACCGTTGAACTTGAGTGGCATGATTATCGTCCGCTCAACTCGTGATCAGACCGACCAACCCCACATTTCATGGAATGCGCGAATCGCGTTTCAGGTTGGCCTCATTTGGAATGCAGGGAGACTCAGCCATAGTTACTCTGTCTTCCGAACTAGCACGGCCCCTCCGATGCGACTAACTCTTGGCTACGAACCATGTAGCCTTCTTGGAAGCAGGACGGGAGCGCGCTCCTTGCGGTTGGTTGGGCATCATTTCACAATCGCGACAACAATCCCTATGACTGTTGCGGCTAAAGTCAGCACGGAGATCATGAGCTCAGGGGGCCACTTAATGGACTTCCGATCACGAAACAATATCCTTACGAAAGGAAACAGCTTTTGTCGGAACTCTCGAACGGCGATCACAACGAAAATCAAGAAGGCTACGGTGGTCACTGCAAAGCCTATCCAATCGCTCCGGAACGCGTTGAGCATCTCCAACTGGATGTCAACCAGCCGCTTCGGCTCTGCCATGGTCCGCCCGTGCGTTGCGGCTAAATCTTGATTAGACTGACCAGCCTAACGCACCTGGCCGTGCCAGCCCTGCTTTCTTCGAGAGCCCACGCTCTACCTGCCGAAAGTTGAGCGTTACCAGCCTGTGGTCCTCAAGGGTGGCGGCTGGCCACTTGAGGTCTGCCAGGAAGGGCACGGCGGGCAGCCGGGTGGAGGCCCTCGACAAAGGGACGCGAAGGCCCCCTCTCAGTGCATCTAGATGGCTGGCTTGGTCACTCCTTCTGAATCCGGAAAGCCGTCAGGGGCAGGGGCCGACGTGTGGTTGAACGTATGGACGGGCTGGCCGCCAGGCCACGAGCATGATGCCGATGAATACCAGGAGCGCGCCCGCCACGTGAAACGCAGCGATTTGTTCGCCCAAGAACAGGACTGAGAGTACAGCCCCAAACACGGGCATGAAATAGATAAACATACCCGCCCTGTTGGGACCGAGCCCGGCAACCCCCTTATTCCAGAAAATGAACGCCAGGATCGAAGGGAACACGACGATGTAACTCAAACCGAGAATAGTGTGTTCGTTCAGCGCCATGACTTCGCCGGACCAGAGTCTCCAGACGTAGACGGGTAGCAACAATAGGACGCCCGCAATCACGGTTGCGGTCAACAAGGTGAGGTGGGGCAATGTGGCTGGCCGACGCTTCAGCAAAACCGAATAGATGGCCCATGCCGGCACCGCCGCGAGCATCCATAGATCACCGGGATTGAAGCGCACGCTTCGCAACAGCGCGATATCGGCGCGGGAGATCATGACAAGCGCGCCCAGCAAGGAGACGATAATACCAAGCGCCTGGGAGAAAGTAATCGTGTCCCGAAACACGATCCATGAAACGAGGACGATCATCACTGGTACCGTTGCAAGATACAGCAAGGCATTAATCGCCGTCGTCGAAGTGAGCGCCAAATAGACACAACTATGGAAGATGGCAACGCCGGTTGCTCCAAGGGCCAGGACGGTCTTCCACTCTCTGCGTAGGAGAACGTGATGCCGGCGGAGTTGCTCGACGCTAACAGCGAGCAAGATGGCCAGGGCAAGCGTCCAGCGCCAGAAATTCAATGAAATCGGCTGAATGTCGCCGCGGAGCGCACGCCCCACGACAAAGTTGCCGGACCAGAATAGGGCTGCACACGTCAACAAGAGGTACGGTGACGCGAGCACCGCACTGATCCCGGATGACTGACGTGGCACACTTCCCGATGCCATCTCGCTGCTCCCTGATCTATCCAGCCGCAAAGTAGCTCGCCGGGTAGAGACAGTCCTCACCGGACTCGTCGACAACGCGGAGTTGATTATGCTTGGCGGCCTCGCGGTCAGGCAGGACGCGATAGATCTTGTGCCGCTCCAGGGACACCTCATACCCGGTGTTTCGCAAACGCAGGACGAACTGTCCCTTAGCAGGCAATGGAACTCTTTCTTCCCGATGCCGCTGGCCTCGTACGAATGCAGCTCCGCCAGGCGAAGTCCACCCAGCAATCGTCCCAGAGCGCCGTTGCGCCGTCGATCCTCAGTCTAACGCCCTGGCGCTCAGCGACCGGCGCAGCCGGTCCCCTGAAGCGGCGGGTTAGATTGGGGGTACACCCGCTACCGTCCGAGCCAGTATCCGGGTCGGCGTCGGCCGTGCGCGACGGCCAGGCACTCTCGCGCAGCACGGGCCTCCGCGATCGCCTCGGGATGAACCCATGCCCGTCCGCGAGGCACTACCGGCCCAGGATCATGCGTCGGGCTTCAGGCCAGGGTATCAGCGCGACCGCGCCAGAGTCCAGTTCGTGAATGCGCTTCGCTATCTCCGCTGCCCACGCAGCCTCTACGCCCTCGTCGATAGCCTCTTCCAGACTCTCCAACAGCGAGGCTGCCAGCGCCGCCCGCGCTTCGGGCGGCAACTTTAGCGCTTCCTCCATGAGCTTCACGGGATCCGGTTTCATATCGTAATTCTACCCCGTCGCGAGCATGGCTACTACCTTCCTCACCGTCCAAGCAGGGAATTCACTAGGGACGCGAGGCCAACCACGATCATGCCAACGCCGCAGAACAGATACCCATATGGAACCAGCCTCGGGTCGCCGAGCGACTGGGGCGGGTCTACCTCTGTTCACCGCATCAGTCTCGTGTCTCGATATGACTCATGGTAGCGACGCGCGCGGTCGCCGAGCCTCTTGTGGAAAATGACCACACACACCTGCCACGATGATTAACACAGCGTTCGCTTGGCTACTGAGCATGTTCTTCACAAGTGGTGGGCGGGGGAGGATTCGAACCTCCGAAGGCACGCCACCTGATCTACAGTCAGGCCCGTTTGTCCGCTTCGGTACCCGCCCCGACACTCATTATATCCCGGCTCCCGTAATCAAACCTCGCCGCTGCCGACCGTCATAACGAGATCATCGATGAACCTCGACCATCCACGAACGGACGTTACCGTTCATTCTCGTTCGGCAATACTGTTATCTGCACTAGACAGTCGGTGTCTCCGATGATTCGAGTGAGGTGCCCGACGCCCACAGTATCCTCAAGCATCAGGACATCGCCCTGCCTAAAGCGCCGGGCCTGTTTGGTGCCGTCAACGCTTTCCCACTCGCCGGCGAGACAGGTCATGAACTGACGTCGGGGAGCGGGATGCCAGTCACCCACCCATCCTGCGGGGAAACATGCGAATGCGACGGAAGCGGTCTCGCGAGGGCTCGAGATGAGGATGGTTGGTGCTGCTATTCCACCAGATTTGACGTAACCCGTGAGCGGAGCCTGCGGCACTTCTACATCATCGAAGTGCGAGATCCCGTCGGCATCCGCATACAGGCGGGCGTACTTCATTCAGGCCTCCAGATTCCCGCTGATGCGCCAAGACGCCTCTTGCCACCAGTCGGCCAAGCTCATGCGCCCATCAGGCGTCGGCATCGTCGACGGGGCGGTAGTAGGCGCCGGTTGCCGGTGCCGCGAACAACGCTATGGCTTCCTGCATCTTGGAGGGAGGGATGGCCTTCGCGGCCGCCTGATGGGCCTCGACGCTATCCCAGACTTCCAGGATCGCAAGCCGTTCTGGTTGGTCGATCGATTCAAGCAGTTG
>JBGPLF010000031.1:0-22785 GCA_041486265.1 bacterium
CTCTCCGGTCGAGATGCTCGACCTGAACGACGCCGCCAACGCGCTGCGGTTGCTTCGAGCCATTGTCGGTCAGATGGGGCGACTGCCTGCCTTAGGCTTGGTGGATTAGCTCCAATCCTTTGAGCCTTCCGATGAGCCTTCCGAGGGCCGCGGAGCGGTTCCCGTAAGCGACAACGTCAGGAGGCTTCCCGGCAGCGGCAGGAGGCTCACCACCATAAGGACCGGGATGATCCCGAACGCCTGCGCCAGCGCGCTGACCGGCCCGACCAGGAGGCCGCCGACGCCCATACTGACCCCGAGCATCAAGCCTGCGGCCATGCTTGCATGGGTGGGGAGCAGGCTCTGCGCCTCAACCGTCACGAGGGACGACGAACCCAACAGGGCGCCCCCTCCCAGCGCGAGCAGGATGATCGTGGCCGGCCCCCTCGACATGATTGCGCCGAGAAACAGCGGGGTGGCCAGCGCAAACGAGACAAACAGCACGAGGCGCCGGCCGTAGCGGTCCGAGAGATACCCCGCAATCATCCCACCCAATGCACCCGAGAGGATCATTGCGGTGATCGCTGCGGCTCCGGTTGTCGCCGGCGCGCCTCGCGCGCGGAACAGGAACGGCAGCAGGGCCAGCATGCACTGCGAGAGGGCGGCGCGGGACATGATCAGGCCCATCAGTCGCGCTAGTCCGCCGAAATTCTGGCGCAGGGCATCCCTGAGGCCGGCCGAGACTCCCGGTCGGTGCTGTACGCGCCAGTGCCACGGGACGGCGCGCACCAGCGCCATTGACACGAGCACCGCCGGTAACGCGGTCAGGGCGACCCAGGGCAATCCCGCACGGACTGCCACGAACGCCGCACCCAAGGGGCCCAGGGCCTGTCCGGCCTGGCCGGCCATGATGTACATTGACATCCGGGTCCCCTTGCGGGTCCCCGACAACTGGTGGAGCAGGCCCGCGGACTGTGGGTGGAAGGCCGCCGTGCCAATTCCGTACAGCAGAGTGACAAACACAAGCCACAGATACGAGGGGGCCACGCCAATTAACGATGCTCCAAGGGCCGAGCACGCCAGTCCCACCGCGGACACGGCGCGAAGTCGCGTGTTGTCCGCGATGTACCCGAAGACAGGCTGGAGCAAGGATCCCGTGATGGTGGAGATCGAGATCAGCAGGCCCGCCCTGCCGAGGGACATGTGGTGCACGTCGGCCAGCAGCGGGAGCAGCACAGGCAGGTAGTTGGCGTACAGGTCGTTCGTGAAGTGCGCGACCATCAGCCAGACCAGGGCGCTCGATACCGAGGCCGTCAGCATGTGCTCAGGCATCGATTCGCCGATGCGCGTCAGCGGCGTCGAATGAAGTGGTCGGCCCTCGGTGTCCACGTCAGCCGCCTGCCGATGCGTGCCGGTCTACCTCCGGCGCGCCGGATCTTCGGATGGCATCAACTCAAGAAGTCCCCGTTCGGGCCGTGTTACTGGTCGGTCGTTGAGGTCAGGGCCTCGACGCCCAACTCGCGCAGGATTTCTTCTTTGAGCGCCAGGACTTCAGGGCTCGACAGTTTGCGGGGGTGAGGAAAGGGCACGCTGACGACCCTCCCGATCTTCGATGGCCGCGCAGAAAGGATCAAGATCCGATCCGCCATGTGGATGGCCTCTTCCACGTCATGGGTCACCAGTAAGCTCGTGTGACGCTCGCCAGAGAGAATCCTGAGCAGTTCAATCCGCATCCGAAACCGCGTGAGGGCATCGAGGGCTGCGAGCGGCTCATCCATGTAGAGAATCTCCGGTTGCACGGCGAGGGCGCGGGCCACCTCCACTCGCTTGAGCATCCCGCCTGAGAGCTCATAGGGGAACGCCCGCTCGAACCCCTGAAGCCCGACCAGCGCGATGTAATGGTCGGCGATGCTGCGGCGCTCTGGCTCGGGGCGGCCATCGAGGCCGAACGTCAGGTTCCCCCGCACGGTGAGCCACGGGAAGACGGATCCCTGCTGGGACATCACGATGCCTTTCAAGCTCGGCGCCGTCACCGGCACGCCGTCTACCATCACCTCGCCCCTGTCCGGCTTCTCGAACCCCGCGATGATGTTCAGCAGCGAGGTTTTGCCGCAGCCGCTCGGGCCGACGATGGCGACGAACTCACCCTCGGCGACAGTAAAGTCGATCCCTTCCAGCACGGAGAGGGCACCCCGTCGGGTCGGGAATGCCTTCCAAAGATCGCGGACCCTGATCTTATCGGCCATATTGCCACTGCACGATCTTGAGACGCTCGAGGCGCCGCATCACGCTGTCCAGCAGGAGCCCGATGACCCCGATCATGACCATCCCGGCCACCACAAGGTCATACCGATTCCCGGCGTTCCGGGAATCCATGATCAGAAAGCCGAGGCCGGCCGACAGCGCGATCATCTCTGCCGCGACCACGACCAGCCAGGCCACCCCGATACTGATCCGCATCCCTACGATGATCTGGGGCAGCGCCCCGGGAAGGATCACCAGGCGCAGCAGTTTGAGACCCGACACCCCGAAGTTCTGCGACGCCCGGATGTATTGTCGATCGATGGTGTGCACGCCCGCGGTCGAGTAGACTACCATGGGAAAGAACGACGCGAGGAAGATCAGGAACACGGGCGACAGGTTCCCGACGCCGAACCACAGGATGGACAGAGGAATCCAGGCAATCGGCGAGATGGGCCGGAGCAACTGGATTACGGGGTTGACGGCCGTGAACACGCCGCTGAATAGTCCCATGACGAGACCCAAAGGGACGGCGAGCGCCACAGCCAGGAGATACCCCACGCTCACACGGAAGAGCGACGCCGTGACGTGTTGGAGGAGCACACCCTGATGCACCAGTTCTCCGATCCCGACGATCACCTGCCAGGGCGTGGGGATGATCGGGCTGCGGCTGGCGGCTACCGTTCCCCACCAGATGGCGACCAATAGGATGATCAGAGCGGCAGGGGCCAGAATCCCCGACTTACCTCTCAATCTTGATCACCACCCGTTTGAAGTCTCGGACGAAGCTCTCGTCTACATACTTCTCGTACGGGACACGGCGCGAGAGAATGCCGGCATCGCGGGCCAGCTGCATCAGCTCGTCGAACTCGGCGCGGACAACCCGCAGGTCGCCGTACGTGACCCGGTTGGGCGGATTATTCATCACGAACCTGAGGACTTCGGGTTTCTGATTGAAGTAACGCGGGCCCGCCGCCACGTCAGCGCCCAGGTTGCGATTGCTCTGCGATGCCTGCAGCCAGATTCCGGCCGACATCACATAGTTCACGAGTTGCTGGACCTGGGCCCGATCCTCATCAATGAGTTCTTGCCGGACGGTCAGGACGCAGCAGATGTAGTTGGGCCACTCGTTCCGGGTCATATAGAGGGGCTTAGCGTACCCGGCCATCTCTGCCACCGCGCCGAACGGCTCGCCGGTCGCGAACGCCTGCACCGCGCCGGCGTAGAGGGCAGCCGGCATGTCCGGTGGGTTCATCTCCACAAACTGCACATCCGCCCGCGTCATGCCATTCTGTTTCATGAGCCGCAGCACGAAGAGGTAGTCCACGGCGAACCGGCTGGGAATGGCCACCCGCTTACCTTTGAGGTCTTTCATGCTCTTGATGCCTGAGTCGGTCTTGACCATGACCACGGCGCCGGAGCGGTGGCCAAGGGCGACGACCTTCACCGGGATGCCGTCGCCGGCCAGTTGCATCGCCAGGGGGGCCAGGAAGTAGGCGACCCTTACTCGCCCAGAGATCAGTGACTCCTTTAGTTCCGGCCAGCCGGTGAACTTGAGGTACTCGGCAGGGCTTCCAACAATCGTCTGTCCCGCTTTGGTAGCGTTCTGGAGCGCATGACAGGCGATCGGGAGTGTCAGGTTGCAGGTGACGGGCAGCGCTCCGACCTTGAGCGGCTCCGCGGCCTGCGCTGCCACCGGCACCCCTGATAGCAACAGATCTACACCCGCCACCGTCGCTGCGGCCAGCGGGAGCACCAGAGCCACTGCACCGACGAGCCACAAGATCCGCCTGCGCCACCTGCCAACTCCGCTCGAGTCCATGACCTGTGCTCCCCTCCTGGTCCGCGCATCGCGGACCGCCGGTGTGATATGAGACGGACCTAGCGGTTCGCCGATCACTGCGCTCGAATCGTAACCTGGACCGTTATTTCCCCGGACTTCTGGAACTTCAGGGTGAGGGGAAACTGAACCCCGGACTTGAAGTCCTGCTTCTTGTCCATGCACATCAGATGGAAGCCGGTGACCCTGAGTTCGAGCCGTTGGCCCGGACGGATCTCGATCGGGCCAACCTCCCGCATACTTATGGCTCCCTGCGGGGTGCGGTACCGTTCCCACAACGCGATCATTCCGCACGCCGGGGAACGTCCCCCGAGCAGCCGGTCCGACTCGCTCCCCCCATTGCGGACGACCATGTAGAACTCCCCAGACTCGGCCACCTGGGGCAGCGGCCTCGCCCAGGCATCTTCTACCACGATCGGCCCGACGCGAGTGGCACCCATCGTCAGGATCACGTAGGCTACAACGGCTCCCACGGCGGCCAGCAGACCCAGTTTCTGCTTCAACTTGAGGCTCCCTTCACGCTCCGCGTGCATGCGGTCCTACAGGTGGGCCATATCCGTGGCCATGTCCTTCGCGGTCGTGCCGAATGGGAAGAGAAGGCGGACGCGGCCCGCGGGGTCGACCACCATCACCATGCTTGTATGATCCACAAAGTAGCCGCCGCCTGGCTCTGGTGCGCCCTTCCTATAGTAGATGCCATACCGGGCGGCGACGGTCGCGATCTCCTTTGGCGTGCCGGTCAACCCGAGGAACGTCGGGTTGAAATGAGGCAGGTAGGCACGAAACCGCTCGGGCGTATCGCGCTCTGGGTCCACTGAGACCATCAGCAACTGCACGTGCGACGCCTTCTGGGGGTCGAGTGCCTTGAGCGCCTGGTCGACTTCTGCGAGCGTCGTGGGACAGACGCCCGGGCAATGCGTGTACCCGAAATAGAGGAGGACGAGCTTCCCTCGGAAGTCACTCAAGTGGACGCGGGTGCCGCTCTGCGCGGTCAACTCGAACTCCGCCGCCAGTGGCGCCTCGGTGGTCACGCCGTGGAATACATAGTTTCTCTCTTTGCCCACCAGCCACGCGGTCCGGGCGGCTGCGACCGCGACCACGATTGCCAGCGCTGCGATCCAACGCGATGAGCGGGTCACCGGTTCACCTCTTTTTGGAGACACACTTCAAAAGTATCCGCCTGCCTGCCACACCGGTCAATCCGACCTCGTCGTCATTCCTATGGGGTAATACCCTACGGCGGACGAGGGTTTTCCTCCGTCTGGGAGGAGGCGACACTTTGAACTCCGACTTATCCGTGCCCCAGTAACCGCTACGGTAGACGCCCGACGATCGGGAACATTGGGGATGACAGGACGGCCTGGGCCGGAATTCCCGCCTTACTGGTCAATCTTGATCTCCACCGGCTTGAAGTTGCGGATGAAGCTCTCATCCACGTACTTTTCATATGGGACGGGATGGGAGATGATGCCGGCCTCAAGGGCGAGCCGCATCAATACATCAAGCTCAGTTCGTGCGACCCGCAGATCGCCGTACGTGACGCGGTCGGGAGGACGGGTCATGACGAGTCTCAGGACCTCCGCCTTCTGGTTGAAGTAACGCTTGCCGGCGGCCAGGTCGGCGGCGACCAGGCGGTTGCCCGGCGACGCCTGTAGCCACAGTCCGGCGGACATGACGTAGTTCACGAGCTGCTGAACCAGGGCCCGATCCGACTGGATGAGTTCCTGCCGGATGGTCAGGACGCAGCAGATGTAGTCGGGCCACTCGTCCCGGGTCATGTAGAGGGGCCGGCCATATCCGGCCAACTGCGCGACCGCCCCGAACGGTTCACCGGTCGCATACGCCGACACGGCCCCGGCGTACATCGCGGCGGGCATGTCCGGCGGGTTCATCTCCACGAACTGCACATCGGCGGGCGTCATGCCGTTTTTCTTCAACATCCGCCGCACGAAGAGATGGTCGACGGCGAACCGGCTGGGAATGGCGATCCGCTTGCCTTTGAGGTCCTTCATGCTCTTGATGGGCGAGTCAGTCTTGACCATGATCACGGCGCCGGAGCGATGACCCAGCGCCACGATCTTCACCGGGATCCCCTTGTCGGCCAGGTCCATCGCCAGGGGGGCCAGGAAGTAGGCGGCCTTCACTCGCCCCGACATGAATGCTTCCTTCAGTTCCGGCCAGCCGGTGAACTTCATGTACTCAGCCAGCTCGCCGACAACCAGCGTGCCCGCCTTGGACGCGTGTGCGATCGCATGACAGGCGATCGGGAGCGTCAAGTTGCAGGTGACGGGCAGCGCGCCGACCTTCAGCGACTCGGCGGCCGGCGCCGGCGCCATCACTCCGCTCAGGAGCAGAGCCACCGCGGCCGCCGCCGCCGCTGTGCCGGCCGCCCACTTCACCCAGGCGCGCCCTCGGCCGACCATGCTGGAGTCCATCACCCGCTCTCCTCTTAAGGTCGACGACGCCATGTCCTTCAATGCAGTCCCGTCCATGCTTCCGTGTTCTCCACCGGTGAACTCGGCTCCCAGAGAGCGCTGCGCTCCGGATGGAAGCGCGACCCGATGGGCACGGAATAGGTGTCCGCGCCGTCATACGACCGCTCGCGCTCCTGCCCGCGCTGGAGCATCTTTCGAGCGCCAGCCACGGCGGGCGAGGGTTGCCGGTCGTAGACACGCCCGGCAAGAATGTCGTTCATGTAGTCCCTGTAACGTTGATGTACGAACGCCGCGAACGCGAACGGCTGCTCCCAAAACAGGTCTATGGTGTCCTCCAGGATGTCTATCCCTTTTTCGCAGAGGAGCTGGTGGGCGGCAAAGGGATTATCGGCATCGCGGTGCGCGCCCGCCAGATAGGCCTTGACGAGCGGGGCTGCGAGCTGCGCCTCTTTCATCGACACGTACAGCCCGAACGAGAAGATCGGGTCGACGAACCGGTGCGCGTCCCCGATGCACATGAACCCCCTGCCGCAGAACTGCCTGACCTGAAAGGAGTAGTTGGGGATCACATGAACGTCTTCAACGAATGTCATCTCGGGGAGACGACGCTTCAGGTCCGGGTTCAGCTCGTGCAGTTCCCGCGCCAGGAAGTCCTTCTTAGTCTCTTTCTTCGCCAAGAAATAGGCTGCCGGGACGACGACCCCCACGCTCACGACCTCAGCGTCCAGCGGGATGAGCCATGCCCAGTGAAACTTTTCCTTGTAGAAGATCAACGTATTGTCTTTGTCGGTGTCCCGCGTGCCGCCATTGTCTCGGATGGCTCCGGCTACCTGGGAGAAGATCGCGATCTGCTTGTCATAGTTACCGAGGTACTTGGGTCCTGTCACCCCGGCATTGGCCAGGAACGTGGCCTGGCCGGAGCAGTCGAGCAGGATCTCGGACTCGATGTCCATGGCGCGCCCATCCGGCGTGCGGATCTGGGCGCCGCGCACCGAGCCGTCGCCGTTCAGGAGTGGTTTGGTGGCCGTCCCATTGATGAGGGTCGCGCCGCGGGCAACCGCCGCGTCCATCATCATCTTGTCGAAGTCGCTGCGGCGCACCTGCCAGGTGAACTGATCGAAGAGCTTCCAGTCGACGTCGCGCCCCATGACCCCAACAAACCACTCGCTCTTCCCGTTCGGGCCGTAGATCTTGACCCCTTGCTTGATCGGATGCCCGTGCGCGAGCATTTTCTCTTCGAGCCCCAAGGTCCGCAGCACGAGACCGCATTCGCCCGTCATGGACTCCCCGATGTGGTAGCGGGGGAAGGACTCTCTCTCGACGATGACCGGCCGGATGCCTTCGCGGGCGAGACACATTGCACTCGTCGCCCCTGCCGGCCCGCCACCGAGAATAAGCACATCCGTCTTCATGGCAAGATTCCCGTTCCTCCATGCTGGGCTCCATGGCGACGGCTATGGACAGCCGATGGCCATGGAGACATCTCCGATTGTTCCACTTCCCAGCGAAATCAATCAATCCGAACTCCCCGTCATCCTGGCCATGGGGCAATACCCGCGAGGAGTGAGGAACTCCCCTTATCTCAATGGCAGCATCCTTTGTCAGAGCGCTGTGATTGCCGCGATTCGGCGCTGCGGGCGAATTCAGGAACTTCGATGGGAAATTGCCGGTGCTTTGGGGCCAAGATCCTGCGGGACTGGTTGCCCGCAGGACCTTGAACACCGGTAGCCGCACGCCGCAATCTATTTCTTGAGTTTCGAGATCTTCGACCCTTCCAGGGTCAGGTTGTACATGAGGCCCTTCTGGCCCACCACGAATCCCACGATGGGTTGATTGATCTTCGAGGAATCAATGGAGCCTGCGGCCCCAACGTCAATCAGCACCACTGAACCATCAACGCCCACCTTCCAGCCCTCGCTGGCCTGGAATTTCTTGAGAGGCGCATCCTGCAGGAACACAATAATGATGTCTTTCTTCTGGGCCCCGAGCTGGAGCCCGATCGAGGCGGCCGCGATGCTGTAGTACGCGGCAGTCTTGCCGCCGATGCGCAGCGCGCCCTCGCCGTACTCTCCGCCAACCCCGATTCCGGCTTTGATGACGCCGGCAAACACAAGGATGCCCTTGGCGGTCTGGAGGAGCCCGCTGGCTCCCTTCACTTGGTGCGTGAACCGGTCGAGCGCCGCATTTACGCTCGCGTCAAGCTCCCCCGCCGTCTTGGCCTGGGACACACCCGGGAGCATCAAGCTACTCAGCAGGACGAGACACACTGCCCAAATGATGCTCCTGTTGAATTTCAGTGCTCGCATCGCTGTTGCCCCCTTTTGGGTCGTTCTCTGCAGCTATGACACCGTGAGCGTAACATAGGCGCTATCGCATTCTCAACCTACCCTCCGGCGGCCAGTGCGATCGTCACCGCAAAGTACCGCATTTGGAAGTAGAGGTCGCTGACCGGGATAGACTCATTCGAACCATGCGCCCGGTTCTGTCCCACCTTGCTGGTGGGATGCGCGGGCGCAAACCCGAGGGCGGGGGTTCCCACCTCCCGCGCGAATCGAGCATCGGTGAAGCCGACCGTCAACGTCGGGAAAACCTCGACGGGTTTTCCTGAGGCAACCTTCAGCGCTGGCCCGATCAGCCCGGTCAACTTGGCGCCATACCGCGCGGGTCTCGAGGTCGCAGTCGTGGTCAAGGTGATCTTCGCGGGAAGCCCTTTCGTCCTCGCTTTCAAGTAGCGCAGGACGTATCCCCGGTTGTGCTGTGGGAGCGTGCGGAAATCGCAGATGACCTCGCACCGGTCGGGGATGCTGTTGGACTTCACCCCGCCGCGTATGATCGTCGGGGCCACGGTGGTGCGCGTCAGCGCACGGATCTCAGACGCCAGAAAGTCATCGTGCTTGCTGAGCCGCCCGAGAAGCGACTCCAGGTTATCCTCACGGGCCGCATCGAACCCGGGGATCCACCGGAAGCCAGCGAGCAGCTTCTTGTCGAAGTGTGGGGCCGGCGGATGCTTCATGACCCGATCCACGAACTCGGCCGCGTACGCGATCGCGTTGCCCCCCCGCCACGGCATGGAGGCGTGCGCCCCGGCCCCCGAAAACGTGATCAGGGCCTCGTGCCGGCCTTTTTCGTCCACGGCAACCCCATACAGCAACCGGCGTGCCTGCGTGTAGCGGTGGCCACCACCTTCGTTGAGGGCGACCTCGGCCTTGAGCAGATCGGGATGTTCTTTTCGGATCCAGCCCGAGCCGAACATCCCCCCAGCCTCCTCATCCGCGAAGCAGAGAAGCCTGACCTCCCTCCGAAGTGGAAGACCCAGCCGGTGAGTGATGAGCAGCGCGACCACTTCGGCGGCGACCGTGCCCTTCATGTCGGCCGTTCCCCGGCCGTAGAGGCGTCCCTCCCGGACCGTCGGGGCAAACGGCGGTGATGTCCACGTTGAGAGATCCCCGGCCGGGACGACGTCGCTGTGGCACAGGAGCAGCAGGGCGCAGCCACTCCTCCTGCCCGGAAGTGACGCGACGAGATTCTGCCTTTCGGGGGTGCGCCCGATGAGGTTAATGCCCGAGATCCCCCCACGCCGGAGATAATCGGCCAGGAACTCTGCGGCCAGGGTTTCGTTGCCCGAATCCGGCGCTCCCGTGTTCGTGGTGTCCAGGCTGACAAGCGCTGTGGTGAGCTCCAGCACTTCTTTCCGAGACCGATCGGCCTCGCGCAAGATCCGGTCCAGCACGCGTTTGTTCACGTGAGCCCTCCCTGAGAATTCATCCCCCTGCTACTGGGTTTCGTAGGGGCGTGAGTCCCTCCTCTGCACTGAATGGCAGCAGGCAATCCGCGTGACCGGTCGAACCCAACTGCTCATGTCAGACGGAGGCGCCGTGGCCGGTCGTCGCGTCTCGCTGGCCTCGCCTCTGGCCGTCCGCAACTTCCGCAACCTGTGGGTCGGTCAGAGCGTGTCCCTCGCCGGGGACCAGTTTAAGTTTGTCGCGCTCTCCTGGCTGGTGCTGTCGCTGACCGGCCGAAGCGGCGCGCTGGGGACAGTCCTGATGCTTCAGGCGATCCCGCGCTCGGTGCTGATGCTGGTCGGCGGGGTGGCGAGCGACCGCCTGCGGCCCCGGGCCGTCATGCTGGCGTCTGACCTGATCCGCGCGGCGATCGAGGTGAGCATTGTGTTGTTGATCGTGACCGGGCGCATGGCGATGCCCCACGTGTATGCGCTGGCGTTGCTGTTCGGGATCGTCCAGGCGTTCTTCTTTCCCGCCGCCTCTGCGATGACGCCGGAGCTGGTGCCGCCCACTTTGTTGCGACAGGCCAACGCTGTCAATCAGATCACCAATCAGATTCTGCTGGCCGCCGCGCCCGCCGCGGCCGGATTCGTGAGTGCCGCGGTGGGGACGGCCGGTGGGTTCGCCGTCGACGCGGCGACCTTTGTGATCTCTGCGCTCTTTCTGCTGTTGATTGTGGTGCCGTCCGGTCGCGCGTCGAAGGCCGGGCAGAGCCCATGGCGTGACTTCGTCGAGGGCGTGACCTTCGTCCGGCAACGGCCGCTGCTGCTCACGGTGATCATCATGGCATCGGTCTTCTTCTTCGGCTACTCGGGCGCGACGTACGTGGGGTTGCCCGTGCTGATCCGCGGCCCGTTTCACTCGGGGCCTCAGGGTCTGGGGATTCTGTTCTCCACGTACGGCGTCGGGGCGTTTGCGGGCGGCATCGCCGGAGGAACGCTCCAGGCCAGAAGGCGCGGGCTGATGGGCGCTGTCCTGATTGCCGCGACGGGCTTCCTGACCGCCGCGATTTCTGTGACCCACAGCCTCTGGCAGGCGGCGGTCCTGCTGAGCTTCTCCGGCGCGGCGATGTCATGGGTGGCCATCACGTACGTGACCGTCATCCAGCAGCGTACGGACAGGGCGTTCATGGGCAGGGTGATGGCGATGCTGATGTTTGGTATCTACGGGCTCTATCCGGTGTCGTACGGTCTGGCCGGATGGCTCGGCGAGTGGATCGGCGTGCGCGCGCTCTTCGCGCTGGGGGGCGCGCTCATCGTCGCCTCGGCGCTGCTGGGATTGAGCGTCCGCGAAGTGCGGACGCTGGATTGAACGCCGCGCTGTGAGGTCGCTCAGGCGACGAGGTTCGGCCGGCGCTTCCACCACCCCGTCGCCTGCTCGAACACATGCGCGGCCGCGAGGACAGTCCGGTCGGCGAAGTGCGGGCCGACGATCTGCAGTCCCACCGGCAGGCCGGAGTCGGTGAACCCGCAGGGCACCGACGCCGCGGGCAGTCCGGTCAGGTTGAAGGGCGCAGTCGACCGGATCCGCTCCATGAGGGCGATCCACGATCCGCTGGCGCCGGTGGAGGCGATCGTGGGCGCTTCGGCGAGCATCGCCGGGAGGACCAGGAGATCGACGCGCTCAAACAGCGTCGCGAACTCTCTGATGATCATCCTTCGGACCCGCTGGGCCTGCAGGTATTGCACCGCCGGGACGGCGAGCCCCACCTGAAGCCGCTCCCGCACGAGATCACCATAGTCTTCCGGCCGGCGCGCCAGCGTCGGCTCATGATAGGCTGAGGCCTCGGCAAAGCAGATGGCCGACCAAGCGGGCACGATCTCCTCTGCGAGCGGCAGAACAACATCCTCAACTGTCGCGACGAGCGGTTCGAGCGCCGTCACGGCGGCGCGAACCGTGGCAGCGACGTCCGCCGCGGTGCCGCTGCCCAGGAATTCCCCCACCACGCCCACGCGCAGCCGGTCCACCGCGTGCGTCAGGGTCCGAAATGACTTACGTCGGCCCTTCGAACCGTGCGCCGAGGTAGGATCAGCGGGATCGAATCCCGCGATCGCGTCGAGCAGCAGCGCGGCATCCTGAGCCGTGCGCGCCATGGGGCCGACATGGTCCAGCGACCAGGACAGCGGGGTGACGCCTGACCTGCTCACCAGTCCGTATGTGGGCTTCAGTCCCACCACCGCGCAGTGCGCTGCGGGCCCGCGGATCGAACCCCCGGTATCTGTGCCCAGCGCTCCGAAGCTCAGGACCGCGGCTACTGCGCCGGCCGACCCACTGCTCGATCCGCCCGTGAACCGGTCAAGATTCCACGGGTTGCGCGGTGGGCCGAAGTCCGGGTGAATGCCGGCATACGCGAACTCGCTCATGTTGAGCTTGCCCAGCAGCACCATGCCCGCGTGCCCCAGGCGCTGCACGACCGTGGCATCTTCCTCCGGGACCCAGTCGCGCAGGACGCGAGAGCCGCAGGTCGTGCGGATGCCGCGCGTGGCAAAGATATCTTTGATCGCGATCGGCACGCCGTGCAGTGGACCTCGCCAGTCTCCCCCGGCAATCTCTCGCTCTGCCCGGCGGGCATCGGCCAGGGCTCGTTCGGGGGTCAATGTGATAAAGGCGTTCAAGGATCGATCGAACCGTTCGATTCGGGCGAGGCAGGCCTCGGTGACCTCGACGGGAGAGACCCTGCGATTCTTGATGGCTCGGGCCAGGGAGGCGAGGGTAAACGTCTCGACCTCACTCCACTTCATGGCTGTCCTCCGGCCACCGTCCAACCGACATTGGCTCGACCTCTCGGACCGTGGCGCGCGTCAACGCCGGCCAGCAGCCGAGCAACCAAGTTGCAGCGGGCGTCAGGTGCGCGGCGGTTGCTTCGTCGATCGTTGTGCCCGCATACCTCGCCATCGTCATGATCAGGTGCCGCAGCGCCGCATCGTCATCGGCCCGAATCATTGGGAGACTCCCCCTCACTCAACATGTTCAATCATGCTGGCAACTCACGAGGCGTGTCGTTCGACGATATTCCCATGGCTCCCTTGCGTCACAAGAGGCCGGCGGAAGGAGTTATTCCCTCCCTTCCGTACTAAGCATGCATACATGATGCATGATGGGATGCCATGTTGGGGGGAGTGTTGGATGAAGTTTGCGGGCAGGGGCGTCTGCCTCGTCGTGGTGTTGCTACTCATCCTTTCGCTGGCCGCGACCTCGGGTCAGGCGCAGGGGCCTCGGTACAAACTGAAGCAGACCGGTTTCCGCGTGCTGTATATGGCGCCGGTGTTCATTGCCATGGAGAGGGGGTTCTTTGCCGAAGAAGGCGTTGACTTCTCCTTCACCGAGATCTCGAGCGGCTCGCTGGGTCCGGCCACCGTGGTCTCCGGAGAGGCGCAGATCTCCGACACCGATCCACTCACGGCGGCGGATCTCCTGAAAGAGGGCAAGAGCACGCTCATGTTCTACAATCTGGTCAAGCGCGTGACGCTCGACCTGATCGTGCGCAATGAGATCGTCCAGAAGACGGGCGTCAGTCGCTTCTCGTCGCTGCAGCGGCGGTATGCGGCGTTGAAGGGGCTGAACATCGGGATCACCCGGCCCGGCGCGCCGACAGACATCTTCCCCCGCTATTTCCTGATCAAGGTCGGAGCCAATCCGGATCGCGACGCCAACCTGATTCAGGTTGGCGGAGTCCCGGGTCTGGCCGCCGCGTTCCGATCGGGCCGCATCGACGGCTTCATGCTCTCGCCGCCGCTCCCTCAGACGCTCGAGCGCGAGGGCCTCGGGCAAATCATCATCCGCAACACCGCCGGCGACGTGCCCGAGTTTCGGAATCTCACGTATGTTGGGTTCTTCACGACGGCCGACTACGCGAAGCGAAACACCGCGGCCTTGAAAGCCTACTCACGGGCCATCCGGAGAGCGACCGACTGGATCAAGAACAACAAGGCCGAGGCGCTGAGGATCCTGGGTGCCAAGTACTTCCAGGACACGCCCGCCGACAGTCTCGCCCTGTCGATCGATGCGACCCTGCCGGCGATCAGCACCGACGGGACCTTCACCGAGGCCGGCATCCAGAGCTACTTGGACATCTTCAGGACGATCGGCCAGCCGGTGAGCGCCTCATCCAAAGAGGGTGTCCTTTGGACGAATGACTACGTGAAGTAGCATGACCCCCGTGGAATCTGGGATGACAGGCGAGTTGGCTGGATGGACGGTGGCGGTGGTCGGCGGCGACCGGAGAATGCTGGAACACATGCGGCAGGCTCGGGCCGCCGGCGCGGCCGTCACGCACTACGGCTCAGCGCCCGGGAGCGATGAGGCCGCGGCCGTTCCAGAATCTTCGTCGCTGGGTGAGGCGGTCAAAGGCGCCCGCCTGATCTCCGCGCCGATCCCTGGTTTGGGGACCGATCACAGTCTCTACGCGCCTTTCGCGAAAGAGAAGCTGGTCACCACGACCGAGGTCCTTCGGGGCGCGGCGCCGAGCGCGATGATGTTCATGGGCCGGGCGAGCGCGCAGATCGAGGCGTGGGCGAAAGGCACGAACGTGACCCCCATCGGCTACGGCGGCGACGATCCACTGGCGATCCTGCACGCGGTCCCGACCGCCGAGGGAGCCGTGAAGGTCGCGATCGAGCACACCGAGGAGACGATCCTCGGCCTGCCGACGCTGTGCATAGGGCTGGGACGAGTCGGCATGAGCGTGGCCCAGGTGTTCCACAGTCTGAACGCCAGGGTGACGCTAGTCGCCCGCAATCCCTCGCAACTGGCGCGCGCGTGGGCGATGGGGACCGCGCCACTGCATCTGCGGGAGTTGCCGAACGTGATCGCGCAGTTCCCGTTGATCGTCAGTTCGGCATCCGGGATGGTGCTGACGCGCGATCTCCTGCAGCGGACCCGGAAAGACGTGGTGATCATTGACCTCTGCTCGCCGCCGGGGAGCGTCGACTTCGCCGCCGGCGAGGCCCTCGGCCGGGAGGTTCTCTGGGCCCGCGGGCAGGCCGGCACGGCGCCCAAGACCGCCGGCTACAACGAATGGCAGGTGATCATGCGGATAGTGCGCGAGCGCCTGTCGGAACCGAGGAAGGCCTGAGCGGATCGTGACTGGCGCGCAGCCTGGCGGAACCGGCCAGGTGGGCCGAAATCACGCCGCCGTCCTGGAAGCCCGCGACGTCTATAAGGTCTTTGTGTCCCGGGGCCGCGGTGGTGACCAGCCGAAGACCGCACTCCGGGGCGTGAACCTGGAGGTCCGGCGTGGCGAGTTCCTGACGCTCATCGGGCCCTCGGGCTGCGGGAAATCCACGGTGCTCAACATGTTCGCCGGCCTGATCGCCCCGACCGACGGCGTCGTCCTCCACGAGGGAGAGCCGATCCGGGGCGTCAACACCCGCGGGGGCTATGTCACCCAGGACGACAACCTGCTTCCCTGGCGGACGACGCTCAGCAACGTCGAGATCGCCCTCGAACTCAAGGGCGTCCGGCGCGAGGACCGTCAGGCCAAGGCCCTGCAGTACCTGACGCGCGTGGGGCTGCTCGGCTTCGAGCATTACTATCCCCACGAGCTCTCGGGCGGCATGCGCAAGCGTGTCTCGATCGTGCGCACGCTTGTCGATGAAACCGTGAACGTCATCCTCATGGACGAGCCCTTCGGCCCACTGGACGCGCAGACCCGCCTGGTCCTGCAGGACGAGCTGTTGCAACTCTGGCAGGGCAGCGGGCGGACCATCGTCTTCGTCACCCACGATCTGGTCGAGGCGCACGCTCTCTCCGACCGGATCGCGATCTTCACGAGTGCCCCGGGGATGATCAAGGACATTCGCGAGGTTTCCATCCCGCGGCCGCGAGACGTGTTTCACATCCACGAGGCCCCGGGGTTCTCGGACATCTACGACCCCATCTGGAACGACCTGCGCGAGGAGATCGCCAAGGTTCGGGAGCAGGACCGTGCATAAAGCGTACACGACCCCTGCCGGTGAGGGCGCGCTTGGGCACGAGCGCGACCTGCACGCGCGCGAAGTCCTCGAGACCCGAAGGCGGGAGCGCCGCGAGACCTGGACGATACTCGGCTGGCAGGCGTGCCTGCTGACCATCCTGCTGTTCGGGTGGTGGTGGTCGTCCGGCCGGATCCTGGACCACCTGTTCCTCAGCGATCCCATCAGCGTGGCAAAGGCGTTCTGGCGGATCAGCCTCGACGGCACGCTGTGGTTCCACCTGCGGTACACGATGACGGAGACCGCGCTCGGGTATGTGCTCGGGGCGTCCCTGGGACTGCTCGGTGCGCTGGTCGTGGCCCTCATGCCCGGTGGGGAGCCGATCATGCGGCCCCTGATCCTGATCGCCTTCGCTGTCCCCAAGGTGGCGGTCGCGCCGTTGATGATCCTGTGGTTTGGGATCGGGATCCTGCCGAAGGTCATCCTGGCCGCCACCTTCGTCTTCTTCATCGTCTTTCTGAACACGGTCGCAGGCCTCGGCACGGTGAGTCCGGGCCTGATCACGATTGTCCGCGTGATGGGCGCGCGGCCGATCACGATCTTCCGCAAGGTGGTGCTGCCGGCCGCGACACCATTCATCATGGCCGCGCTTCGGATCACGATCCCCGCAGCGCTGATCGGGGCGATCGTCGGCGAGTTCATCAGCAGTAACCGCGGCGTGGGCTATCTCATCAACGCCGCCAGTTCGCGCTACCGCACGGCTGAGGTCTTCGCCGGCATCCTGGGACTGCTCATCATCGTGGTGATCCTCAATATGGTCGTCTCGGCGCTGGAGCACACCTGGTTGCGGTGGGCGCCGCGCGAGCAGACGCCGTTGGGATGAGCGCATGCCGGACAAGGAGGCATCGATGCCAACCCGTCACGCCCCTGCGTTTTCCTCACGGGAATACGGGCGCCGGAGCTCGGGACTGCGCGCACGCATGGCCGCGCAGGGGATCGACACCCTGCTCATCTTGATCCCCGAGAACATCTGCTACCTGACGGGGTACGAGACGATCGGGTACGCGAGTTTTCAGACGCTGGTCATCCGGCACGACGCGGAGCTGCTGTTCATCCGCGAGATGGAGCGGACTGTCGCCGAGACGACCACGTGGGTTGAGCGGTTTGAGACGTTCGGCGATACCGACGATCCGGTCGAGCGCCTGGCCGCGGTGCTGGGACATCGGGGATGGCCGCAGGGACGCATCGCCGTCGAGCTGACCGGCTGGTTCATTTCCCCCTTGATGATGGACCGGCTGCGGCGGAGGTTGGGCGAGGTGGTCGATGGCTCCGGGTTGGTCGAGCAGGGTCGGCGCATCAAGTCAGGCGAGGAGATTGCCCTCATCCGTCGGGCCTGCCGCGTGACAGAGGCGGGCATGGCCGCAGCGCTGGGCGCGATCCGACCTGGCGCCACCGAGAACGGCGTCGCCGCAGCCGCGTACGGTGCGATGATGACGGCCGGCTCGGACTTCTTCGTCGGAGATCCGATCGTCACGTCGGGCTGGCGATCCGGCGTGGGGCACTTCACGTTTGCCAACCGGCAGCTCGAACCGGGCGATACTATCTTGGTGGAGCTCGGGGGATGCCAGCGGCGCTACTTCGGGCCGCTGATGCGTGGGGCGGTGATCCCGCCGGTGCGCGACGAGGTTCGGCGGATGGCCGCGACGATCATTCAGGCGCTTGACGCCAGCATTGCCGCGATCAGGCCCGGTGTGACCAGCGGAGCGGTCGACGCAGCCTGCCGCACCATCCTCGAGAACGCGGGGTACGAGCCGTACTTCCGCAAGCGGACCGGTTACTCTGTCGGCGTGGCGTACGGCCCCGACTGGGGCGAGGGGCACGTCATCAGCCTGCGGCGCGACGATCCTACGCCGCTCGAGCCCGGCATGGTCTTCCACATCCCACCGGCGCTCCGCGTGCCCAGGGAGTACGGGTTGGGGTTTAGTGAGACGGTGCTGGTGACCGAGAGAGGCTGCGAGGTATTGACGCAGTTCCCCAGGGAGCTCTACGTGGCGGGCGGCGCGTGACCGCCTTCCCCGTCTACGAGACCGACGTGCTGGTCGTCGGTGGAGGGCTGGCCGCCCTGCGCGCCGCGCTTAGCGCGCGCCAGGCCGGCGCCCGTGTCCTGGTCGCCGTGAAGCGGAAGCTGGGGCAGAGCGGATCGTCTGCCAACACCTCGGGTGGGTACGCAGCGGCCTCGCCGGAGCTGGATCCGGAGGATGACGCCTGGCAGCACTACGCTGACACGATTGCCGGCGGCGGCTGGGTGAACGAACGCCGTCTGGTGCGCGCCCTCGTCGAAGAGGCTCCCGACCGGCTGAAGGAACTCTGGGCGCTGGGCGCTCAGTTCCAGCGCCGCGACGGCGGCTACTACCTGTCGCCCAGCGGCGATCACCGTCACCCGCGTGTGCTCGTCCCGATCCACATCCGGGGAACAGACATGACGATCCCGCTGCGGGACGCGGTCGTCGCGGCGGGTTGCCAGGTGCTGGAGAATACGGTGATTGTGCAGCTCCTCGTCGACGGCGGGCGGGTGATCGGCGCGATCGGCATCGGCCGCGACAGGATTGAGGGCGGCATCATCCGGGCCGGCGCCGTTGTCCTGGCCGCCGGCGGCGCAGGACGGCTGTTCAGTGTGACCAGCAACCCGGTGGACGTCACCGGCGGGGGATTCGCGCTGGCGCTGGGCGCAGGCGCGCCGCTGCGAGACATGGAGTTCATCCAGTTCTACCCCTGGCGTCTCATCCGGCCGTTTAAGGGCAGCCGCGTGCCGATCCAGCCGTCAACATTCGTCTCCGGCGCCAGGCTGTACAACAACCGCGGCGAGCGGTTCATGGAGGCATACGATCCGGTCAAGAAAGAAGCGGCCACGCGCGACGTTTCGGCGCGGGCCATCTTCGACCAGATCCGTTTCGGACGGAGCGTGGATGGGGGTGTCATCCTCGACATTTCCGACGTCTCCGACGAGCAGTTCCGCTTCGAGAACAGCAAGGTGATCGAACGCCTCGACCCGCGTGGCATCAACTACCGCGAGATTCCACTCATCATCGCGCCCGAAGCCCACTTCTTCATGGGCGGGGTCATGATCGACGAGGCAGGCGCGACCGCGATCAGCGGACTGTACGCCGCGGGTGAGAATGCCGGTGGGACGCACGGGGGCAACCGTCTGAACAGCAATGCCGTCCCTGAGACGCAGGTGATGGGTCACCGCGCGGGATTGGCAGCCGCGTCTGCCGGGATGCGCGATCGCGCCGGGCGGGTCGACGAGCGCGCGGTTGAAGCGTGGCAGCGGCGGCTCGAGGGAGTACGGCGAGACACCGCGGACGCGTCGCCGGAGTTCGACGCCATCCTGGCCCATACGCAGGAATCGATGTGGCTGGGGCTGGGCATCGTGCGGACCGTTGAGGGCCTGCGCACGGCGCTGCATGAGATCGACCAGATCCGCGAATGTGTGGCGGCGTTGTCCGGGGACGCGCTGGGCGATCTCATCGCGGCGATCGAACTCGCGGATCTGTGCACCGTCGGAACCGCGGTGGCGCAGAGCGCTCTGACGCGCACCGAGAGCCGCGCGGCCCACTACCGGGAGGACTATCCTCGAACGGACCCGGGATGGGTCAAGACCGTCGTGTATGACGGCGCGCGTGCCCACACGCAGCCGGTCTCGCACGAACCGGCCGAAGATCTGCTGATCACCCCGCGCCGCCCCGAGGCGCCGACGGCCCAGGAGTTCGTGGAGTGAGTGGGTTGGAAGAAAGGAGTGCGCACGACGCGCAGGACGCGTGATGAGCACCGTCGCTCCCTCAGCCTATGAACAGTTCCTTCACGCGCGGGCGGGGCAGGACGCCCGGTCCCGGGAGCTGGCGCGTGGCGCGGCGATCACCGCCGGGCGCGCCCTCGTGTTCGGCGCGGTCCTGGGGGGCTGGGCATACGTCTCCGGCCGGCTGGTGGACCGCCAGTTCATCAGCGATCCGGTGGGTGTCCTGCGGGCGCTGTGGGAGATGGTCATCTCCGGGCGCCTCTGGCCGAACCTGTTCCAGACGCTGGCCGAGGTGCTCGGGGGCTATGCGATCGGCGCGATGCTCGGGATCGGCCTGGCCGTCCTCGTGGCGTTCCAGCAGAGAGTCCTGCGCGTCCTGCGGCCTTTCCTGATCGCGTTCTACTCGATCCCGAAGATCGCCCTGGCCCCACTCATCATCATGTGGTTTGGGCTGGGCATCGCGCCCAAGATCATCCTGGCGACCGTCTTCGTCTTCTTCGTCGTCTTCATGAACATGGTGGCCGGCCTCTACCACGTGAGCCCCCACCTGGTCAACGTGGTGCGGGTCATGGGCGCCAGCCGCGCCGACGTGCTCTGGAAGGTCACGCTGCCCAGCACCCTCCCCTACCTGATGTCCGGGCTGCGGATCGGAGTGCCCGAGGCCCTCATCGGCGCTGTGATCGGAGAGTTTATCTCGGCCAACGCGGGCCTCGGCTACCTGGTGAACGCCGCCGCGGGGCAGTTCAACACGGCCGTCACGTTTGCGGCGATCGTGGCTCTGCTGCTGATCGTCATGGCGATGGACGTCAGCCTCAGTGTGATCGAGCGCCGCCTGATGCGATGGCGGCCGGCCGATAGCGGACTCTTAACGGCGAGGGGGTAGCGATGTACGAACCGGGAACGTTCCCCAGGACGCCTGTGTTTCCCCGTGAGGAATTTGCGGTGCGTCTTGAGCACGTCCAGGCGGAGCTTGAGCGGCGGAACGCCGATCTTTTCTTGGTGTTTGCGCCCGAGCATCTGTTCTACCTGACAGGCTATCAGACGTTTGCAGGCCGGACCTTTGCGGTCCTGATGGTTGCACCGAGAGGGACGCCGACGCTCCTGGTCCGCTACCTTGAGTCCTACCTTGCAGCGCTCTACAGCGAGGTCGCCGAGGTCGTCACCTACGACGACCACGAGGATCCCCTCGAGCACCTGGCCGCCGAGGTCTCCCGTCGAGGGTTTGCCAGGTCCCGCGTGGTCATCGAAGAGACCGCCCCGGCCATGATCGCCGCGGCGCGGAACCGGTTGGGCCGCCTGCTGCCCGACTGCGACCCGAGCGATGGGTCGGGGATCATCGAACACCTGAGGCGAGTCAAGTCGGAGCGGGAGATCGAAAGAATGCGCGCGGCGGCCCGCCTCACGGCGCTCGGCATGCGCGCGGCGCAGCAGGCCTGCCTCCCAGGGGCCAACGAGAACGACGTGGCTGCGGCCGCGATGGAGGCCATGGTCCGCGCCGGATCCGAGTATTTTCCACTTGATCCCATTGTCACGTCCGGTTATCGGGCCGGGATTCCCCACACCACATTCGAGCGACGGATCCTCCAGAAGGGGGATACCGTGCTGCTTGAGATGACGGGGGTATTGGGCCGGTACGTCGGTCCGCTGATGCGGGCCGTCAGCCTGGGTGAACCCTCAACCGGTGTCCGCCGGATGGCCGGCCTCTGCCTGGAGGGCCTCAAGCGCGCGATGGCGGCCATGCGCCCCGGCGTGACGGCCGGCGAGGTGGACGAAGCCTGCCGGCGGGTCTTTGAGGACGCAGGCATGTACGAATCATTTCGGAAGCGCACGGGGTACTCCGTAGGGTTTGCCTTCCCTCCCGGATGGAACGAAGGGCACATCATCAGCCTGAGGCAGGGTGACGCCACGGTGCTGGAGCCCGGCATGGTGTTCCACGTCCCGCCCGCGCTTCGCGACTACGGGGTAAGTGGCGTCGGGGTCAGCGAGACGATCGTGATCACACCGGATGGCTGCGAGAGCCTGATCGACTTTCCGCGGGAATTGAAGATCGTATAGGAGAGGATTGTCGGCCGGCTCGGGTTGCCGAGGCAACGTGGGCCAGGAACGCCACGGCGCACAGCCGCCCAAATGGAAGGGCCCGGGCAAGATCGACCCGGGCCCGCGTCTGTCTCGTGGACAAGCCTCGACGGACAGGACGTACTGTCGAAAGCGTTAGCCGATCGGCCGGACCCCCGTCGCCTGCGGGCCCTTCTGGCCCTGCGTCTGGGTGTACTCGACCTTCTGTCCCTCATTGAGGGACTTGTAGCCGTCGCCTTCGATGCCGCTGAAGTGCACGAACAAGTCCTTCGTCCCGTCCTCGGGGGTAATGAAGCCATACCCCTTCTCGCTGCTGAACCACTTCACGGTTCCTGTTGCCATGCTCCCAACCACCTTCACCTGCAAGCTACCACAGACCAAAGTCCTTCTGCGATGCGTCTCATATCCTCTCACAAATTGCCCGAAAACGCAAGGGACTGAACCAGGGGATTATATACTTGACACAAGGCATGGTTTCTGCTAGTGTAGGGGATGTGATGAACACGCTACGTCGGTTCTCCCTCTTCCTGGACAGCGTCGTCATTGTCGCGAGTGACTTCCTTGACCTTATCCACAACCTCCCGCGGGAAGAGGTGCTTGATCGCTTCTTCGGTTGGCAGTTCGGTCGGTTGGCGTCTCTTTCGGCGTGGCATAGAGGAGCCTCCCATGGCTAAACAGGATATGAACCTTGTCTCCCTCGTGGAGCGGTTCGGCAGCGAAGCCA
>JBGPLF010000032.1:0-22145 GCA_041486265.1 bacterium
CGCCTTCGGCGTCGCGGTGAGCACGAAATTCTTTGGCGTGGGATCGCTGTGCCCATTCGTCGAGGCCGGGGTCGGCGCGGTCGCCACGCAGGCCTTTGTGAATCCGACGTTTGGCCCTCGCGGGCTGCGGCTCCTGGCGGAAGGGCTGCCGGCCCAGCAGGTCCTCGATGTCCTGGTCGCTAGTGACGAGGGCCGGGAACACCGGCAGTTGCACGTCGTGGACCGCCATGGTCGCACCGCGGCGTGGACCGGCCGGGAGACGGTGACCTGGTCCGGCCACAGTCCCAGGATGGGATTCTCCGTGGCCGGGAACATGCTGGTCGGCGAGCCAACGATCATGATGATGGCCGAAGCCTTTGAGGCCAACCGCGGGATCGAGCTCGCCGAGCGGCTGCTGCGCGCATTGGAGGCGGGGCAGGAAGCCGGTGGGGACAAACGCGGCCGGCAGTCCGCCGCGCTCAAGGTCGCGACCACCGAGGAGTACGCGCATCTCGACATCCGCGTGGACGACCACCCCGACCCGGTGGCGGAGTTGCGGCGCCTCTTTGAAGAGGCGAAGAAGGAATACCTGCCCTTCAAACAGTTTCTCCCTACGCGCGGCCGGCCGGCGGGAATCTATGACCGGGCGCTTATCGACCGCATTGTTGCGGAACAGGCGCAGCGGGACAAGGAGCGCGGGGGGAAGTCGTAAGGGCCCACCGCGCCCGCCTGCCACTCCGGTCTTTGTAACGTCAGGAGGAACTCTAGGCGTGCGTGGTGAACATGTCTGACCACTTGACAGCTCCCGTTTAGTACCCAGGTACCCATGGCCTTCCAGAGAATCGAGACGAAGCGCAAGAGCGTTCACGTCGCGGAACAGATCGCGGACGCCATTCGCCTGCAGGTGTATCGGGCGGGCGACCGTCTGCCGCCTGAGCGTGTGATCGCCGAGCAGATGGGCGTCAGCCGCCCGTCGGTACGCGAGGCTCTGAGTGCGCTCCAGCTTGTGGGCGTGCTGGAGACGCGGCCCGGCGACGGGACGTACGTCGTCAAAGGGCTGGACCGCCGGGAGGCCGCCATCTCCCTGTTGGAGGAGCAGGAGAGCCCGGTCGAAGCGCTGGAGGCCAGGCGGGTGCTGGAACGGGCCATTGTGCAGATGGCCGCCACACGCCCGGCCGGACGTGACCTGGATGCGATGGCCCAAGCGCTGGACGCCCTGCACATGGCTGCGGACCTGCGGGACTATGAGGCCTTTACCGCCGCGAACGGCCCGTTCCACCTGGCCATCGTCCGTATGGCCGGCAACGAACTCCTCGAGCGCGCGGTCCGACCGTTGATCGACGTCATGCAGCAGCAACTCGCCCAGGAGCTGCGGCGCAGGGAATATACGCCCGACGGCGCCTTCTTCAACGCGATGCTCGGGGTGCACGTGGACATCTACCAGGCGCTCAAAAACGGCAATCCTGCGCGCGCGGCCGAGGCGATGGAGCGGCATTTCGACATGATCGAGGCTTCGCTGCGGGCGTAAGGGACAACATCACGGGGGTGATTTGATTGAAGTGGACGTGGCTTGCAGTGGCAATCGTGGTAGTGCTGACCGGCGGGGTGGCCTCAGCCCAGGCGCCACGACGCGGAGGAGTGATCCGGGTCGGGCTGGATGCCGACACCACGGGCATGGATCCTCACGGGGCAAGTGCGGCAGTGGATCGACACGTCTACCAGAACCTCTACGACAAGCTCGTGGACATCAACCAGGATTTGCAGATCGTCCCGATGCTGGCCACGTCGTGGACGCTCTCGAACGACGGCAAGACCTACACGTTCAAGCTCCGGCCCAACGTGGTGTTCCACGACGGCACCCCCTTCAATGCAGAGGCGGTCAAGTACAACTTCGAGCGCATGCTCGAGCCCGGCTCGTTTCGCCGCAGCGAGATCATCCTGGTACAGAAGGCTACCGTCGTTGACCCGCTAACGGTGCAGATCGACCTCGAGAGGCCGTCCAGCGCGCTGCTGGCCGTGCTCAGCGACCGCGCCGGCATGATGGTCTCGCCAACCGCGGCCCGGCGCCTGGGTCGGGACTTCGGACGCGAACCGGTCGGCACCGGACCTTACAAGTTCGTGGAAAGGCGGCCGCAGGATCGCACGGTCCTCGAGCGGTTCGACCGCCACTGGGACAAGACTGCTGGAAACGTCGACCGCATCATCTACCGCCCCTTCACCGACGAGCAGGCTCGCACGGCCAACCTGCGAGCAGGAGAGGTTGACATCATCAATATCGTGCCGCCCGCCGACATCCCGGCCTTGCGGACCGATGCGCGGGTGAAGTTGCTGGAGCGCCTTGGTCTCGGGTGGGCGGGCGTATGGGTGAATACGGGATCCGGGGCCCTCAGCAATCGGGCGCTGCGGCAGGCTCTGAATGCGACGATTGACCGCGTGACCCTCACCCGGGTGGTGTTCGGCGACACCGCGGCGCCCGCCAACGGGCCCTTCCCACAGGGCATGCTCGGGTATGATGCCGGGCCCAACGCAAGGATCCCCGAGCGAAACCTGGACCTGGCCAGGGCGAAGTTGCGCGAAGGCGGGCAGCCCAACGGGTTTACGTTTACCCTCAAGATGCCGCCGGGGCGCGTGCCACAGCAGATCGCCCAGGTCATTCAATCGATGGCCGGAGAAGCGGGTATCCGCGTCAACGTCGAAATCGTTGAGTTTGGCTCGCTGCTCAGCCAGATGGACACGCATCGGTACGACGCGAGTCTGGTCTCCTGGAGCGGCCGGCCGGACCCCGACGGCAATGTCTACAACATCTTCAACACCGGCGGCGGGTTCAACTATTCTGCGTACAACAATCCACGGCTGGACGCGCTGCTGGATGCCGCGCGGATCCTCACCGCGCCCGACCTCCGCCGCCGTGCCTACGCCGACGCCCTGACGATCATGAACGAGGATCTGCCATACATCTTCATCTACTGGCCCAAAGAATATAAGGCTATGACGCCGAAGCTCCAGGGGTTTGTGCATAACTCGGATGGGATGATACGGCTGCGCAACGTGTGGCTGAATCCGTAACGGAGGTGATCCAGGTGAAGCGGATGTTTCTTGCTGTGGCCTTGACGGTGGTCCTGGTCGGAGGGCTGGCCTCGGCCCAGACTGCCCGGCGCGGCGGCCAGTTGCGCGCCGGGCTGGACGCCGATCCTCCGAACCTCGATCCACATCAGTCGACCGCGGCGGTGGACCGCCAGGTCTTCCAGAGCCTCTTCGACAAGCTCGTCGACCTCAGTCAGGACCTGCAGATCGTCCCGATGCTGGCGCTGTCGTGGACGATTTCCAGTGACGCCAAGACCTATATTTTCAAGCTCCGGCCCAACGTCGTGTTCCACGACGGGACGCCGTTCAACGCGGAGGCCGTGAAGTTCAACTTCGAGCGGATGCTGGATCCTACGGTGGCGGGTTTCCCCTCTCCACGGCGCAGTGAAGTCAACCTGGTACAGAAGGTTACGGTGGTCGATCCCCTCACAGTGCAGATCGACCTGGAGAAGCCGTACAGCCCGTTTCTGGCCGCGCTCAGCGATCGCGCCGGCATGATGGTCTCGCCTACTGCGGCACGGCGCCTGGGGCGCGGTTTCTCCCTCGAGCCGGTGGGCACTGGCCCCTACAAATTCGTTGAAAAGCGCCCCCAGGACCGTGTGGTGCTTGAGCGCTTCGACCGCCACTGGGATAAGAACGCCGGCTATGTCGACCGGATCACGTTCCGCCCCTTCCCCGACGAGCAGGCACGGGTGGCGAATCTCCGGTCGGGAGAGATTGACATCATTAACATCGTCCCGGCGACTGAGGTCGCGGCCTTGAAGACCGATGCCCGGTTGAAGCTCCTCGAGCGTGGCGGCCTGGGTTATCAGGGGATCTACATCAACGTGTCGGCGCCGCCGTTCAACAATCGGGCGTTGCGGCAGGCCTTTAATGCAACGATCGATCGAGTGACGCTGGCCCGCGTGGTTTTCGGCGACACGGTCACGCCCGCCAACGGCCCGTTCCCGAAAGGGGTGCTGGGGTATGATTCAGGACCGAACTCCAGGATCCCCGAACGCAACCTGGATCTGGCCCGGGCGAAGCTCCGCGAGGCCGGGCAGCCGAACGGCTTCACGTTCACGCTCAAGACCGGGACAGGTCGGATCGAGCAGCAGGTCGCACAGGTCCTCCAATCGATGGCCGGGGAAGCCGGGATCAAAATCAACATCGAGATCCTGGAATTTGGAACCCTGCTGAGCCAGCTCGATGCCCACCGGTACGAGGCGGGCCGGCTGGGGTGGAGCGGCCGGCCTGATCCCGACGGCAACATCTACGGGTTCTTTGTCACGGGCGGTGGGTTGAACAACAGCGCCTACGCTAACCCCCAGGTGGACACGCTGCTCGACGCCGCGCGGATTCTGAACACGGCGGACCTGCGCAGGCGCGCCTACGCGGACGTCCTCAATGTGCTCAACGAGGATCTCCCGTACGTCTTTCTGTGGTGGCCCAAGGAGTACAAGGCCTTCACGCCGAAACTGCAGGGTTTCGTGCACAACTCCGACGGAATGTTGCGGCTGCGCACCGTCTGGTTGAGTCCGTAGCCGACGCCTCGGGAGGGGCGGCCCAGGCCGCCCCCCCTGGTTGATCCGTCATGACCCGCTACATCGCCCGCCGCCTGGTGCTGACCATCCCCGTCCTGCTGCTGGTCAGCATCATCGTCTTTTCTCTGATCAACCTCATCCCAGGTGATCCAGCGTTGATCATGGCGGGCCCGGAGGCCGGCAAAGAAGCGGTCGAAGCGCTGCGCATCCAGATGGGGCTCAACCGGCCCGTCGCCGTCCGCTACCTCATCTGGCTCAACCACTTGCTGCACGGGGATCTGGGGAAATCGGTCAAAGACGGCCAGCCCGTCCTGAATATCCTGCTGCTGAAGCTCCCCGTGACGGTCGAACTCGCGGCTGTGGCCATCCTGATCTCCTGGCTGATCGCCATCCCGGCCGGGGTGCTGGCGGCGTGGAGGCGCCGATCGGTCATCGACTACGCCGCGACGACCGTCGCGCTCGCGGGCATCTCGATCCCTAACTTCTGGCTGGGAATCATGCTGATCTATTTCTTCGCCGTGAACCTCCGCTGGCTGCCGGCGTCGGGGTACGTCGAGCCGTGGATCGATCTCTCCCGCAACATCAAGTTGATGATCATGCCCGCGATCGTCCTGGGAACGGCTCTGGCGGCGCTCGTGATGCGGCTGCTGCGGTCGAGCATGCTCGAGGTCATGGGGACGGAGTTCATCCGCACCGCGCACGCCAAGGGCCTCTCGGATCGCCTGGTCCTGCTCAAACACGCGCTGAAGAACGCCATGATCCCCGTGGCCACGGTCATGGGGCTGCAGCTCGGCGGCCTGCTCGGCGGCGCGGTGATCACCGAAACGATCTTCACCGTCCCGGGCATCGGGCGGCTGGCGGTTGAGTCGATCCTGACGCGCGACTATCCGATGGTGCAGGGCGTCGTGTTGTGCAGCGCGGTGGCGATCGTGTTCGTCAACTTCAGCGTCGACATTCTCTACTCGGTCATCGATCCGCGCATCCGGCTGGTCGAGGACAAGGCGTAGCATGGCCACCCGAGAGGAGCGCCTCTCGCTCGCCCATCGCCCAACACCGGCTCAGACAGTCGGCCTCCGGTACTTCCTCCATCGCTATGCGCGCAACCGGCTCGCGCTCGTCGGCCTGTGGATCGTCACGCTCGTCATCATCTCAGCGGCCCTGGCCCCGATCATTGCGCCGGCCGATCCGGCGAAGCCCGACTTCGTCAATTTGCTGCAACCGCCGACGCGCGCCCATCCCCTCGGGACGGACGACCTGGGCCGCGACGAACTGAGCCGTATCATCTACGGCGCCCGCACCTCACTGCAGGCGGGCATCATCTCGGTCGGCCTCGCCCTCTGCGTGGGGCTACCGCTGGGCTTGATATCGGGCTACTTTCGGGGGCAACTGGACAACTTCCTGATGCGCTTCACCGACGCGCTGCTCTCGTTTCCGTTCCTGGTACTCGCGCTGGCGATCGCCGCGGTGCTCGGGACCGGGTTAGGAAAGGCCATGATCGCCATCGGCATCGTGTTCACCCCGGGATTCATCCGCCTCTCCCGCGCGCAGGTGCTCAGCGAGCGCGAGCGCGCCTACGTCGAGGCCGCGCGGGCCCTTGGGGCTGCGGACGCGCGGATCATGCTCCGGCACATCCTACCCAACAGCCTGTCGCCGGTGCTCGTCCAGGCGTCCCTGTCCATGGCGGTGGCGATCACCTTCGAGGCGACGCTGAGTTTCCTGGGGCTGGGGACGCAGCCGCCGACCCCGTCGTGGGGCTCAATGCTGAACATCGCGCAGGCCTACCTGGGCACGGCGCCGGGGCTGGCGCTGTGGCCGGGGCTGGCAATTTTCGTGACGGTGCTCTCGCTGAATCTGGTCGGTGACGGGCTGCGCGAGGTGCTCGACCCGCGGCTTCGCTAACCGGGCTCCCCTACCGCTCGCGCGCTCCGGCGACCGCAGGGGTCGTGGCAGCCGTCGCTTCTTCACGAGTGGTCGTCCGGCGGCTGAGCGCGACCGCGATCACGACCATGGCGAGCGCGCCCAGAACCACAACTGACCGCACCTGCACGCTCATCGGCTGGATGACGACCGGGGCGATCAGAATCGCGACCAGGTTCATCACCTTGATCAGCGGGTTGAGGGCCGGGCCGGCGGTGTCCTTCAGCGGATCGCCCACCGTATCGCCGATCACGGCGGCCTTGTGGAACTCGGTGCCCTTGCCGCCCAGGTAGCCGTCCTCAATCTTCTTCTTGGCATTGTCCCAGGCGCCGCCGGTGTTCGCCATGAAGACCGCGAGCAACTGCGCGGTCAGGATCGCGCCCGCCAGATAGCCGCCCAGGGCCGAGGGACCCAGACCGAACCCGACCAGGACCGGCGCGCCGATGCTGACAAGCGCCGGGCTGAGCAGCTCCCGCTGCGCGGCCTTCGTCACGATGTTCACGCAGGTGGAGTAGTCCGGCCGGTTCTTGCCTTCCATAATGCCGGGGATCTCCCGGAACTGGCGCCGCACCTCTTCCACCACGGCGAAGGCCGAGCGGCCGACCGCCCGGATCAGGAAGGACGACACGAGGAACGGCACGGCGCCGCCGAGCAGCAGGCCGATGAACACTTGAGGCAGGTTGACCTGGATGCCGACGCGGTCCAGCAGCGCCGCACCCGCCGCCGCGCCGGTGCGGGCAAATTCCTCAACCGGCACGAAGAGCCGCGCTTCGTCCACAAACGAGCGGAAGAGGGCGATGGCGGCCACCACTGCCGTCGCAATGGCGAATCCTTTGGTGAGCGCTTTCGTCGTGTTGCCGACCTGGTCCAGGCGCGCCACGATCCGCCCGGCAACGGTTTCGCCGCCGCGTTCGACACCCGACATCTCGAAGATGCCGTTCGCGTTGTCCACGATCGGGCCGTAGGTGTCCATCGCCAGGATGTAGCCGGTCGTCGTCAGCAGACCAAGCCCTGCCAGCGCGATCCCGTAGGCGGCCAGGGCCACGTTGCCGGCAAAAATCGCCATCGAGGCCGCGATGGTCAGGGCGATCGCGACGATCGCCCACACGGAGGACTCCAGCCCAAAGCCCATCCCGGACAGGATCAGCGTGGCGGGGCCTGTCCGGCTCGCATACGCGATTTCGGAGACGGCGGCATGATCGGTATGCGTGAAGACCTCGGTGAGCCGTCCGATGATGAGCGCCAGGATGATGCCGGTCAGCGTGGCAAAGAAGAAGCGAAAGTCCGGAGCCCCGCTGGACGGATCGCGCAGGTAGAAGTAGTTGACCAGGCCGAAGCCGACGACCGAAACGCCCGCAGAGACATAGAAGCCCACGTTGATCGGCCGCATCGCGTCGCCGATCTCTTCGTCCCTCCCGTGCACGCTCCAGGTGCCCACCAGGGACGCGACGACCCCGATGGCGCGCACGAGGAGTGGATAGATGATCAACTTCAGCGCGAACGCGCCGGCCGCCGCGCCGTAGATCTTGACGAATCCCGGGTCGAGCAGCGTCGCGGCGCCCAGGATGATCGCGGCCACCAGGGTAACCTCATAGGATTCGAAGACGTCCGCCGCCATGCCCGCGCAGTCGCCGACGTTGTCCCCGACGTTGTCGGCGATGACCGCCGCGTTGCGCGGATCGTCCTCCGGGATGCCGACTTCAACCTTGCCCACCAGGTCGGCCCCCACGTCGGCCGCCTTGGTGTAGATCCCGCCCCCGACGCGCATGAAGGCCGCGACCAGCGATCCTCCGAAACCGAATCCGATGAGCACCCGGGTCGCGTTCTCGCGGAAGAGCATGAAGATGACCGTCGCGCCCAGCAGACCCAGCCCGACGGTGAACATCCCCGAGATCGTGCCGGCCTTGAAGGCGATGTCCAGGGCCTCACGGTAGCTGCGCCGGGCGGCGCTCGCGACCCGCACATTCCCCTGCACCGCAGAGGTCATACCCACGAACCCGGCGCCGTAGGAGGCCATGCAGCCCATGAGGAACGCCACCGCCACCCCGATCGCCAGGGCCGGTTGCGACGCGTAGATCGGCCTGTAGAGAAGATAAAGCCCGGTGAATACAACGATCACGAAGGGCAGCATCACACGGATCTGCCGTCCCAGGTAGGCCATGGCGCCTTCCTGGATGGCGGTGGCCACGGCGACCATGCTCGCGGGACCCGTGTCCTTGCGGATGACCCGCTGCCGCAGGTACCAGCCGTACGCGAGCGCGACGACCGAGGAAATCAGTACCAGCCAGAGGAGGGTCGTCTCGAGCTGCGCGAAGGCCGGAAGGCGAATCGCAGATTCATTCACGCGTTCTCGTCCTTATTTTGTGGATTTGGCCCAGAAGGCACCCCAAACGGGCGAGAACACCGTAACACGGGCCAAAATTGCCGTCAATGCAAGGTTTTTGCCGATGTAAGATCGTGTCTGTGGGGAGACGGATGCGCCGTGGACACCAGGACGGACTTGCAGGAGACAGGTGAGGATATCCCTCCTCGTCGTTCCCGTCGGAGCGATCGTGCGCCGCGCCTACTTCCGCCCCCGGGTCCCGCCACAAGTTGAAAACACCACAGGAACCGCGCAGAGAGGGCCAGAATAGTCGAATCGCCTATCCTTAGATTGGCGAGGCGGTGGCCTGTGAAGAGGCCGGCTTTCTGGGTCGCCACGGTCGCCTTCGCGGCCGCGCTCCTGTTGCTCATCCCTGTCGGAGTCGTGGAGGTTACGCACGAGGCGACCGGCCGACTCCTGTGGCGAGTCGCGGTCGGCAACGGATCCCAGGTCGACCTCGACTACGTCATCCCACGCTTCGACGCGCCGACGACCCAACGCTACGTCGTCACCGACGGGCTGCTGCGGCTCGTCGAGATTAGCAGCACGGACCAGGCGGCCCTGGTGTACCTGGTGCTCGAGCCTCCCTACGAGCGGCGTGACGGCCGATTGGTCTCCAAAAGGCATGGCCCCTCGTTTGCAGAACTCACCCTTCGCGTCGGCCAGATGGAGCAGCAACGCCTTGTGGTGGATGGCCGGGAACTCCCGCTCTATCGGGCTGGGAACGGAGAGGCGCTGCACATCAGGATGTCCCGGATGTCGCGGGCGCTGGTCTGGCTGCAGCGGCCGCAGTCTCCTTGAGAAGCGTCCGAACGGGGATCCCGTCGCGCCGGGGTGACAGGAGGTCAGAACAATGATGGATGAGGAACAGCCGTCGGGGGCGGCCTCCCAGCCGCTCCCTGAAGCGACGGCCCTCGTGACGACCTGCCTCAGCCTGCTCGCCGCCAAGGCCTGGGAGGCCCTGGGCCTGGTGCCGGATCCGGCGACCAAGAAGATTGAACGGAACCTGGACGATGCGAAGCTGGCCATTGATGCGGCGGCCGCGCTCGCCGACGTGATCAGGCCACGCGTATCAGAGGGCGAGCGCCGCGAGATCGAAACACTGGTGACGAACCTGCGCCTGAACTTCGTCGAGCAAAAGAGCAAAGCGACGTAAGGTATGTACGTCAGGCTCAAGCACGCGCTGTGCACGCTCGCGCTCGAGGCGGTCCGGAGCCCGGCGGGCAGCGCGTCGCGCAGTGCGGTGGCCTGGCTGGCCGCGTACTGCGACCTGTGCGGCGGTGAGCGGTTCGAGGTTTCCCTTACCAAGGTCGCGGCTCTCCTGTCGCGGCGGAGCGACAACGGGACCACGTCCTGGCAATGGGTAGCAAAGAGTGAGTTGCTTGACCACGAGAACGGTACGCTGTCCCTGCCGAAAGGCTTCCGCCCGTACTTTCCATACATGGACCGGCAGGTACACCGGCTGGCCGGCGTCGTGCGCACGCTCGAGGCCTCGCGAACAGCCTCTTCACAATCTGCGCGAATCCCGCGCGAGGTCGAGGCGGTGTGGAAGGGCATCGCGCTCTTCAACGGCGGTCTGTTCTTCGAGTGCCATGAATACTTCGAAGGCATCTGGCGGACGGCACCGCCGGATGAGAAGGCCTTCTACCAGGGGATCATCCTGATCGCGGCGGGACTCTATCACTACGAGAAGGGGAACCTGCACGGCGCCAGAACCAAGCTCGCACAGGGGATCGAGAAGCTCCAAGCCTACCTGCCGGCCTCCCACGGCGTCCGGCTGGACCGCTGGCTCCTGTCGCTGGCACCGTGGAAGGCGCGCGCCGAAGCCGTCCAACCCGTGGGCGGGGGCGTGTTGAAACCGACTGACATCCCCCGGATCCCCTTCTCCTTGATGAGGGACTCGTAATGGACGACCTGTTCCGCTACATCGACTCCTACGGCCAGGCGTTCGTCCACGATCTGCAGCGGCTCTGCCGCCAGCCGTCCATCTCGGCACAGGGCGTCGGGCTGGAGGAGTGTGCCGCGCTCCTCGTCGCGCAGATGCAGGCCAGGGGCATCCCGGCGCGCATCGAGCCCGGCGCCGGCGGACCGCCGCTGGTCGTCGCCGAGATCCCTGGAGATAGCGCGCGCACGCTGCTCATCTACGATCACTACGACGTCCAGCCGGTTGATCCGGTCAGCGAGTGGGAGACCGATCCCTTCGCCGCCGAGGTCCGCGACAACAGGCTCTACGCTCGAGGCGCACAGGACACCAAGGGCAACATCATGGCCCGCGCCGCCGCGATCGAGGCCTGGCTGCGCGTGCGCGGACGCCTGCCGGTCACCGTCAAGTTTCTCATCGAGGGCGAGGAGGAGGTCGGCAGTCCTCATCTCGCCGAAACGCTGCGCGCGCGTCCCGATCTCGCCCGAGCCGACGCCTGCATCTGGGAATCGGGCTCCAAGGATCACAAGGACATCCTGAACATCTACCTGGGCGTCAAAGGCATCTGCTTTGTCGAGCTCGAGGTCACCGGCGCGCGGCGCGATCTGCACTCATCGGCAGGCGCGATCATCCCGAACCCGGCCTGGCGGCTGGTCTGGGCGCTGGGAAAGCTGAAAGGACCCGACGAGCAGGTCCGCATCCCGGGATTCTACGACGACATCGTCGAGCCCAGCACCGCCGAGATGGCGCAACTGGAGCGCATCGCCAAGCAGCGCGATGACGAGTCGATCCGCCGCGACCTGGGGATTCCCTCCTACGTGAGAGGACTGACCGGCGTCGAGCTGCTCAAGCGCAATCTCTTTCAGCCGACGTGCACGATCTGCGGCGTCACGACGGGCTATCAAGGGCCGGGGTCGAAAACGGTGCTGCCGCGCAAGGCCAGCGCGAAGATCGACTTCCGGCTCGTGCCCAACCAGAGGCCCCATGACATTCTCGACAAGCTGCGCGAGCATCTGCGGCGCGAGGCCTTCGGGGATTTTGTCGTGCACCCGTTTGGCCTCGAAGAGCCGTGGAAGACGCCGTTCGATGCGCCGATCGTGGAGGTCGTCGCCGAGGCCGCTGAGGAAGTCTACGGCACCCCGCCGGTCATCCTGCCGACGATGGCGGCGACCGGTCCAATGTATGCCGTCTGCGGACAGTTCGGGACGCCGGCCGTGGGGACAGGGGTCGGGCACGCAAAGGGGAACTCGCACGGGCCGAACGAGAACATCCGGCTGGCGGATTTCATTCAGGGGATCAAGCACATCGCGCTGATTCTGGAGCGGTTTGCGGCGTAGAAGACTGCGGCATATCCTTTACCAGCCACTCGACATAGTAAAGTTTGCATGCTATTCTTTACTTAGTGTCGCTCCGGGTAAAGGATACGATGCGAGGACACGTTCTCCGGAGAATCTGGAAGCACGATCCGACGCTTTATGCTCCCCCAAGGCATCGCCACGCTTGCGAGTACGAAGCCTTCGTGCCCGACCCGCTAACAGACCTCTCGATCTCGCTGCCTGGAGAAGTCGCGACCGTGGTGTCGGAAGCCGAAACGGCGATTGCCAGACTAAACGACAAGGCCAACCCGGCGCTTGCCCCCCTCGCAAGGTTGCTGCTCCGAACCGAGTCGATCGCTTCGTCGAAGGTCGAAGGCATGCAAGTCGACGCCCGAATCCTCGCGCGCGCCGAAGTTGCTCAGGATATGGGTCGGCGCGTCGGCCCAGACGCCGCGGACATCCTCGCCAATATCGATGCGATGCAGTCCGCCATCGAACAGGCATCAGCCACCCGTGAGATCGTTCCGGAAGATCTGCTGGTGATCCACCGAAGGCTTCTCGGTCAAGCCCCCAGTCGCGTTATCGCAGGGCGCTTCCGCGACAAACAGAACTGGATCGGGGGTAACGACTACAACCCCTGCGGAGCCGACTTCGTCCCGCCTCCGCCCGAAGAGGTCGCGATGCTGATGAGCGACCTGTGTGCTTTCTGCAACAAAGATGACCTGGCACCACTCGCACAGGCGGCCATCGCGCACGCGCAGTTCGAAACGATCCATCCCTTCGAAGATGGCAATGGCCGAACGGGACGCGCGCTCGTCCAAGTGCTGCTGCGCAGGCGAGGCCTGGCACCCGCATTCGTGCCACCGATCAGTGTGGCGCTCGCGCGAGACAAAGGACGTTACATCCGAGGGCTCACCCTGTTTCGCGAGGATCGGATCGCGGAATGGCTCGAGATGTTCGGTGCTACCGCAGCCCAAGCCGCCACCCTCGCGGCCCGATACGTGGATTTGGTAGCGGAGCTACAGGGCCGCTGGAGAACGCAACTCCGCGAGGCGACCTCGCCCCGCGCGGATGCTGCCGCTTGGGCGATCATTGACGTTCTGCCCGCCCACCCGGTTCTCACCGTTCCAGTCGCAGTTGTGGCGACCGGGCGCACGAAGCCAGCCGTCAACCAAGCCGTCCGAGAGCTGGCTGGCGCAGGCATACTCACGCCGATCTCCGAATCGCAGCGCAATCGCGCATGGGAAGCCGTTGGCCTCCTCGACGTGATCGCTCGGCTTGAGGCAGGCGCTGATTGACCCACCGGCTGACCGCTTGCCTTGACACGACCGTTCGGCATGCTACGCTAAATCCGCATTGACGTAGTCGCGCGGAGGAGTACGGTAGCCCGGTCAACCGGCCCGCCTGCTAAGCGGGTTGGCGGGTGTTGAGCCCGCCTCGTGGGTTCGAATCCCACCTCCTCCGCCATTCTTTTTTGGGCGCAAGATTTCCTGGGGGTGATGCTACGTGACAGCAGTCAACTACCCGGCGGTGCTCGTCGCGGCAATTCTCAACATGGTACTCGGCGCCCTCTGGTATTCGGCGGCGCTGTTCGGCAAGAGCTGGATGGAGCTGGTTGGGTTCAAGCCCGAGGACGTCCAGAAGCGCATGGCGGGCGCCTCAAGGCTCTATGCCGTGCACTTCATCGGATCATTCCTGATGGCCTACGCCCTCGCCAGGTTCATCTGGTACGCGCAGGCGCACACGATGGTAGCGGGCGCAGCGATCGGGCTGCTCGCATGGCTTGGATTCGTGGCGACGACGCACGGGGCGAACTTCCTGTTCGAGGGACGGCCGACCCGGCTGTACAGCATCAACACCGGATATCCGCTGGTGGCCTTGATCATCATGGGTGCGCTACTGGGGGTCTGGAGATAGGGAAAGGGTGGCCGCCGGCACGAGGCCGGTGGCCGCTTCGCTAGATTGTCTCTGCCAGCACCTTCAACTGCGTGGCCGCGCCGCCGACCACTGCGGGACCGTGTCCAAATGCCAGCGAGTCGGGCGCGAGCGCGGCGATCTTCTTCACGGTCGCCTTCGCCAGGTCCGCGTCGGCCGTGTACTGCGGCAGCGACCCCGTCAGCCCGTCCGTGTTGGTCATGCAGTCGCCCGTGAACAGCAACCTCTCGGACAGCAGATAGTAACACACGTGCCCCAGCGTGTGTCCAAACGACTCTACGACGCGAACGCCACCGTGCAGCGGGAGCAGGTCGCCTTCCTTGACAACCTGATCGACCTTCACGGGCGCCGCCACCATCTGGCCGCCGCGGGATTTGCGCTTGCCCTCGATGACCTCGGCCTCGTCGCGCTGCGCGTACACCTTTGCGCCGGTCGCCGCGACGAGCGCCGCCAGCGCGCCGATGTGGTCGCGGTCCGAATGCGTGATGAGGATGTGCTTCACGTCGGCCGGCTTGCGTCCCAGCGCCTCGATCAGCGCAAAGATTGGCGCCTCGCTGTCCGGCACCCCCGCGTCCACGAGCGTGAGATACCCATCGCTCACGATCACGCTGGGCCCGCCCTGTACGTTGTCGACTTGATAAACGGTGTTGGTGATTTTCATGGCGTGGAGTATAGTGCTCTTAAGCGGTGTGTGTCAATCGAGGTTCAAAGATGGGGGGCAATGAGTCATGGCTAATCCGGTTGCGCACTTCGAAATCTACGGGGACGATCCGGCGAAACTGTCGGATTTCTACAAGAATCTCTTTGGCTGGAAGATCGACAAGGCACCGGGGATGGACTACTGGATGATTCACACGGTGCCGACGGACGCCAAGGGCATGCCGACCCAACCCGGCAGCATCAACGGAGGGTTGATGAAGCGCCCGATGCCCGAGGCCCGCGCCTGGCTGAATTATGTGTCGGTCACGTCGATCGAGGAAACGGTCGCCAAGGCGAAGACCGCGGGCGCGCAGGTGATGCGGCCGAAGACCGCGGTGCCGAAGATGGGCTGGTTCGCGATCCTGACGGATCCGGAGATGAACGTATTCGCGATCTGGCAGGTGGACCCGAACGCGGCGTAGGCGCAGGCGGAGCCGCCCACCCGCGCTGGCGGGCGAGTGGCCATCCTGCTAGAATATCTGTGCTGGCCGCCGGTGGATGCCGGTGGCCAGCGCAATCGCGCGCGCCCGTAGCTCAGTGGATAGAGCGCTGGCCTGCGGAGCCAGAGGTCAGGGGTTCAAGTCCCCTCGGGCGTGCCAACCCGCATCAGGACTGCGTTTCAGCCGTTGAGGCCTCGCCAAAACCGGCCGAAAAAGCCAACGCTCACCCCCTCAGAGAGGGCATCGAGGCGTTTCTGCTAACCAAGCAAGTCGGCGGCTGCACAGCCGCTACCCTGACGACCTACCGCTGGTGGCTCGAGCGGATCGCCACAGCAACTCCGGAATTGACGCCCCTAACGGTCAGGACCTTCTTCGCCGGCCTTCAGCATCGCAGCCCCAGCCATCAGCATCAGGCGTATCGGACTCTCAAGACGTTCTTCCGGTGGGGCCTGGAAGTCGGACTCTTCCACGAGGACCCGCTGCGGGGCTTCACCATGCGAGTACCCAAGACCCTGCCATCGGTGCCCACTGAGGACGATCTACGGGCCGTGCTGGTAGCCTGCCTCGGGAGCTTGGAGGGTATCAGAAATCGGGCACTCATCCTGGTCCTGGCCGATGCCGGCCTGCGGGCTAGTGAGGCCCTCCGTCTACTTATCGAGGACTGGCGACTTGCTGACCGAGGACTCTTCGTGCGCAGCGGCAAGGGTCGGAAGGATCGCGTCGCGTTCGTGGGCGCCACAACGACGCGCGCCCTGAAGGTCTGGCTCGCACGCCACCCGGTGCCCTCAGCCGAATCGTTCCTGTTCACGGATCAACGAGGGCGACCGTTGAAGCCCCGCCATTTGTTGCAGATACTCCACCGCCTGAGCCGGAAAGCCCAGCTACCGGATGCACGGCGCCTGCACCCGCATGCCCTGCGCCATTTCGCTGCTACATCCTGGCTGAGGGGAGGGGCGGGATTAGACGAGGTGCGCAGACTGCTTGGTCACGAGAGCTTGAGCACGACTCTGCGCTACAGCAGTCTTGTAGGAGCCGACCTGCAGCGAGCGCACAGGAGGGCGGGAGCCATAGAGCGCTTGAACCTCGACTAAGCCCTCTACAGGAAGCTGGAAGGTTGTGCTGAAAGTACGCTAATAGTAAACGAACAGCACCACCGTGGTCGGGGCACCACACCAGGAAGGTGCCTGCAGGTGCGGGAGGCAATCGCCGAGCACGCATGAGTAGACTCGAAGATCTGCAACCCAATGCCGCCGTCCGCGGCATCCTGGCCGACTCCCTCGTCACTGTTGTGAATGTGCAGTGGTTCGGGTCTGATGCGCTTGAGCTGACATACAAAGACCCAGGTGGCAAGGTCGCCAACACCCTCGTCTACCGCGACGATGAGCCACGCCTCGAGGTCGTCGAGCAGGGCCGGCCCTGGAGCTTCGACGGCGACGGGCACCTTTTCCGTCTGGTGTCCGAGGCGCACCGGATCCGCCTGGCGCACCTCTTCGATCCGGTTCTGGCGGTCCACACGTCGATGGTCGAGCCACTTCCTCATCAGATCACGGGGGTGTACGAGGCGATGCTGCCTCGCCAGCCGCTCCGCTTCTTGCTTGCCGACGATCCGGGGGCCGGCAAGACGATCATGGCCGGTCTGCTCATCAAAGAACTCATTGCCCGCGGCGACTTGCAGCGCTGCCTCGTCGTCTGCCCTGGCAGCCTCGCCGAACAATGGCAAGATGAGCTGTATCGGCGGTTCCACCTACCCTTCGACATCCTGACCAACGACAAGCTGGAAGCCGCTCGGACGGGCAACTGGTTCCTCGAGAACAACCTGGTCATCGCCCGCCTCGACAAGCTCTCTCGCAATGAGGATGTCCAGGCCAAACTGGCCGCGCCGGATGGCCGGTGGGACCTTGTCGTCTGCGACGAAGCGCACAAGATGTCGGCGACCTTTTTCGGCGGAGAGGTCAAGTACACGAAGCGCTACAAGCTGGGCCAGCTCCTCTCGACCCTTACCCGCAACTTCCTGCTGCTGACCGCCACACCCCATAACGGCAAAGAAGAGGACTTCCAGCTCTTCATGGCCCTCCTCGATGGCGACCGGTTCGAGGGAAGGTTCCGGGACGGCGTCCACGCGGTCGACGTCTCAGACCTCATGCGCCGGATGGTCAAGGAGTATCTGCTCAAATTCGATGGCACGCCCCTCTTCCCGGAGCGGATCGCCTACACCGTCCCCTACAGGCTCTCGGATCCGGAGGCCGCTCTCTACAAGGCCGTGACTGATTATGTCCGTCAAGAGTTCAACCGCGCGGAGGCCCTCCAGAACGATAAGCGGGCCGGCACGGTCGGTTTTGCACTGACGGTCCTCCAGCGCCGGTTGGCGTCATCGCCAGAAGCGATTTACCAATCCATCCGCCGGCGGCGGGAACGGCTCGAGAGTCGGCTGCGCGAACTAGAGCTCCTGCAGCGGGGGGCCCAGGTTGCCGAGGCTATCGCTGCCGACGCCCCGTCACTCGACACCGAGGACGTTGAGGATCTCGAGGACGCACCCGACAACGAGGTCGAAGCCGCCGAGGAACAGATCCTCGACCAGGCCACGGCAGCCCGGACCATCGCGGAACTGAAGGCGGAGATCGACACGCTCAGGCAGTTGGAGACGATGGCGCTTGCCGTGCGACGCAGTGGCGAGGACAAAAAGTGGCGGGAACTGGCGCAGCTTCTCTCTGAGATCTTCACGTCTGAGGCTATTGCAGACCAGATCGCGGAGAATCGGACCCCATACGGCTCCGGGGCGATCCCTGCCCCCACGCCCTCCCCGAGTCAGAAGCTCATTATCTTCACCGAGCATCGCGACACGCTGCACTACCTGATGCAGCGAATCTCCACGCTCCTCGGCCGCAGCGAAGCCGTGATCTGGATCCACGGCGGCATGGGACGCGAGGAGCGACTGAAGGCCCAAGAATCCTTCCGGTACGACCCCGAGGTGCAGGTCCTCGTCGCCACCGACGCCGCGGGCGAAGGGATCAACCTCCAGCGCGCTCACCTGATGGTGAACTACGACCTGCCCTGGAACCCCAACAGAATCGAGCAGCGGTTCGGACGCATCCACCGCATCGGTCAGACCGAGGTCTGCCACCTCTGGAACCTCCTTGCCGAGGAGACCCGCGAGGGCGATGTCTATCGCACGCTGCTGGACAAGCTGGAGGAAGCCCGCCAGGCGCTCGGCGGACAGGTGTTCGATGTGCTCGGTAGAGTCCAGTTCGAGGGCAAGCCCCTCCGTGATCTCCTGATCGAGGCCGTGCGCTACGGCGAGCGGCCCGAGGTCCGCGCCCGCCTCACCCAGGTGGTGGCGAACGCCTTTGACCGCGAGCAGTTGCGAGACCTGCTGGAGGAGCGGGCTCTCGCGCACGACGCCATGGATGCGAGTCGCGTCTATCGCATCCGCGAGGAAATGGAGCGCGCTGAGGCGCGGCGCCTCCAGCCCCACTACATCGAGTCCTTCTTCCTCGAGGCCTTCAAGCTGCTGGGCGGCACGATCAGGCAGCGCGAGCCACGGCGTTACGAGATCACTCATGTCCCCGTCTCGGTGCGTAACCGTGACCGACTGATCGGCATTGGGGACCCGGTGCTACCCCGCTACGAGCGCATTGCCTTCGAGAAGCCGCTCATCGCGCCCCAAGGGGAACCCCTCGCGGCCTTCGTGTGCCCGGGCCACCCGCTGCTCGACGCCACGATCGACCTCGTGCTGGAGCGGCACCGCGACCTACTGCGCCGGGGGACCGTGCTCCTGGACGAGCGCGATCCCGGCCAGGAACCGCGGGTGCTCTTCTACCTCGAGCACGCCATTCAGGATGCGAGTCTAACCCGGTCAGGTGAACGTCGGGTCGTGTCCAAGCGAATGCTCTACGTCGAAGTCGATGGCTCGGGCGCGGTACATCACCTGCACTACGCGCCCTACCTGGACTACCGGCCGCTGCGGAGCGACGAGCCCGATGTCAGCACGATCCTTGACCGGCCCGAGTGCGCGTGGATCCACCGCGACCTCGAACACCAGGCCGCCAGTTACGCCATCAGCCGTGTGATCCCCGAGCATGTACAGGAAGTCCGCGGGCGCCGGCTGGACCTCATCGCGAAGACCGAGGCAGCGGTGAAAGACCGGCTAACCAAGGAGATTACCTACTGGGACCACCGCGCCGAGGAACTCAAGCTTCAGGAGCAGGCGGGGAAGGCAAATGCCCGGCTCAATTCGGGCGAGGCCCGCAAGAGAGCCGACGCCCTCCAGGCCCGCCTCGAGAAGCGCCTGGAGGAGCTAAAGCTCGAACGCCAGATCTCGCCACTGCCGCCGGTCGTTCTTGGCGGCTTGCTGGTGGTGCCGATGGGCCTCGTCAACGCGATGGCGGGCCGCCCGGCCGCGAGCCCAGAGACATCGGCGGACACCCAGGCGACCGCCGCGCGGGCGCGCGCCATCGTGATGGATGTGGAGCGGAGGCTCGGCTTCGATCCGACCGACCGTGAGCAAGAGAAGCTCGGCTACGACATCGAGAGCCGCGTGCCTGGCACCGGCAAGCTGCGCTTCATTGAGGTGAAGGGACGGGATACCGGCGCCAGCACGATTACTGTCACAAAGAACGAGATCCTCTACTCGCTCAACAAGCCCGAGGACTTCATCCTGGCCATCGTAGAGTTCCGTGGCGGCGGCACTCACAGTGTGCACTACCTGCGCCGCCCTTTCCACCGCGAGGCGGACTTCGGGGTCACGAGCGTGAATTACGACTTCGCCGAACTGCTTGTTCGGGCAGGTACGCCACACTAAACAGGACTTTGCCATGCTCACCAAGCTGACGATCCGCAACTTCAAGCTCTTCGGAGAGGTCGAAATCGAGCTCGGCGACCGTGTTGTTCTCATCGGACCGAACAATTCGGGCAAAACCTCCGCGCTGCAAGCCCTCGCCCTGTGGGACATCGGCGTGAGGCGTTGGATAGAGAAGCGCGGCGCAGGGGGCGTACCGGAAAAACGCCCAGGCGTGACCATAAACCGGCGGGACTTGATCACGGTGCCCGTGCCCGCCGCGAACCTGCTCTGGCGCGATCTGCACACGCAGGAATCCACGCGTGGCAACGGAGCGCAGAAGGTCTTCATCGACGTTGTGGTCGAAGGCGTTTCCGAGGGAAAACCGTGGACCAGCGGTCTGGAGTTCTACTACGCCAACGAAGAGTCGCTCTACTGCCGGTCCCTACGCGTGCCGGGGGGCGGGCGCATGGAGGTACCCCCACAGGCGGCCCAACTTCGCATCGCCTACCTGCCGCCGATGTCGGGCCTCGCCGCCAACGAGACGCGGCTCGATGAAGGAGCAATCAACGTACGCCTGGGCGAAGGCAGAACAGCGGAGGTGTTGCGCAACCTTTGCTACCGGGTACGCCAGAGCGCGGACGGGCCATCTAAGTGGAACACGCTCACTGAACGCATGAAGTCGCTCTTCGGGATAAGGCTCGATCCGCCGGAGTACATCAAAGAGCGAGGCGAGATCGTGATGTCCTTTCGTACGCGTGGGAACGTCCGCCTCGATATCTCGTCCAGCGGCCGCGGTCAGCAGCAGACGCTGCTCTTGTTGGCTCACATGACCGTGAACCCCGGTGCAGTGCTGTTGCTTGACGAGCCCGATGCGCACCTGGAGATTCTTCGTCAAAGGCAGATTTATCAGCTCCTCACTGAGACGGCCACGGAAACCAACAGCCAGATCGTCGCGGCCAGCCACTCCGAAGTCATCCTCAACGAGGCGGCCGACCGCGATATTGTAATCGCCTTCGTCGGCCGGCCCCATCGTATCGACGATCGCGGCAGTCAGGTCCTCAAGGCGCTCAAGGAGATCGGCTTCGAGCAATATTATCAGGCCGAAGAAGTCGGCTGGGTGCTCTACCTTGAAGGCTCGACCGATCTTGCTATCCTCCGCGCCTTCGCCAAGCGGCTCGACCACGCAGCCCAACTGGCGTTGGAGCGCCCCTTCGTGCATTACGTAGCCAATCAGCCGCGCAAGGCGCAGGACCACTTCTATGGCTTGCGAGAAGCCAAGGACGACCTCGTGGGATTGGCCATCTACGACCGGCTGGAACAACCACCTCCAGCCGATCCGAATATTCGCCATCACATGTGGCAGCGGCGCGAGCTGGAAAACTACTTGTGCCAGAGGGAGACCCTGCTTGAGTTCGCCGATGCCCAGGGCCGTGCGCAGCGAGGAGAATCGTTCGGCGCATCGTGGCGTGACGCCATGGAGGAGGTCATCGCGGCGATCGAATCGGCGCTGGCAGCCTTGGGAAGGCCCTCTCCTTGGGGCCCCGACATCAAGGCGAGCGACGAGTTTCTCACCCCGTTGTTCAGGCGATTTTACGAGAAGCTCCAACTGCCCGATCTCATGGATAAGACCGATTACCATACGCTCGCGCAGTTCGTGCCCACAACAGCAATCGATGCAGAAGTGCAGGAGAAGCTGAACCTGATCGTGCAAACGGCGGCCGAAGCCAAGCCACGGCGGAATTGAACCCTATGCATAAGAAACTCATCGAAGTCGCCCTGCCGCTCGAGGCGATCAACAAGGCCTCGGCGCGGGAGAAGTCCATCCGCCACGGGCACCCATCAACCCTCCACCTCTGGTGGGCCCGGCGGCCGCTGGCGGCGGCGCGGGCAGTGATCTTCGCGCAGATGGTGGACGACCCATCTGCTAACCCGGACCTCTTCCCGACCTAGAAGGCGCAGGAGAAGGAGCGCCAGCGGCTGTTCCGCATCATTGAGGACCTCGTGCTGTGGGAGAACACCACCAACGAGGAGGTCCTGGAGCGGGCGCGGGCCGAGATCTGGGCGAGCTGGCGTGCTACTTGTGCCGATAACGCAGATCACCCACGCGCCAAGGAATTGTTCGATCGCCATAAGCTGCCCGCCTTCCACGACCCCTTCGCGGGCGGCGGGTCGCTCCCGCTCGAGGCGCAGCG
>JBGPLF010000033.1:0-22001 GCA_041486265.1 bacterium
AATCTTTACGTTGGATTGGTACGTTTACATCTGAGAGTGCAGCCGATCGGGGGTGGACGGCATGCAACAGCGATTCTTTTGGCGAGGCGCCGCGGCCGGGGGTCTGGCCGGAGCCGGCTTGGTGTGGGCGTTGGTCGGTGGATGGCTGACGACGGTCAATGGTGTCCGCGTTCCGGCGCTGGCCGGAGCGCTGGCCGAGCGGGCCCGCGCGCTCCTGCCGCTGCAAGTCCTCGGGCTTTTCATCGTGCGCTTCAAGTTTGCGGCCAAGCCGCTGGGGTTTTGGACCACCATGGGGACGATCGTCGTCATCTGCGTGGTCGCCGGCGGGCTCTGGGCCGCCTGGCGCCCGCGCCGGCTCCTGGTCTCGGCGGCGGCGGCCGCCCTCACCGTGGGGGCCGTCCTGGGCCTGCTCGCGGTGCCGCCCGCAATGACGTATCTGGCCGCGGGTTACGGCGCCCAGGGGGTGGCCGACGTTGACGCGCACGCGATGGCGCTGAGATCGGTCGTGCTCGCGACCGCGGCCTATGCCCTGTTCACGGCGGCTATCTTCGTCCTGGCGCTGTTTGTTCTTCAGCGGCGCAAGAATGATTCTCTGTCTGCGGCGGTGTCCGATTCCAGGGCTGGCTCCGCGGGCCTGAGCCGCCGGGAGTTCCTGTCGCGATCCGTAGTTTTGACCGGCGCGCTCGCCGGCGCCGGTGTGCTCGTGCAGTGGATGACTGCCGCGACGGCGAAGGCCGCCGCCACGGCCCAGGCGCTCTTCGATCGCATCCGCGGCCTGCCGCCCGAGGTCACGCCGACCGACAAGTTCTATACCGTGAGCAAGAACCCGAGCGGCCTGGACCCGAAGGTGGACGCGGCCAAGTGGACTCTGGAGATCAGCGGGCTGGTCGGGAAGACGGTGAAACTGGCGTACGATGAGATCCGCTCGATGCCCTCGTTCAGCCGGTATCACACGCTTGAATGCATCAGCAACGACGTCGGCGGCGACCTGATCGGCAACGCCATGTGGAAAGGGGTCCGGTTCCGCGACCTCATCGAGCATGCTGGCGGGGTGAATCCCAAAGCGATCCGGTTCGCCTTCCGTTGCGCCGACGGATACCCCGAAGGCATCCCGGTTGTCGACGCCATGCGCCCCGACACCATGCTGGCCTACGAGATGAACGGCGCGCCCTTGACGCCCGTTCATGGTTATCCGCTGCGCATGCTGAATCCCGGGCACTTCGGCATGAAGAATCCGAAGTGGATCACGAAGATCGAGGCGGTCTCCACCAACTTCACCGGATACTGGGAGGCGTCAGGCTGGAGCGATGAGGCCGTGGTCAAGACGATGTCGGCCTTCCGGGCTCCGGAAAACGATACGGTGCCGCTGGGTGAGGTCGAACTCGGCGGGGTCGCCTACAGCGGAGACCGCGGCATCAAGGAGGTCGAGGTCAGCCCCGACGGCGGCAAGACCTGGCTCAAGGCCGAACTCAAGAACCCGCTGGGTCCGTACACCTGGGTGTTGTGGGCGGCGGTGTGGACACCCACCGGCCCGGGAGAGTACACATTGAAGGCGCGTGCGCGGGACGGCACGGGAGTGGTGCAGGCCTCGCAGCAGACGAACACGCTGCCCGACGGCGCGAGCGGTTACCACACGATCCGGGTGAGGGTCAAGAAGTAGCGGTGGCGCTCGAGGACAGGCCGAGGAAAGTCTTCACCGTACCGCAGGCGAATGCGGCGCTCCCGGCCGTGGCGGCCCGCGTCGAGCGCCTGCGGTTCCTCCGGGATGAGATCCGGCGATGCCGGGAGCTGCTCGACGTTCTCTGGCAGCGGCTCGACGCGGGCGAATCGGTGCTCTCGGCCATTGGCGAGCAGCAGCGCGCGATCGACGGGGCCGGGGACGAGTTCGGCCGGCTCGTGCTCGAGGTCGAAGCGCTGGGCGCAGTTCTGCGGGACCTGGATCCCGGCCTGGTAGATTTCCCCGCCGAGGTCCGGGGGATTCCCATCTATCTCTGCTGGCGGGCCGGCGAAGCGCGGATCACATTCTGGCACGGGCTGGGCGAGGGGTTCGCCGGACGAAAGCCGATCTTGGGCATCGACGACCTCACCGGTTCGCGCCCGAACTGAGGCGGTATCCTTAGGGACAGTGACGGCGGGGAGGAGGCTCCCTGCCCGCCGCGAACCACATGATGTACTGCAACCCGCACCCTACACCCATGGGAGATCGTTCCGCGCTGAACGAGACCTCGCCTCCCATGCCCGGACGGGCCGACACGCAGGGAGGCCAAGGTGCCGAATCCTTATGACCTTGTGATCATCGGCGGGGGACCGGCCGGCTACGTCGGCGCCATCCGCGCCGCGCAGCTCGGCTTGCACACCGCCGTCGTCGAACGCGACAAGCTCGGCGGGATCTGCACGCACTGGGGTTGCATCCCGACAAAGGCGCTGCTGCATTCGGCCGAGCTGGTCGAACACCTGAAGACCGCCTCGACGCTCGGTATCGAGACCGGGCCGGTCAAGGTCGACTTCGTGAAAATGCACCAGCGCAAGAGCGAGGTCGTGGATCGCGTGCACAAGGGCATCCAGTACCTCATGCGCAAGCACAAGATCGATGTCTTCGCCGGCACCGGCCGCGTGCTTGACCGGATCCGCGTGGGGGTTGCGCTGAACGATGGTTCCTCGACCGAACTGGAGACGAAGCATACCCTGATCGCCACAGGCTCGGCACCCCGCAGCATTCCCGGCGTGACGATCGACAATATCCGGATCCTGGACAGCACCGGCATGCTCGCGCTGACTGAGGTGCCGAAATCACTGGCGATCATTGGCGCCGGCGCCGTCGGGGTCGAGTTCGCGAGCCTCTTCAATGCGCTCGGCACCGAGGTGACGCTGGTTGAACTGTTGCCGACGCTGCTGCCCCTGGAAGATCAGGAGATTGGCAAGGCACTCGAACGGGTGTTCACGCGCAAGGGGATCAAGGTGTACACTGGGACGACAGCGGGAGCGGTCGAGGTACGGGGAGATCGCTTGGCCATGACGCTGGCGCGGGGCGGGGAGAGCGTGCCCCTGGAGGTGGACTACCTGCTCATCGCAGTGGGCCGTGGTCCGCTGACCGAAGGGCTGGGCTTGGAGGCCGCAGGCGCGACCCTGGAGCGGGGTGCGGTCAAGGTGGATGAACACCTGCGGACCTCGGTGCCGGAAATCTACGCGGTGGGCGATGTGATCGGCGGACCGTTCCGGCTGGCGCACGTGGCTTCTGATGAGGCGATCCACGCGGTCGAGACCATGGCGGGCGGGTCGCCCGTGCCGATGAACTATATGGCGGTGCCGCGGCCGACGTTCTCGTTCCCCCAAGTTGCCACGATGGGCTTGAGTGAGCAGCAGGCCACGGAGCAGGGCTACGAGGTGAAAGTCGGCCGGTTTCCGTTTTCGGCGAGCAGCAAAGCGGCCATCGCGGGTGAGCGCGACGGATTCGTCAAGATCGTCGCCGACGGGCACACCGGCGAGATCTTGGGTATCCATATGATCGGGCCCGACGTGACCGAGTTGCTGGCCGAGGGCGTTGCAGCCAAGTATCTGGAGGGGACCGTGGTCGAGTTGGGCGGGGCCGTTCACTCGCACCCGACCCTCTCAGAAGCCGTCAAAGAGGCCGCGTTGGACGCGCAGGGAAGAGTCCTGCACATTTGAGGAGAATAGCTAGCCGGCCGGACCCTGAGGGGGCGGGGATCGATGGCGACCAGGGAAGCGAAAACGAAAATCAGCGCGACCCGTCATGAGGCCCTGGGACTCAGCGCGGACGACCTCCTCGCGATGTACTATCACGTCGCGCTGGCCCGGGCGCTGGACGAGCGGATGTGGATCCTGCAGCGGGCCGGCATGGTGCCTTTTGTCATCTCGGGCCAGGGCCACGAAGGCGCTCAGGTCGGCGTCATGTGGGCGACCGACCGGCAGCGCGACTGGTTGGTGCCGTTCTACCGTTCGCTGGCGGCCTGTTTGGTCAGGGGCATGACACCGCGCGACCTGATGCTCGGCCTCTTCGCGCGCCGCGATGATCCCTCAAGCGGCGGCCGCCAGATGCCCGCGCACTGGGCCGATCCGAGACATCGCATCCTGTCCACCAGTAGCCCGGTCGGGACGCAGTACCTGCACGCGGCCGGGATTGCCTACGCGGCCAAGGTGCGCGGGACGGGCGAGGTGTGCGTGACCTCGATCGGCGAGGGCGGGACCAGCCAGGGCGACTGGCACGAGGCGATGAACTTCGCCGGCGTCCACAAACTGCCGGTGATCTTCATAGTCGAGAACAACCGCTACGCGATCTCCGTGCCGGTGAAGCTGCAGATGGCTGTGAAGGATGTGGCCGATCGGGCCGCAGGGTATGGTTTCCCCGGGGTCGTGGTGGACGGTTCGGATGTGCTCGCCTGCTACGCGGCCGGGAAAGAGGCTGTGCGGCGGGCGCGGGCGGGCGAAGGCCCGACGCTTGTCGAGTGCAAGGTTGAGCGGCTGACCGCCCACTCGTCCGAGGATAGCCAGGAGAAGTACAGGCCGACCAACGATATCGAGGTCCCCCGGAGCATCGATCCCCTGGTCGTCTTCAAGCACTACCTCGAGCAGGTCGGCGTGATGGACGAGGCGCGGTACACCGAGATCCACGGCCGCATCAAGGCTGTGGTCACCGATGCGACCGACTATGCCGAGGCGCTCCCGATGGCCGATCCGGCGACCGTCACGCGCCACGTCTTCTACGAAGGATGACGGGCCTCAGCGGAGGGGGTGGCGTTGATGCCTGAGATGCGACTGCTGGACGCGATCCGCCTGGCGATGTACGAGGAGATGAAACGCGACGAGCGCGTCATGGTGCTGGGCGAAGACGTCGGGGTCAAGGGAGGCGTCTTTGGGGCGACCGACGGCTTCTACGCAGAGTTTGGCGCGGCACGGGTGCTGGACACGCCGCTGGCCGAGTCGCTGATTGTCGGCTCGGCCGTGGGCATGGCCGTCAACGGGTTGATCCCGATCGCTGAGATCCAGTTCTCGGATTTCATCTATCCCGCCTTCAACCAGATCGTCAGCGAGGCGGCCCGAATGCGCTACCGGAGCAACGGCGCCTTCGGCTGCCCCATCACCATCCGCGCGCCCTACGGCGGCGGGATAGAGGTGCACGGCGGGCTTTACCACTCGCAGAGCGTCGAGGCCTTCTTCTCCCATGTGCCCGGATTGAAGGTCGTGACACCCTATACGCCGCACGACGCCAAGGGGCTGTTGAAGGCGGCGATCCGCGATCCCGATCCGGTGCTGTTTCTGGAGCACAAACGGCTCTACCGGTCGATCCGGGGCGAGGTTCCCGACGAGGACTACACGGTGCCGATTGGCAAAGCTGCGGTGCGGCGGCAGGGCACCACGTTGTCGATCTTCGCCTACGGGCAGATGCTTCACGAGTCCCTGCGCGCGGCTGAGCAGGTGGCGGGGGAAGCGATCGATGCCGAGGTGATCGACCTGCGCACGCTGCGGCCGCTCGATGTTGAGACGATCCTTGAGTCGGTGAGGAAAACGAGCAAGGCGATGATCGTGTACGAGGACAATCGCTTCATGGGGTTCGGCGCAGAGGTGAGCGCGATCATCGCTGAGGAAGCGTTCGAGGCCCTGGATGGTCCCATCGTGAGGATTGCCAGCCTCGACGTGCCCGCCGTGCCGTATGCCGACACCCTGGCGGCCGCCTTCATCCCGAATGCCGAAAGGATCGCGGCCGCAGCACGCCGTCTGGCCGCCTACTGATAGACAGCGGCGGGGGACCGAAGGAGCCGCATCGAAGGAGTCGTATCGGACGAGGGTCTGGCATGCCGGTCGAGATCAAACTTCCACAACTTGGTGAGAGCATCCACGAGGGCACGATCGCCAGGTGGCTGAAGAAGCCTGGCGACCGCGTCGAGAAATATGAATCGCTCGTCGAGATCACGACGGACAAGGTCAACGTGGAGATGCCGTCACCGTTCGCCGGTGTGTTGACGGAGCAGTTGGTCGCGGAGGGTGAGACCCGGCCGGTGGGATCACCGATCGCGCTGATCGAGACGGGGGCGGTGGGCGTGGTGGTCGTGGGCGCTCCCGCTGCTCAAACCGTCCATGCCGTGCCCGGCCCCGCAGGGTCGGACGAATCCCCGCCCGCACGGCCCGCGCCGCCGGCCGTAACGGCGGGGCTTGCATCTGCAGCAGCGTCGGTCCCGGCGAAGACTGCGGGCGGCGCGCGGTTGTCCCCGCTCGTCCGCAAGCTGGCCGAGGAACATCAGGTTCCGGCGGCGGTCCTCGAGACGCTGCCCGGCACCGGCGCCGGCGGCCGGATCACGAAGGAAGACCTGCTCCAGTACCTCGCCGGCCTCGGGACGGCTGCGCCTGCCCCGCCGCAAGCCGGCGACGAGGTCGTCAAACTCTCGCCGATCCGCCGGTCGATCGGCCAGCGCATGGCTCAGAGCAAGCGCGAGATCCCCCACGCCTACGGGGTGATCGAGGTGGACATGAGCGCGGTGGTCGCGTGGCGCGAGGCGCACAAGGATGCCTGGCGGCGCGACGGCATTCCACTGACGTACACGGCCTTCTTTGTTCGCGCGGCCTGCGAGGCGCTCCGGGTGTTTCCCATCGTGAATGCCTCGTGGAGCGATGAGGGCATCGTGCTCCATCGGGCCATCCACATCGGGATCGGCATCGCGATCGACGACGGTCTGGTCGTGCCGGTGATCCACAACGCCGATCAGGCGAGCCTGGCCGGGGTCGCCCGCGGCCTCGAAGACCTCAGCCGCCGCGCCCGGGCGGGCCGGCTTGGCCTCGAGGACATTCAGGGCGGGACGTTCACGATCACGAACCCGGGCGTGTTCGGCTCGATCTGGTCGATGCCGATCATCGTGCCGGGCCAGGCCGCGATCCTGGCCACCGACGCAATCGTCAAGCGCGCGGTGGTCCGCGACGATGCGATCGCGATCCGCCCGATGATGCACCTGGGATTGTCGTTCGACCACCGCATCTTTGACGGCGCGGTGGCGGTGCAGTTCATGAATCGCATGAAGCAGTGGTTCGAGGAGTTCCGCGATGGCCGTTGAGACGACCAGACGGCCGGATTGGCTCAAGGTCCGCCTGCCGGGCGGTCCCAACTATGCCGACCTGGTCGGCATCATGCGCACGCAGCAGATGCACACCGTCTGCGAAGAGGCGCGCTGCCCGAACGTCGGCGAATGCTGGGGACGGCGGACCGCCACCTTTCTGATCCTGGGGAACGTCTGTACCCGAAACTGCAGCTACTGCGCCATTGCCCACGGGATGCCCACCGAGCTCGATGCGGCCGAACCCGTACGCGTGGCCGATGCGGTCGTCTCGATGGGTCTGCGCCATGCGGTGATCACCTCGGTGAACCGGGACGATCAGCGGGACGGCGGGGCGGGCATCTACGCCGAGACGATCCGCCGGGTCCACCGCCGGTTGCCCTCATGCACCGTCGAGGTGCTCATTCCAGACTTCAAAGGGGACGCCGGGGCGCTGCACACCGTGTTGGAGGCCAATCCCGAGATCCTGGCGCACAACATCGAGAGCCCTCGCCGCACGTTCAAAGTCGTCCGGCATGGCGGCAACTACGACCGCTCGATCGAGTTGCTCCGCCGCGCAAAAGAGTGGGGATACACGTCGTTCACAAAGAGCAGTGCCATCGTCGGGATGGGCGAGACCGTCGGTGAGCTGCTCCAGACGATGGACGACCTGCGCGGGGTGGACTGTGACGTGCTGACGCTCGGCCAGTACCTGCGGCCCAGCCCTGACTATCATCCGATTGATCGATACTACGCGCCACAGGAATTCGAGATGCTGCGCGAGGAAGGCCTGGCCCGCGGCTTCAAGTACGTCGAGTCGGGCCCGCTGGTGCGGTCGTCGTATCGAGCCGACGTGCAGGCGGCGGCAGTGCGGGCCTACCGTGCCCGATTTGGAGGGACGCCGGCGCTCGCCGGCTAGTGCGGGGCGAGATCTGGCCGTTAGTGCGGCTGGCTCGCGACCGCGGTCTTCTCGGCTTTTTCCTTCTTTTCGATGATGGTCGATGAGTGCCCCGGGAAGATTGAGGCGTCCGGGTTGATATACCTCGCCGCGTTGTTGACCGCAGTCGCGGCCTCGCCGAAGCCCGTGACGATGAGCTTGAGCTTGCCCGGGTACTCCACGATGTCGCCCGCCGCGTAGACGCCGGGTAGGTTTGTTTCCATTCTGGTATTCACCACGATCGAGTCGCTCTCGAGTTCCAACCCCCAGGTCGAGATCGATCCCAGGTTGCTGACCAAGCCGAGGAACGCCAAGACCGCGTCCACCTGGAGCCGCTCTTCCTCCTGGGTCTTGCTGTTGAAGATCACGGCCTCGGTGACTTCGGGCTCGCCCCGCAGCGCGCGTAACTCATGAAACAGCTTCACGGTAATCGGCGAGGCGAGCAACTTGTTCACGCTGTTGACGTGCGCGCGGAAGACGTCGCGGCGGTGGATCAGCGTGATGTGGCGCGCGTATGGCAGCAGGTCGAGCGCCCAGTCGAGCGCGCTGTCGCCGCCGCCGACCACGAGCACGTCCTTGTCCCGGAAGTCCTCCTTGCGCCGGACTGCGTAGTGGAGCCCGTGGTCAATGTACCGGTCGAGTTCGGGTTTCTTGTAGGTCTTGGGCGTGAACGAGCCGATGCCCGCGGTGATCAGCACCACCTTCGTCTGATGCTCGCCGCTGGTGCCCGTGAATCGGTACGCGCCGTCCGCCAAACGTTCGAACGACGTGATCTCCTCGTTGAGGAAGACCGCGGGATGGTACTGCGTGGCCTGCTCGACCAGATTCGTGACCAGGTCTTTGCCGAGGATCTTCGGAAACCCGGCCACGTCGTAGATGAACTTGTCGGGATACAGGGCGGTGACCTGGCCGCCCAGGTCGGGCTGGCTGTCGATGATCTTCACACTCAGGCCGCGGAATCCGGCATAGTACGCGGCGAAGAGCCCCGCTGGGCCGGCGCCGATGATCGTGACGTCACAGACCTGATCCATCGCAGTCCCCCCAGGTCGCCGCGAAACGCCCCTCATTATAGCACCGTGCCCATTTCTTGACACCGATACCGCCCCGTGGCAGTCTGGAATACGATTCGGGCTTTGCCCGTCTAACACGGGCAGGGGGATTCGTATGGCCGTCCGAACGCAGCGCGGACCCTCGCCGCTGCTCACCAAAGAACAATTGACGCGGTACTCCCGGCAGGTGATCCTCGAGGAACTCGGGGTTGACGGGCAGCGCCGGCTGCTTGACAGCAAGGTGCTGGTCATCGGCGCGGGCGGGCTCGGATCGCCTGTGTCCCTCTATCTGGCCGCCGCCGGGGTCGGCACGCTCGGCATCGTGGACGGCGATCGCGTCGATCTCTCGAACCTGCACCGGCAGATCATCCACTACACGCACGACATCGGGCGCCCGAAGACCGAATCGGCGCGTCGCACGCTTGAAGACATCAATCCTGACGTGAAGATCGTTCCCCATCAGACGACGCTGACTTCCGAGAACGCGTTCGAGATCATCGAGCCCTATGACGTCGTCGTCAACGGCAGCGACAACTTCCCTACACGCTATCTTGTCAACGACGCCTGCGTGATGCTCGGCAAGCCGCTGGTCGATGCGAGTATCTTGAAGTGGGAGGGGCAGGCGACCGTGTTCCTTCCCGGCCGGGGGTGCTACCGGTGTCTGTTTCCCACGCCGCCGCCTCCGGGTACGGTGCCGTCCTGCGCCGAAGGCGGCATCGTCGGCGCGGTGGCGGGGTACATGGGCTCGCTGCAGGTCGTGGAGACGGTCAAGATCCTGCTGGGCGTTGGCGAAACGCTGGCCAACCGGCTGGTGCTCGCCGACTTGCTGGCCGGCGAGGTCCGCACGCTCAAGTGGAACCGCAATCCGGGCTGCCCCGTCTGCGGCGACCATCCGACCATCACTGCGCTGATCGACTACGAAGAGTTCTGCGGTCTGCCCGGAGGCGCGCACGCGCCGGCCACGATCCCGAGTGTTGTGCCGGTGGGCGTACCCGAGGTGGACGCGGATGAGGCCAGGCGGCTGCTTGACGAGGGCGCGCAACTCATCGATGTGCGCGAGCCGTGGGAGTGGGCGATCGCGCACATCCAGGGGGCGATCCTGATCCCGATGGGAGCGATTCCCACTCGGCTCTCAGAGATCGACCCGAACCGGCCGGTGGTCGTGCACTGCGCCGTTGGCGCGCGCAGCGCCAAGGTGGTCGAGGCGCTGCGGCAAGCCGGCTACGCGAAGGCTGTAAACCTGGCCGGTGGCATCGTCGAGTGGACGAACCGCCAGTTCCCCACGGAGAGCGGCGGCGGGCGGCGCTAGGACCGAGGGGTTGCGGGTTCGATGAGACAGGCGATTCTGCGCGGGCCTCGCGCGCTCGATCTTATTGAAACGACTGTTCCCACGCCGGGCCCGAGCGAGGTGGTCGTCCGCATCCGCGCCGCGCTCACCTGCGGCACCGACCTGAAGACCTACCGGCGCGGCCATCCGCGCCTCGCCTTCGGTCCCTTCGGCCATGAAGCCGCCGGTGACGTCGCGAGCGTGGGCGACGGGGTCACCGGGTTTGAGGTTGGAGATCCGGTCATCTTTGTGCCCACCGCCGGATGCCAGGAGTGCGCATCCTGCCGCCGGGGTTTTGACAATCTCTGCGAAACGCAGTTTCGCGAGATCGCGCTGGGCGCGTATGGCGACTACCTACGCCTGCCGCCGCGTATTGTGCAGCAGCATCTGTTTGCAAAGCCAGTCGGCCTCAGTTATCTAGAGGCGGCTTTCCTGGAGCCGCTTGCGTGTGTGGTCCATGGCTGGAACCGCCTGGGCCCCGTTGCGCGTGGACCGGTTGCCGTAGTGGGCCTTGGCCCCATCGGCCTGCTGCACGTGCTCGAGGCGCGCCGTCGGGGACTGGAGGTCATCGCGGTCGGCCGGCGCGCGGCTGGTGTTACGCTGGCCGCGCGGGCTGGCGCCCGTGAGGTCATCAACATCGAGACGACCGATCCGGGCCCGGCGCTTCTCGCGCTGACCGGCAGTGGTCCTGAGGTCGTCATTGAGTGTACCGGTTCGCCCGATGTCTGGCGCGCGGCGCCATCCTGGGCCGTCACCGGCGGCCGCGTGCTCCTGTTCGGCGGATTGCCGGGCGGAAGCCACCCGGCCTTTGACGCGACACGCCTGCACTACGGCGAAGTAGATCTGGTCAGCGCATTTCACTACCGGACGCTGGACGTCCATCAGGCCCTGGATCTGCTAAAGGATGGCGCCATCCGGCCGGCCGAGATGATTACCGGTCTGCGCTCGCTCGATGGGATCCGCGAGGTCTTCGACGACCTCGACAGGGGCACCGGCCTCAAGTACGCCGTGCTGCCCGACGGCGACCAATGGCTGTAGTCCGGCCTGCGACCGCCCGTGCGCTCGTCTTTCACGGTCCCGGCGATCTGCGGTTTGAAGATATGCCCATTCCGGCGCCAGGCGCGGGTGAGATGCTGCTCCGCATCACCGCCTGCGGGTTGTGTCCCGGCGAGGTGATGGACTGGTACATGGCGCGAAAGGCGCCCGTGCCGTTGGGTCACGAAGCCGTGGGCGAGGTCGTTGAAGTGGGAAGCGGCGTTGCCTACCGGCCAGGTGATTGCGTGTTCGTGCACCACCACGCGCCCTGCATGGTCTGCCGTACCTGCCGCAGGGGCGACCACGTTCACTGCGCGACCTGGCGTTCCCGGCGCTTGATCCCCGGCGGCCTGGCAACGTACGCGCTGGCTCAGGCCCAGGCGGTGACAGTTGACACGCTCCTGGTGCCACCGAGTATCTCCGACGATGCGGCGACGTTCATTGAACCGCTGGCGTGCGTCGTGAAGTCGGTGCAGCGCGCAGGCGTCCGGACCGGCGACCGCGTCCTCGTGATCGGGACGGGGGTGATGGGGCTGCTGCATTTGCTCGTGCTCCGTGCCCGTGCGAAGCCTTCGCTGGTTATTGCCGCTGACCGTGTGCCGTTCCGGCTCGAGGCGGCGACGCGTCATGCCGATCTGGTCGTGGATGCTTCGCAACGCCCGCTGGACGACGCGGTTCGCGAGGCGACCGGTGGAGATGGCGTTGACATCGCGGTCGTCGGTCCCGGGACGATCGACGCACTGGAGGCCGGCCGCCGCTGCCTCGCGCCCGGCGGCACGCTGCTGGTCTTCACGCCGACGCCGCCGGATGAAGTGTGGTCCCTGCCGGTTCACGATCTCTTCTTCAAGGAGGTCAACATCGTCCCGAGCTACTCGGCCGGACCGGATCATACGCGCGAGGCGCTGCGCCTCCTGATCGGCGGCCTGGAGGTCGAGTCGCTGATCACCCACCGTCTGTCCCTGGCCGAAGCCGTGGCGGGCTACAACCTGATTCGCGCTGCGGGCCCCGCCCTGAAGGTGATTGTGCGGCCATGACCCGCCGGCCGGCCGTCTTCCGTTTCGATCGGAAACGCTTTCGCTGGGCAGGGATCCCCGCGAGGCCCTACAAAGCGCCGTCCGACGGGTCGCTCACCTGGCGTGACGTCGAGCGATTCGTGTTGGTCGGGGCGGCCGGCGAGCCGACCGCGTTTCAATTGCGGTACTTCGAGATCGCGCCGGGTGGGTTCTCGTCGTTTGAGCAGCACCGGCATGCGCATGCGGTGATGATCGTGCGTGGCGGCGGCCGGGTTCGCGTCGGGAATGCCGTGCACCGGGTCGGACCGATGGACTTTGTTTACATCCCGCCGGACGTGCCGCATCAGTTCAGGGCCGGTCGCGAGCCGTTCGGGTTCCTGTGTCCGGTTGACGCCCAGCGTGATCGCCCGCAGCCGGTCGCAGCGCCCACCCGAGCGTCGGCGAAAGGTTCGCCGCGGGATTCGACGCGACGCTCAGCCCGAGGTTCGCCCCGGGGCTCGGCGCGCCCGGGTCGTGTCCGCACGGGTTCGCCCTGAGGTTCCAGGCTTGCGCGCCCGCCCGCCCGCCGCTACAATTGAAGATGATTTCAGTCAAGAACCGCGGGGGGCCGCATGATCACCATCACACCACAGGCTGCCACTAAGCTCGCCGAGATTCTCAAGCAGCAGGACGATCCAGAGACCCGGCTCCGGCTGTTTATCACCAAAGGCGGATGCCACGGGTATTCCTACGGGATGACCTTTGACCCCGAGCGTCGCGAGGACGACCAGGTGATCGCGCAGCACGGCGTCGAGGTCGTCGTCGATCCGTTCAGTTCCAGGATTCTGGCCGGTGCGCAGATCGATTTTGTGCAGTCGGGGATGGGCGAGGGTTTTGCGGTGCGCAATCCCAACGCGGTGGAGACCTGCGGATGCGGGCACTCCTTCCAGACACGGGATCAGTCGGGCGAACCCGACCCCTGCGAGGACGCGGCACAGCCTCAGTCGACCCAGAACTAGCAGAAGCGGGAGGCAGCGATGGCGGAGCGGGTGCAGGTACAGGAGCAGAGCCCGGACATGCGGGCGCGTGTCGAGCGGGTGCTCGACACCATCCGTCCCTACGTGCAGGGTGACGGCGGTGACATCGAGCTGGTCGATGTGGCCGACGGCATCGTGCAGTTGCGCCTGGCCGGCGCGTGCGTGGGATGCATGCACTCAATGATGACGTTGCAGGCCGGGATCGAGCGGATGTTGAAACAAGAGATCCCGGAGATCCGTGTCGTGGAGGCGGTCCCCTTCTAGCGCTCCTCCAGACCGATCGATCGGGCCCCCACGACAGACGTGCGGGGCCCTTTTTGCTGGGTGGAACGGATGACGACATCCTGGACGCAGATCCTCAGGAAGATTGATGACTGGCGATGGGAGATTCCCACGACCTACAAGCCCGGCATGCGCGTGCCCGGGCTGGTCTATGCCGACCAGCGCATGATCCGGATGATGGGCGAGGAGCAGGCGTTCGAGCAGGTGGCGAACGTCGCGACGCTGCCGGGGATCTTGGGGAGGTCGCTGGCGATGCCGGATATTCACTGGGGGTATGGGTTCCCGGTGGGCGGCGTCGCGGCGTTTGACGCGGAAGAAGGTGTGATCTCGCCTGGTGGTGTGGGTTATGACGTGAACTGCGGCGTGCGGCTAGTCCGCACGGATCTGACCGAAGCCGATGTACGGCCCAAGTTAGACGAGTTGGTCAACGTCCTTTTCCACATGGTGCCTTCCGGTGTCGGCGTCGGCGGGCGTGTGAAGGTCGGGATGGGCGAGATCGATCATGTCCTGTCGAAGGGCGCGCGGTGGGCCGTGGCGCAGGGATACGGGAGCAACGATGACCTCGAGGTGACCGAAGCCGGCGGCGCGCTCGAGCGGGCTGATCCCGACGAGGTAAGCGACGCGGCCAAGCAGCGCGGCCGCGGCCAGATCGGCACGTTGGGTTCGGGCAATCACTTCCTCGAAGTGCAGGTTGTTGATCAGGTCTTCGATGCGACCGCCGCGCAGGCGATGGGCATCGACGATCTCGGGCAGGTCGTCGTCTTCATCCACTCGGGGTCGCGCGGGCTCGGGCACCAGGTCTGCACTGATTACCTGCGAGTCGCCGAGCGCGCGGGCCAGAAGCATGGCATCCACCTCGTCGACCGGCAACTCGCCTGCGTGCCGTTGAACTCCCTCGAAGGCCAGCGGTACTTCGGCGCGATGTGCGCGGCCGCGAACTTCGCCTGGGCGAACCGCCAGCTCATCACACACTGGGCGCGTGAGAGTTTCGAACGCGTCTTCGGGCAATCGTGGGAGCATCTCGGGATGCGCCTGGTCTACGATGTGGCGCACAACATTGCTAAACTGGAGGAGTATGAGATCGACGGGCAGCGACGCCGGGTGTGCGTCCACCGGAAAGGCGCGACACGCGCGTTTCCGCCGGGCCACCCCGAGGTGCCCGTCCGCTACCGGCATGTCGGGCAGCCGGTGTTCATTCCGGGCGACATGGGACGGTATTCGTTCGTCGCCGTGGGGACCGAGGGGGCGATGCGTGAATCGTTCGGCTCGACGTGCCACGGCGCGGGCCGCGTCCTCGGCCGGAAGGCCGCGGTGCGCCAGCTCGCCGGCCGCGACATCGCGGAGGAACTGCGCCGCGCCGGGATCATCGTGCGGGCGCAGGACCGGGGCCTGCTGGCCGAAGAGGCCTCGGCGGCATACAAGGACGTGGCCGATGTCGTGAGCGTGTGCCATGCCGCGGGGTTGAGCCGCCGGGTGGCGCGTATGCGCCCCATCGGCGTCATCAAGGGATAGGGACAAGGAGGATGTTCGTGCAGGCTCTCGCCGCCGAAGAGCAACGGCTTCTGCACCAGACGATCCGTGAGTTCGCGCGCGACGAACTTCGTCCGCAGGCACCGGCCTGGGACCGCGAGGGACGATTCCCGGTGGAACTGGTGCCCAGGCTCGCGTCGCTCGGGCTGCTGGGCATGACGGTACCGTCCGAGTATGGCGGTTCAGGCCTGCCGATGATCGCCATCGCGACCGCGATCGAGGCGCTTGCGTGGGGGGACGGGGGCGTCGCCCTGTCGGTCGCGGCTCACAACTCCCTGTGCACAGGCCATGTGGCGGCGTTTGCCGATGACGCGCAGCGGCGGCGATTTCTGCCGCGCCTCGCCACCGGCGAGGCGCTGGGGGTGTGGTGCCTGACCGAACCCGGCGCCGGCAGCGACGCTGCGGCGCTGCAGACGCGCGCGGAGCGCCGGGGCGACCGCTGGGTGCTCAACGGCACCAAGATGTTCGCCACCAACGGCACCATCGGCGGGATCTATGTCGTCATGGCCGTCACCACGCCGGGCGCCGGGCGGCGCGGCATCAGCGCGTTCGTCGTCGAGCGCGGTACGCCCGGCCTGGAGATCGGTAAGAAAGAGGACAAGCTCGGCGTCCGCAGCAGCGACACTGCTGAGGTCCGATTGGTGGACTGCGCGGTGCCCGATGAGGGCCGCCTGGGCGAGGTGGACGATGGGTACCGGCAGGCGATGCGCGTGCTCGAACGCGGCCGCATCGGCATCGCCGCGATGGCGGTCGGGATCGGGCACGCGGCGCTGGACGCCAGCCTCGACTACGCGCAGCAGCGCCAGGTCTTCGGCCGGCCGATCGCGGCCCTGCAGGCGATCCGGTTCATGCTGGCCGATATGGCCACCGAACTCGACGCCGCGTGGCTGTTGACGCAGCACGCGGCCGAAGCGGCCGACCGCGGCGAGCCCTTCCGCCGTGAAGCGTCCATGGCGAAGCTGTACGCGTCTGAGGCCGCCGCCCGCGCCGCCTCGAAGGCGGTACAGATCCACGGCGGGTACGGGTTCATCAAAGACTATCCCGTCGAGCGATACTACCGCGACATCAAACTCTGCGAGATTGGCGAGGGGACCAGCGAGGTTCAGCGCGCGATCATCTCCCGGTCCATCTTGGAAGAAGCTGGGGGCGCGCGGTGACGGATCTCCCAGTGCATTCCTTCCTGGATCGTCTGGCTACGGGGCCGGTGGTCGCCGACGGGGCGATGGGCACGATGCTCTATGCCCGAGGGGTTTCCTTTGATGACTGCTTCGATGCGGTGAACCTTACGCGGCCCGATCTCGTCAGCGGCATCCACCAAGCCTACCTGGATGCCGGGGCCGAACTGTTGGAGACCAATACCTTCGGGGCGAACCGCATGAAGCTCGCCCTCCACGACCTGGCGGACGATGGGGACGCCATCAATGCCGCCGGCGTCCGGCGCGCGTGCGCGGCCGCCGAGCACGCGGACCGGCCGGTGTGGATCGGGGGCTCGATCGGACCGCTGGGCCGTCCCATGGCTCCGCTGGGCGCCGTGAGCGTGGAGGAAGCGACCGAGGTGTTCGCGGCCCAGGCCCGGGCTCTGGCCGACGCGGGGGCCGATCTGCTGGTGATGGAGACCTTCAGCGATCTCAACGAGATCGCCGCCGCGGTCCAGGGTGCGCAGCGCGTGACCGATCTGCCGATTATCGCCCAGATGACCTTCACCCAGGACGGCCGCACCCTACTCGGTTATTCACCCGAGGAGATCGTCGCGCGCCTTGAGGCGCTGGGCGTCGCCGTTATCGGCGCCAACTGCAGTGTCGGTCCGCAGGGTATCGTCGAGGTCATGGAGCGGATGGCGGCGGTGGCGCGCACGCCGCTGGCGGCGATGCCGAACGCCGGGTCGCCGTCGTACGTCGGCGGGCGCCTGTCGTATGTGGCCTCGCCCGCGTACATGGCCGAACACGCCCGCGCACTGGCGGAGATGGGCGTGGCGGTGATCGGCGGATGCTGCGGCACCACGCCTGAGCACATCGCCGCCATCCGCGAGGCCGTCGCCGGCCGGGGCGAGACCGCGGCGAGGCCCAGAGCGCCGGCGGTCCCGACGTCACCGCCGCCGCCCGCACGGATCGACGAGGCGCCGGGGACGTTGGCGCAAAAACTCGGGCGCCGGTTCGTCGTCACCGTTGAAGTGTCCCCGCCGCGAGGCGCGCAGGATGCGGAGGAACTCGAGAGTTGCCGGCGGCTGCGGGCAGCAGGAGTAGACGCCGTCGACGTGTCCGACAACCCCATGGCGCGCCTGCGGATGAGCCCCTGGGCGGTCGCCGCCAGAATCCAGCGTGAGGTCGGCCTCGAGACGATCCTGCACTTCACGATGCGCGACCGCAACCTGATCCGGCTGCAGTCCGACCTGCTGGCGGTGCACGCGCTTGGGATCCGGAACGTCCTGGTCGTCCGCGGCGATCCGCCGCAGGCCGGCGACTATCCACAGGCCACGGCGGTGTCGGACATCCACCCCTCGGGCCTGGTGCACATGATCAAGGAGTTCAACCAGGGGCGCGACATCGCCGGGAACGCCATCGGTTCGCCGACGCGGTTTCTGGTCGGCGTGGCCCTGAACCTGGCTGCGCGCGATCCCGCCCGGGAAGCCCGCGCGCTGGAGCGCAAACTGGCGGCCGGCGGCGACTTCATCTGCACGATGCCCATCTTCGAGCCGGAGACTCTCGACCGGTTCCTCGACCGCGTTGGGCGCTTGCCGGTGCCGGTGCTGATCGGGGTGCTCCCGCTGCACAGCGCGAAGCATGCCGAGTTCCTGCACAACGAGTTGCCCGGGATGGTCGTGCCCGAGGGCATCCGGGCGCAGATGCGTGCGGCGACGGACGGCCGGGAGGCCGGGCTGCGTGCGGCCCGCGAACTGCTGTTGGCCATCCGCAGTCGCGTCGCGGGCGCCTACCTCATTCCCTCGTTCGGCCGCTACGACCGCATCATCGATCTCGTACGCGACGTGCGGACCGCGCTGCCGGCACGGTAGGAGTTGGACGGAGCGCCGCCGTGGACCGGGAGATCCGCATCGAGGGCCACCGCCTGATCCGCGCGCCGGCGCAGCGGGTCTGGCAGTTGTTGAGCCGCCTGGAATCTCACTCGCGGTACGCCGATCTCTGGATGACCGCTGATCTGCTGGAGCGCTCGCAGACCGCTGCACTCGTGGAGTTCCATGGATTCTTTGGGGGATTGCCGATCATGTCGGTGCAGCGGATGGTAATGCGGCCTCCCGGCCGCATCGAGTTCCGCCAGGCGCGGGGCACGCTGCGTGGGCTGTCCGGGGCCTATGTCTTGAAGGATGCCGATGGGGACACGGATCTGATCGTGCAGCTTGCCGTGGATCCCGGCATCGTGTTCTTCTCAGAGTCCTCGGTCCAGCAGATCCTCTCCGGTCATATCGATAGGACGCTCGGCAAGATCAAGGCGTCGGCGGAGAGGGACCTGGTACGCCTGGCGCCCAGGCGCAGCCAGGCTGCGCCTGATGCAGAGCCGCCGGCCGGGACCGCGGAAGCAACGCCCAACGGAGAAGATCTCTCCGCCGGCGCTGAGGAGCCGCAGGAGGAAGAACCCGGTGAACCGCCGGCCTCGAAGGTCGCGGGCCCGTCTTCCGCGCAGAGACCCGAGGGCCGCGGGCGGCGCCGGCGTCGACGCCGCGGCCGGGATCGAGGCCCCGGGCCTCGGACACCTGCGCCCGGTCAATAGGTGAGCTGACGCCGGTAGCCGGGGTGCAGGGGTGGGTGTTACACTCTCCGTAAGCACACCCTCTGAAGGAGGAATGTGATGTTCCGCCGTTCGAACGGCCCGACCCGGGAGCAGGTGCTGGAGGCTCTTCGCGACGTCCAGGACCCTGAACTGCACAAGAGCATCGTCGAACTGGACATGGTCCGCGAGGTCACCGTGGGCGACGGCCGGGTGACGGTGGACGCCCTGCTCACAATCAGCGGCTGCCCTTTGCGCGAGACGATCGTCCAGTCGATCGCCGACAAAGTGAAGGCGCTTCCCGGCGTCAACCACGTTGACGTGAAGCTCGGCGTGATGAGCCAGGAGCAGCGTCAGGGGCTGATCCAGAAGCTTCGCGGCGGGGAGACTCACCCGGCGAAGCACTCGTCGTTCCTCACCGCCGAGTCCCAGACGCGGGTCATCGCGGTGGCCAGCGGCAAGGGCGGCGTCGGCAAGTCCACGGTGACAGCAAATTTGGCGATGGCGCTGGCGATGGATGGCCGGCGTGTCGGGGTCATCGACGCGGACGTCTACGGATTCTCGATCCCTCGGATGCTGGGGATCACCGGCCGGCCGACCGCGATCGATCAGATGCTGATCCCGCTGGAGCGCGACGGCATCCGGGTGATGTCCATCGGGTTCCTGCTGCCGGACGAGAACGAGGCTGTGGTCTGGCGCGGCCCGATGCTGCACAAGACGGTAGTGACCTTCATCTCCGAGGTCCACTGGGGCGATGATCTCGAGTACCTGCTCATCGACCTGCCGCCGGGAACCGGGGACGTGTCGCTGACCATCGCGCAGACGCTGCCGCAGGCCAGCATGCTGATCGTGACGACACCGCAGCCGGCGGCCGCCGCGGTCGCGCAGCGCGCGGCAAAGATGGCCGAGAAGGTCAACATGGAGGTCGTCGGCGTCGTCGAGAACATGTCGGGGTTTGCGCCGACGCCCGGCGGCCCGACGATTGATCTCTTCGGCCGCGGCGGTGGGCTGCGCTTGGCCGAGCAACTCGGCGTGCCGCTGCTTGGGGAGATTCCCCTCGACGTGAACGTGCGCGAGGGCAGCGACACCGGGCAGCCGGTTGTCAAGGCGCACCCCGACTCGCCGGCCGCGAAAGTGTTGCGCGAGGTCGCGCGCAAGCTGGTCGAACGCGTGCCCGTTGCGGCGCCCGCGTCTAGGCGTCCGTCGACCTAGCCAATACGCCACACGAAAGGAGCGGTCTCAATTGACCGGACAATCGCAGACCCAGGTTCGCAACCACATCGCCGGCCGCTGGGTTGACAGCACCAGCGGGGCCACGATGCCGGTGATGAACCCGGCCACGGGGGCGGTGTTGGGTAGCGTGCCGGACTCCACCATCGCCGATGTCGACGCCGCGGTGCGCGCGGCTGCAGATGCCTGGCCGCGCTGGCGCGCGATGCCGGCCCCGCGGCGGGCCGAGATCTTGTTTCGGGCGGCGGAGCTGCTGGTGCAGCGGAAGGAAGACCTTGCCCGGCTGATGACGCGCGAGATGGGCAAGATCCTGACCGAAACCCGTGGCGATGTGCAGGAAGCCATCGACATGACGTACTTCATCGCCGGCGAGGGCCGGCGCCTGCACGGCTACACGACCACCAGCGAGATGCCCCGCAAGGCGGCTTACTGCCTGCGGCAGCCGCTGGGCGTGGTGGGCGTCATCACGCCGTGGAACTTTCCCATGGCGATTCCCTCCTGGAAGATCGTCCCCGCGCTCGTGTGCGGCAACACGGTCGTCTTCAAACCGGCTTCATACACCCCGCTGGTGGCCGCGGCCTTCGTCGGCCTGCTCGAGGACGCGGGGCTGCCCCCTGGGGTCTTGAACTACGTCACCGGCCGCGCGGCGGGGTCTGCGCTTGTGGACCACCCGGGCGTGGCGGTGATCTCGTTCACCGGTTCGACGGACGTTGGGCTGAGCTTGGCGGCGCGGTGCGCGGCGCGCGGTGTGCGCGTCTCGCTCGAAATGGGGGGCAAGAACGCGGCGATTGTCCTGGACGACGCCGACCTGGACTTGGTCACCGATGCGTTAACCTGGAGCGCCTTTGGCACCACCGGCCAGCGATGCACCGCCTGTAGCCGGATCGTCACGACCCCGCGCGTGCACGGTGAGGTGGTCGAGCGGCTGGCGGCGCGCGCGGCCCGGCTGCGCATCGGCGACGGCCTGGATCCGTCCACCGAGATGGGTCCCCTGATCAGTGACGGCCAGCGGGCCACCGTGGAGGAGTATGTCGGTATCGGACGGAGCGAAGGCGTCCGTGTGGTCACGGGCGGCGACCGGCTGTCTCCCAAGGGGCTGGAAGGAGGCTACTTCTACGCGCCGACGATCTTCGACGGCGTGCGCCCCGAGATGCGCGTGGCCCAGGAGGAGATCTTCGGCCCGGTCGTCGCGACCATCGAGTGCGCGACGCTCGATGACGCGATCGCCGTCGTGAACGATGTGCGCTACGGCCTCTCGGCGTCCATCTTCACCCGTGACGTTGGGGCGGCGATGCGGGCGATCGAAGAGATCCGGACGGGCATCGTCTACGTGAATCACGGGACAATCGGTGCCGAGGTCCATCTGCCGTTCGGCGGCACGCGCCAGACCGGCAACGGCCATCGCGAGGGCGGGATGCAAGTCCTTGACGTGTTCACCGAGTGGAAAAGTGTTTACATCGATTACAGCGGCCGGCTGCAGCGGGCGCAGATCGATCGTGAATGACCGGCGGATCACCCGATCGCTCACCGCGGCGGCGCTGGCCGGGAGCCTGCTTGCCGCACCGGCCTCGGCCGTCGTGCTCGCCGCGGCCGCTCCGCCTCCCCCCGCATCCCAGGTGACGATCACCGCCGATACCATGAGCATCGACGCCGCGACCCGCGTAGCCACGGCGAGCGGACGCGTGCGCGTGACCGATGGGAAGACCACCGCGACGGCGACGCGGGCGACCCTGTTTCAAAAGGAGGGCCGGGGCGTGCTCGAGGGCGAGGCCCTCGTCAGGGGGTCCCAGGGTGTGCTGGCAGGCGACCAGATCGTGGTGGA
>JBGPLF010000034.1:0-21996 GCA_041486265.1 bacterium
ATCACGGCGATCCGGTGGCCTTTCATCGTGTCACCTCCAGACCATGTTGTGGGACTACATGTTGGGTTCCGTAGACATTCACCGGGCTCCTCCAGGCTGCTCCGCGAGGCGGCGCTCGCGTACCTGCTCGTAGATCTCCACCAGGCGCCGCGTCGCGTCGAGGATCGAATAGGTCCTGGCCGTCTCGCGGGCCCGGCGTCCCATCTCCTGACGCGCGGCGTCGTCGGTCAGCAAATGCCGGACGGCCTCCGCGAAGTCGACCGGATCTTCCGGCGTGAGGAGTCCATCTGAGCCGGAGGTCACCGTATCCGCCGAGCCGGGGGCCGATACGGCGACCACCGGCAGCCCGGACGCCATCGCTTCGATCAGCGCCAGCGGCCGCACCTCGGTGACCGACGTCATCACGAACAGGTCGGCCGCCGCGTAGTAGCGCGGGATCTCCGCATACTCGATCCGGCCTGGGAACAGTACACGGTCGCCCAGATCGAGCCTCTGTGCAAGAGCCATCAGGTCCTCTTGTTCTGTCCCTTCTCCCACCAGCATCAGCCGCCGTTCGGGCATCTCCAGCAGGACGCGCCGGAGCGCATGGAGCATGAACGGCAGGTTCTTCTCCTTCGCCAGACGGCCGCAGTAAACGGCGACCCGCTCGGTCGGCCCGATGCCGAGACGCGCGCGCAGGTCGCCCGGTGGCACGTGATCGAATGCGCTCAGGTCGACCGCGTTCGGCACGATCTCGATCGGACGCCGGATGCCATAGGAGAGCAGCAGCTCCCGGATGGTCAGCGCGGGGCAGATGATCACGTCACAGCGCTCCGCATGGCTGACCACGACCCACCGCGCTAGCGTTCTGACAAGTTGCTGGTTGAGCGGGACGTAGTGCGCGTACTGCTCATACTGTGTGTGGAACGTATACACGGCCGGGAGTCCCAGCCGCCGCGCCATGTAGACACCGAGCTGCCCGACGGCGAAGGGATGCTGCGTGTGAATGACATCCAGGCTCAGCCGGGGAATCATCGCCAGAACGCTGGGAGACACCGGGATGGCCAGCGGCGCCGCCACCCTGGTGGAGAGATTGATTGAGTGAAACCGGTACACGCGCTCCTCGGCGTCCTGATAGCCGGGGGAGGCGGGCGCAAAGATGTGAACCTCATGGCCCAGGGCCTCCAGGCCCCGGCGCGTGAGATCCACGGTGTTCACGACCCCCGTGATGATCGGTTTGTAGCTGTCGACGAAGATGCCGATTCTCATCGCGTGCGCTACACCGCCGAGCCGGATGAGCCCGCGAGGAGGCGCTCTGCATCTGCCCGCGTCCCGCGGTACGGCCCGGGGTGCTCCATCTTGAGCGACGTCACGGCCGCAGCCAGCCGGCAGGCATCCGCCGGGGAAGCATTCAACCGGCCGGCCACGTAGGTGGCGAAGCAGGTGTCGCCGCGTCCGGTGCGTCCCAGAACGGTACGCGGAGTGAACGGGGCTTCGAAAAACGCTCCATCGGCGAAGACCAGCACGCCGCCCGGATGCGTCAGGATGACCTCGCGCGGGCCGAGACCGGCCAGGGCCTGCACCCCTCGACGTTTGTCGCTGTGGCCGGTGAGCACTTCCGCTTCCGCGTCATCGACTTTGAGAAAGGTGACCCCGGCCAGGTCGGTAGCTTTGCCCGGCCAGTCCTTCGTCGCCAGCGTGTCGCCGTCGCGCACGCGCACGAAGCCCTGCACGTCGAGTCCGACCGGCCCGCGCAAGACGATCGCGCGCACCAGATCGCGCGGAACTTCCCCCGCCATCAAGGGCGTGATGATGGTGACACGCGCATCCACGTGAGGAATCTCTTGCGCGGAAAAAGGACCGGCGAACGCCAGCGGCCGGCAGATGCGCCGGTCCATGGTCTCGCCGGGATAGATGTTCTCGATGCCGGTGGTTTCGTCCGCCGGCGACGCGTAGACGGTGATGCCCTCGCGGCGCAGTTCCTCCAGCCGATCGAAATCCCGAGGATGCAGCCTGGTGACGACCGCCACCGAAAAGCCCAGGCGGCGGAGCGCGAGCGAGCCGTAATAGACGCCGCCTCCGGACGCGACCTCGGTGACGCCGCGGAAGACCAGCCGGTCCCGGGCGAAATGTCCGATGAGGGTGACGTCCACCATTACGCCGTCACCACCTCGACGCAGGTCCCCGGTCCGGTGCCCATCTTCTTCGTCTCCTCGCGTGCACTTCGATCCGCACGGCCCCGATCCCCGCCTGGATCCGTGACCGCGCCACAGGAGAGCCCCCGGGAACCACCGAAGCTGGCATGTATGAATGCAGAAGATATCCGCTCCATCCGCCGTGTTCCCGTTGACCAGGTGCGTTGGACGTGCCGGCCCGACGACCTGCCCTTTGAGACGACCGCCGATCTCCCGCCCGGCGACAGCATCGTTGGGCAGGAGCGGGCCGTCAGCGCCCTCGACTTCGGGCTAACGGTTCCTCAGCCCGGCTACAATATTTTCGTGGCCGGGCCGCCGGGGACTGGCCGGACCACCTATACCCAGAGTAGGGTGACCCAGGTCGCCGCCTCCCAAACGGTGCCATCCGACTGGATCTACGTGCACAACTTCCAGCAGCCGGACCAGCCCCTGGCGATCCCGATGCCGCCGGGCCAGGGCTCGCGGTTCCGGCGTGAGATCGAGCAGTTGGTTGACGAACTGAAGGATTCCATTCGTAAACTCTTCTCCAGCGAGACGTTCGAGGCCAAACGCAGCGGTGTGATCCAGTCGTTCGAGCAGCAGGCGAACACCATCTGGCGCGACCTTGAGCAGGAGGCTCGACGCCTGGGCTTCGCGCTGCAGCGGACGCCAATGGGGATCGTCCCGGTGTCGATCTCGGCGTCGGGCGAGCCGCTGGGCGACGAGCAGCTCGCCCAACTCCCCCAGGCTCACCGGCAGGAACTCGAGCGCCGGGCGCGCACGCTGCAGGAGAACGTCGGCGACGCCACCCGCAAGGTGCGCAGCATCGAGCGGGAAGCCAGGGAGGCGATTCAGGAACTGGAGCGGTCGGCGGTGCTGTCCGTCGCCAGCCTCGCGGTCGATACCCTCAAGCAGGCCTACGCCGAGCATCCGCGGATCGTCGCGTGGCTTGATGGGTTCCTGACCGACGTGGTCGAGCGCCACGACGACTTCAAGGACGAAGGTGAGCAGCAGCCGCAACTGCCCTTCATGCCCCGCCGGGGTGCCGAGTTCACCCGCTACCGGGTCAACCTCCTCATCGATCACAGCCAGACGAAGGGTGCCCCGGTGGCGCTCGAGTTGAACCCGACCTATTACAACCTGTTCGGAAAGACCGAGTACCGCGGTGAGTTTGGGGCGATGGTGACGGATTTCACGATGATCAAACCCGGCGCCCTCCACCGCGCGAACGGCGGCTATCTGATCCTCCAGGCGCGGGATCTGCTGATTTCGCCATTCTCCTGGGAAGGTTTGAAGCGCGCGTTGAAGAGCCGCGAGATCCGCGTCGAGAACATCGCCGAGCAGTACGGCCTCTTCACCACCGCGACACTGCGCCCCGAGCCGATCCCCCTGAACGTGAAGGTCATCATCATCGGGGTCTCGCTCATCTATCACCTGCTCTACCAGTACGAAGATGATTTCCCGAAGCTGTTCAAGATCAAGGCCGATTTTGACGTTGACATCGAGCGGACCGGCGACGCGATGGTCGAGTACGCTCGAGCGATCGGCACGATCTGCCGGCAGCAGGGGCTGCTGCCGTTCGACCGCAGCGCGGTGGCGCGCGTACTGGAGCAGAGCGCGCGGTTCGCCGAGGATCAGCAGCGGCTGTCGATGCGGTTCAATGAGATGGTGGACGTGATCTACGAGGCGTCCGCGTGGGCGAAGAGCGAGGGTGCCGTCACTGTGTCGGCGCCACACGTCCGCCGCGCGGTCGACGAGAAGATCCGCCGCAGCAACCGAATCGAGGAGCGCGTCCGCGACCTGATCCGCAACGGGCAGATTCTGGTGGCGACTGACGGCGCCGCCGTCGGCCAGGTCAACGGGCTTTCGGTCCTCATGTTGGGCGACTACGCCTTCGGCCGGCCGTCGCGGGTGACGGCGCGGACATTCGTCGGCGGCCGCGGCGTCGTCAACATCGAACGCGAGACGCAGATGTCGGGCCGCATCCACACCAAGGGTGTGCTGACCCTGGGGGCGTACCTGGGGGGCAAGTTCGCGCAGCGGCGGCCGTTGTCGCTCAACGCCTCGCTGACGTTTGAGCAGCTCTATGAAGAAGTGGAAGGCGACTCGGCGTCGTCCACCGAGCTCTATGCGCTGCTCAGTGACCTGGCGGGCGCGCCGATCGAGCAGGGGATCGCCGTCACCGGATCGGTCAACCAGAAAGGCGAAATCCAGCCGATCGGCGGGGTGAACGAAAAGGTCGAGGGTTTCTACTATGTGTGCAAGGCGCTCGGTCTGACGGGCCGCCAGGGTGTGATGGTCCCCCATCAGAACCTGCGCAACTTGATGCTCAACGACGAGGTCACGCAGGCGATCCACGATGGAACGTTCCACCTCTGGGCAGTCAAGACGATCAATGAGGGGTTGGAGGTCCTGACCGGCCTGCCCGCAGGCGAGGCCGACGCCGAGGGGAACTACCCCGAGGGGACGGTCAACTTCCTCGTGAGCCGGCACCTCGACGAACTGGCGGATCGGCTGCGGCGGTTTGGACCGGCGCGAGGCGAACGGGACGGTCAGACGCGGGAGGACGCCACTGAGCGGGAGCCTACCCAGGATCCTCCATCAGGGCATCTCCCGCCACGTGGCCGCGCGGACAAGTAGCCTGCTCGCAGATGAACGTTACCGTTATCGGCGCCGGTGGGCTGGGCGGATACTACGGCGGGCTGTTGGGCGCGGCCGGGCACCAGGTCACCTTCGTCTGCCGCAGCGCCCACCTAGACGCGATACGGCGCCAGGGCGGGATCCGCCTCCGAACGACGCACGGCGACATCTTTGGACCCGGCGGCGCCGTCGAGTCTCCCGGCGACGGACCGTCGCCCGACCTGATCCTCTTCACGGTGAAATCCTTCGATACGAAGAGCGCCGCTGAGCCACTGCGGGGCACACTCAGTCCGCAGACCGTCATTCTCTCCCTGCAAAACGGCGTCGACAACGAGGACGTCTTGGCCGGCTTGTTCGGTGCGGGGTGCATCCTCGGCGGCGTCGTCTACGTGCTGGCGACCATCGAGTCGCCGGGGGTTGTCCATCAGTCCGCGGGCCCGAGACGTATGCTCTTAGGGGAATGGCAGGGCGGGATGAGCGATCGGGTGCGGCGGTGGGAGGAGCAGTTCAAGGCGGCCGGCATCAACGCGACGGCCTCCGATGATATCATCCGCGAGAAGTGGATCAAGTTTGCCTTCATCTGTGCGAGCGCCGGGATGACCGCGCTCACGCGGCTCCCGATTGGCGAGATTCGCACCTGCCCGCCGGCGTGGATGATGTTCCGGCAGATTCTCGAAGAGGTCGTGGCGGTGGGGCAGGCGCGCGGCGTACAGGTGGGGTCGGATGTCGTGGAGGCGCACCTGGCCCTGTCTCAACGACTGGAACCGGACTCGACTTCATCCCTTTTCTACGATCTGACGCACGGGAAGCGCCTCGAGATCGAGGCACTGCACGGGACGGTCGTCCGGTATGGGCGCGAGGCCGGCGTCCCGACGCCGGCGTGCTGGGCGGTGTATGCCGCGCTGTCGCCGCAGCACCAGCGGGCATCGGGCCGAATCACGGGCGAAGCAAACGCCACTCCTTTGTGACCGGCGCCGTTCCCACGTCCACCCTACTGGCTCCTGGGGTCGAGGGCTTCACGCAGCCCCTCTCCCACAAGGTTCAGCGCCAGGACGAGCGCGAAGATGGCGAGACCGGGCACCGTGGCCACATGGGCAGCGACCGTGATGAACGCCCGGCCGTCCGCCAGCATCGTCCCCCAATCCGCGGTGGGAGGCTGAGCGCCCAGCCCGATGAAACTCAATCCAGCCATCTCCGTGATCATCCAGCCAATGTTCAGGGACAGAAAGACCACCATGGGGGCGACGATGTTGGGGATGAGATGCCGGGAGATGATCCGTCGATCGTTCGCCCCGACCGACCTGGCCGCTTCCACGAAATCGCCTTCCCGCAAAAGCAGGACCGCCCCGCGGATGCCGCGTGCGTAGAACGGCACGTTGGCCAGTGCGACCGCCATCATGGCATTGATCAGACCAGGGCCGAGGGCCGCCACGACGGCGATGGCCAGGAGGATCTCAGGGAATCCCATGAGGATATCGATCCCACGCATCAAGAGGTTGTCGACTTTTCCACCGTAGAATCCCGCCAGGATCCCCAGGGTGGCCCCGACGCTCAGCGCGAGCCCCGCTGCCACGAAGCCGACCACGAGTGAGACACGCGCGCCCCACACCAGCCTGCTGACAAGGTTGCGGCCGAGGTGGTCGGATCCAAGGATGTATCCCGGCGAAAAGAGTGGTTGAAGGCGCCGGCTCAGGGCGATCCTATCGGGGTTCGCCATGGGGAGAAACGGCGCCAGCAGCGCCGCGCAGATGAGCACCCCGACCACGGCCGCGCCGAAGACCGCGCTGCGATTGCGCATGAACCGCCGCAGCCCCCGCCGTGTGGGCCGGTGGAGCGCGACCAGCATGGGGACCGGTGTTAACTCAGCCTGTTCGAGCATGCTTAGACGAACCGGATCCGAGGGTCCAGGGCAGCATAGAGCACGTCAGACAGGAGATTGATGAGCACATACGTCGTCGCCACCAGCAGCACGCCCCCTTGAATCACCGGGAAATCCCGTGTCAAGATCGCGTTCACCATCATGAGACCGACTCCAGGCCAGCTGAAGACGTACTCGACGTAGACGGCCCCCGCCAGCAAGAACCCCATCTCCAGCCCCATCACGGTGACGATGGCGACCAGCGTGTTCCGGAACGCGTGCCGAAAGGCGACGCCGCGCTCGTCTACGCCCTTCGCCCGGGCGGTGCGCACGTAGTCACCGCGCAGGGCGTCCACCATGCTGGTCCGCGTGACACGGGTGATGACCGCGGCGGGGAGCGCCGACAGGGTGACGGCCGGCAGGATCAGGTGGACCAAAAGATCCGGCAGGGTTTGCTGCCCCGCGGGGGAGTACATCCCGGTCCCAGGCAGCCAGCGCAGCTTCAGTGAGAACAGGATGATCAGAAGCATCCCGTACCAGAAGGGCGTGACGCTGACCCCGGCTGCGGTCAGGACGGTCGAAAAGCGGTCTACCCACGATCCCTGCCATCGGGCGGCCATGACGCCCAGGAGAATGCCCGGTCCGAAGGCCAGCACCACGCCGCCCGCGGTCAAGACGAGCGTGGCGCGAAACCGTATGAGGACTTCCTCCAGTACGGGGCGGTGCAGGGTAATGGAGCGCCCCAGGTCGCCCCGGACTACATGACCCAGCCAAACCACATACTGCACGACCAGCGGGCGATCCAGGCCCAGTTCCTGATGCAACCGGGCGGTCTCCTCAGGCGTGGCCATTGGTCCGAGCAGAATCTGGGCAGGATCACCCGGCGTGAGATGCATGACGATGAAGGTCAGCACCGAGACTCCCAGCAGCACCATGATGACCCAGACAGCGCGCCGAGCGATGTAGCGGCCCACTCAATTCCTCCAGAGACCGTGGGGATGGAAGGGTGTCGTCCCTCCCGTTAGACAGCCACCCCGAACGTTCCTGTCCATGCTTCCCCGGCCGTGGGCTTTCCTTCGACGGACAGACGCTATCAAAGACTACCTATCACCGCCTGCTCGAGTTGTTCGAGTACGGACTTGGAGGATAGTACGACCGACGGGTGGGGCATTCAGAGAGCAGGAGACGCAGCGATGAACGTCCTGGCGGGTAGACCGATCTCCTGCAGGGCATTCGCAAGGCGTTCAGCCTGCACGCGTGTGCGATACGGCCGGGTCGCCACCTGGAATGAATCCCCGATGCGCGTCACATACACAAGGTACCCTTTCCCCCGGATGAGGTGCATCCTGATTTCTGCGGCGGCGTGACTCGCGAACTCCCCGAAGCCAACCCCGTACCCTGCGATCACGGGTTGCCCGGCTGCGGGTGCGGTAGGACGCGCCACCCTGGCGGGCCGCTGAAGCATGACGGAAGGTCGGGCAGGGGAGTTGCCCCGCACCTGCGGCGATGATGCGGGTCTGCCCGCGGGCTCAGTAGCGGTCGTGGAGACCGACTGCCCAGCGGATGGCGCGGCGGCACTCGGACCGGGCACGACCGCATGTGGCGCCGGCTCTGGCCCACGCGCGATCCGGAGCGGAGTGGTCAAGAGGACCACGGCAATCGCCGCCGCCGAAGCGGCGAGCGCGAGCCATGCCACGGCGCCACTTCGATTCGGCTGCTCCGCCCTGCTCGGAGGCACCTCCGCCATGGCATCCAGCATCCGCATGTACTGCCGCAACCGCCGCAAGTCATACAGTGGGCGGATCCCCTCGCGCAGGGCGTGGAGTTCCTCCTTGAGTTCGCGCTCGATCTGCTCCCAGGCGTCTTTCCAGGCACGCGCCTCGAGGGCAGATGCAGCACCCGGGCCCTGTGGCTCCTCCTGGAGCGGTATCCCCTGCGGACTGAAGAGGCGCAAGTACCCCTCGACCTCGTCCACCCGATAGCCGTCAGGAAGAGGCGATTGCTTCCGCAACTCCACCGCCCCCTTACTGGTACTTCAATGGAGATTATGCCCGAGGCACAAGAAGATTAGTCCGCCCTCCTCCTCGCTGTGCGCGCCGTCATACCGATGGCTGCATTCGGGGGATGAGCCGCAACGCCCTTGACGTGCATAGAATTCTGATCATAATTCTAGTCAGTGTCGGGTTGCGTCAGATTCCGGATTGTCTATGCTCCCGAGGTGCTTGACCACCTCGATGTCATCGAGCGTAAGTACCATCCACTCATCAAGCGCACAGTCGGGACGCAGCTGGTGCAGGCTCCGGGTACGGTCACGCGAAACCGAAAGCCTCTCGAAGAGCCGGCGCCCTTTGGCGCAACATGGGAACTGCGATTCGGCCCGAGAAATCGCTTTCGACTCTTCTACGATATTGACGCGGAGGAGTGCGTCGTCCTCATTCTTGCTGTCGGTACAAAGGTGCGCGATCGCCTGATCATCGGCGAGGAGGACTTTGAGCCATGAGAATTGCTCCCGTGGCAGAGGTGAAGGCTCGATTGAGCGCCTACCTCAAGCAGTGTGAGACCGAAGGACCGATCATCATCACCCGCAACGGGAAGGCCGTAGCTGTACTTCTGGCGCCTCAGAATGAGGACGATTTGGAACGTCTTGTCCTGTCGCGGTCGCCCCGGTTTCGCGCGCTGCTTGAGAGGTCGCGGCAGAGCATCCGAGCCGGGCGAGGGTTGACCAAGGAGGCATTCTGGGCTGCCAGTCGGGCGCGGAGTCGCAAGCGCTTCGCACGTCCGTGATTCTCGAAGAGGTGGGTCTTGGCCGTGCACCCGCCTTCGACGAACATCCCCCGGGCGGTTTCCGCGCCGCCGGCTCCGACCAGGTGCCCCTGCGGCACACGGGAGTGCTGACGTACCGTTGCTCCCTTCCGGGCCTGGCGGGGTTGGTCAGTTCCCGTTGCACAAGACCCGGCCTTCCTCGCTGCGCGCGCGGGCCCGGCCCCACGGGATGGCGCCTCTAGGCGGGAGTTCAGCCCCGCTGTAGCGGATTGCGGGTGACAGGGAACCGCTAGCTCCCCACCTAGCACGGCCAGAGGCATCATAACAGACATTGGGGAGGATTCGGAGATTTCCGTCGGGAAATCGCAGCAGGAGAAGGAGTGACGCTCGTGTCGGTCGAGTCACCCCCGACCGGATCCCGGCCTGCCCGCCTGGACTTCTTGGCCATCCTCGCTGGATCGATCACCGATCATGTGTTGACGATCTTGGGCGGCGCCCTGCTCTCGTCGTTCCTTGTTGGCAACAGAGCCGCCGGTCTAGTCTTCGGCCTCGCCATGACTGCGGTTGGCGGGTACGTGGCCGCGGCTATCGCCGGCCGGCGGATCCTGGCGCACGCCCTCGGCGTAGGCATCCTCAGCACCGTGATCGGGCTGGTCCTGAGGATGCTGCGCGCGGACAATAGTCCGGTCTGGTATCAGGTCCTCGGCTACGGTCTCACCATCCCCGCCGCGATTCTTGGAGGTTACGTACGCCGGCGATACTGGCGCGAGAAGCGAGAGATCGCCGGACCCCTCCCCGGTGTGTACCCGAGCATCCGGCAGGCGATCGGGCTGCTGCTGCTCACACTCTTTATCCTCATCGTTCTGTCCGTGGCAGCGGGCGCCATCGTTGTGCTGGCTGTTCGTGGTCATCCCTACGTGTTGAGCTGGGGTTTCGTGGCCGTGCTCGCCGCTTTTGTTGCGGGCTACGGGCTGGTCATGTTGTGGGGCATTCGCAAGGCGCGGGCGCCGGTCGGTGAACTCTTCCCCCTGAGATTGATGCGCGGCGCTGTGCTGTGGCCTATCATCCCGACGATTGCGGGCGCCGCGATTCTGCTCTCTGAGGTCACCAATCTGCTCCTGCGCATGCATTCGACATCCGTGCCGGTCATCGACCTCTACAGGTTGCTCACTGAGATGAAGGCCGCCGTTTGGGCGTTGGTGATCTATATCGTCGTGCTCGGCCCAATCGCTGAAGAGTTCCTGTTCCGCGGGCTCATCCTGCGGGGCTTCCTGAGCCGCTACAGCGTGCGGAAGGCCATCCTGGCCTCGGCCATCCTCTTTGGGCTCTCCCACATCAACCCTTTCCAGATTGTGACGGCGACGGTCATAGGCATACTCTTTGCCTGGTGGCGCGTGAAGACCGGCTCGCTGCTCCCGTCTCTCATCGGCCATGCGCTCAACAACGCGCTGGCGGTCGGGGCCCTGAGGTTTCATTGGATGAACATCCGAGGCTTTGCCGGCGCTTCGGCGCAGGGGACGCTTCAGCCGCTGTGGTTCGACCTGACCGGCGGGCTATTGTTCGCGGTGGGGATGCTTCAACTCGTGCGAACGTTTCGGAGCTTTGAGGACCGGAGAGGTCCCTCGGCAGCGGCTCCCCGGCCGGGACAAGGGGAAGGCGAGGCGGCAGACACGCGAGGGCGGACGGCCGCGCCTCCTGTGAAGACCGTCCTCTTCGTGTGCGTCGAGAACACGTTCCGCAGCGTCCTGAGCGAGGCCATCTTCAACGCCGACGCTCCTGCGGGATGGCGTGCGGAGAGCGCCGGTGTTCAGCCCGCCAGCGCGATCAATCCGGTGGTGATCGAGCTGTTGCGGGAGATCGGTGCCGAGATCCAGCCGAAGACGCCGGCGCTTGTGACGCGTGAACAGATCGCGGCGGTGGCGCGCGTGATCACATTCGGCTGCCTGGATCGATGTCCGGCCGGTGTGGAAGGGAAATCAGAGGACTGGTCGGTGCCCGGCGCGACCGGCAAGACACCCCAGGAACTCCGCGTAATCCGGGACGAACTACGTCACCGGATTGCCATCTTGATCGAGAGGATTAGAACGCGGGAGAGCTCTTAGGGCTCCGCCGTCGGATCCGTGCGCCTACTGGCCCGCTGGAGGATTTGCTCGCCGGTCCGAAGAAGGCGCGTCTCACCGGACAAACTGGAGGGAACCCATGGCGACCCCCGAGCCGGAAGGCGATCGGCCCTGGTTCAAGTTCTACGAACCGGGCGTGCCACGGACGCTGGAGTTTCCATCGCACCCGATCTACGGGTTCCTCGACCAGAGCGCGCGGAAATACCCCGACGCCCTGGCGTTGATCCAGGCGGGCCCGAACTTCGACCGTCGCATCACCTACGCCCAACTCGACGACCTCACCGACCGCTTCGCGCAGTCGCTCATTCGGCAAGGGCTTCGACCAGGTGAGCGTGTGGCGGTTATGCTTCCCAACAACCCCCAGTTTGTGATTGCCGCCTACGGCATCTGGAAGGCGGGCGGCGTGCTGGTCCAGACGAACCCGCTCTACAAGGGGCGCGACCTGGTTTTCAATTTGAAGGACTCCGGTGCGAAGTTCGCCGTGGCGATCTCGCGTTTGTATAAGGAACTCCATGCCGTGAGGCCGCATACCGATCTCCAGGCGGTCATCGTCACGAATCTGCACGACTTCTTCCCGACCAAATTCAGGCTGTTGTACGGGCTGCTCAAAGCCAAGAAGGAAGGGGACGTGATGCCCGATGGACCCGGCATCATCCCCTTCATGGAGATGCTGCGGGCTCCGCGGTTGGAGCAGCGGCCCGCGGTCAACGCCGACGATCCGGCCGTGCTGCAGTACACCGGCGGCACCACCGGTATCCCGAAGGCCGCCACGCTGACCCACCGCAACCTGGTATCGAATTGCCTCCAATGCCGTACCTGGCTGACGGACCTCGTGGAAGGCCAGGAACGGATGCTGTCGGTGGTCCCGTTTTTCCACGTCTACGGCATGACGGTCTGTATGAACCTATCGATCGTCGTCGCGGCGGCCAACATCATGCTCCTGATGCGATTGTTCGACGTGAGGACGGTGGCCGCGGCGGTGCCGAAGTACCAGCCCACGATCTTCCCAGGCGCGCCGGCCATGTACCTGGCCATCAACCAGTTGCGCGACGTCGAGCAATACAACCTGAAGTCGATCCGTGCCTGTGTGTCCGGTTCCGCGGCGCTGCCGGCCGAGGTGCAGCGCCGCTTCGAGGAGTTGACCGGTGGGCGGCTGGTCGAGGGCTACGGGATGTCCGAAGCCTCCCCGCTGACCCACGGGAACCCGATCCACGGGACGCGGAAGAACGGCGCCATCGGGGTCCCGGTCCCGTCAACCGACGCGAAGATCGTCGATCTGGACACGGGGACGCGCGACTTGCCTGTGGGCGAAGTCGGCGAGCTGGTCGTCCGCGGGCCGCAGGTTATGAAGGGCTACTGGAACAACCCGGGCGAGACCGACCGGGCGATCCGCAACGGGTGGCTGTATACCGGCGACATCGCGCGGGTGGACGAGGACGGCTTCTTCTACATCGAGGACCGCAAGAAGGACATGGTCAACATCGGCGGGTTCAAGGTCTTCCCTCGTGAGATCGAAGAAGTGCTCTACCACCACCCCAAGGTGAGGGAAGTCGCCGTCGCGGGCGTCCATCATCGCATCCGCGGTGAGATTCTCGTTGCGCATGTGGTGCCCAAGGACGGGGGCGATGTTCGGGCCCTCAAGCGCGAACTTCGGGATTATGCCGCGCAGCAGCTTTCAGCGTACAAGGTGCCGCGACGATTTGAGATCGTGAGCGAGATTCCCAAGACCTTCCTCGGCAAGGCGTTGCGCTGGCAGATCCGTGAGAAGGAAGAAGAGAAGGAAGACGTCCCGGGCGAGGAGTGAGAGGGTCAAGGTCGCCCGTGACCCACCAGCACGAGTACCCTGGTATCGGCCAGGCGATCTGGCTGCTCTTTCTAGCCGCCCTGCTCATGGCCGGGGCAGGGGTCCTCGCGGGGGTGCTGCTCGCCTTCCTTCGATTCCGCATCCAGGATTTCGCCGCCTCTCTGGCCATCAGCGAACTGCTGGCCATCGGGTTGACGCTCCTGTGGGGGTTCAGGAAGACGCGCGCGCCGCTTCGAGAGGTGTTCCCGTTCGTGCCGATCCGCCGCGTTATTCTCTTCCCGATGTTGCTCACCGTCATCGGTTGCATCATCGTGCTCTCTGAGCTGGACAACGCGGTTCTCCTCGTCCTACCCATCCCACCACGGTACGCCGTGCTCTTTTCGGCGATGATGGGACCTCGGGCGGGTTTTTGGGGCCCTCTGCTCGCGCTCGTGATTGTCGCTCCATTGACGGAGGAGTTACTCTTTCGGGGGCTGATCCTGCACGGCTTTCTGAGTCGCTACGGCGTGAGAAAGGCCATCCTGACCTCAGCCGTCCTCTTCGGAGCCTTCCATCTGAACCCCTGGCAGCTTCTCCCGGCCACGGTGATCGGCATGGTCTTTGGGTGGTGGTTGGTGCGGACAGGCTCTCTCATCCCCTGCATCGCCGGGCATGCCGTCTTCAACGGCGTGCCGTGGGTCCTGGTCCGGTTCTTACACCTGGACATCCCAGGATTCGTGGGGGGCTCTGCACGGGCGGAGTTTCAACCGCTGTGGTTTGACCTGGCCGGCCTGCTGCTGGCCGCCGCGGGTATCCTCCTGACGGTCCGTGCCTTGAGTTATCTCACGCGCAGTAGCCGAATGCGGGGAACTGGCCAGTAGATCAGGATCGCCTGGCCGACAACGAGATCCCGCTTGAGAAACCCGAACGCCCGGCTGTCCTCGCTGTTATTCCGGTTGTCCCCAAGCACAAAGAACGAGTCTGCGGGGACGGTTTCGGGACCGTAGTCTCCGGTCGGCGCGCCGTTCACGTAGATCTCCTCGGCCCGCACGTCGTTGACCAGGAGGTGACCGTCCTGGATCTGCACCTTATCACCTGGCAGGCCCACGATCCGCTTGATGTAGTTGCGGCCCGGGTCGCGAGGGTACCGCAGGACGATGATGTCGCCCTGCTCGGGGCCGCGAAACCGGTAGAGGAACTTGTTGACCAGCACCCGATCGTGCGGCAGCAGGGTCGGTTCCATGGAGTACTGTTCGACCTGGAACGCCTGCGCGACCGACACCATCACCAGCTGGGCCAGCAGGAACGCGACGATCAGCGTCTTCGCAAAGTCGAAGGTGCTGCGCCCCGCACGCCGCCAGTCAATGGGCAGCTGGCCAAACCATTCACGGATGTTCATGAGTCTCGCCCCGTCAGAAGTATGTCACCTGGCGGAGGGGGTGGGATTTGAACCCACGAGGCAGGGTTGTAGCCCGCCTACACGCTCTCCAGGCGTGCCGATTAAGCCGCTCTCGCACCCCTCCGCGGCGTGCCGTGCAATAGTATACCCAAATTCCAACCCGGAGCGCTATTGGGTCGGCGGCTCGGGAACCGCCAACCGGTACCCGAACCCCCGGGCGGTCACGATAATGTTCGGATCGGCGGGGTCCCGTTCGATCTTGTTCCGCAGCATGTGCACGTACTTCTTCACATCCTCGGAGGTCGCCGCGTCGCGGTCCGGCCAGACCGCAGCCAGGATCTCCTCGGTGGAGAATACCCGGCCCGGCCGCGAGGCAAGCAGGCGCAGCAACTCAAACTCCTTGGGCGAGAGCGCCACCGCCCGGCCACGTACGATGACTTCCTTCCGCTCGTTGTCGATGACCACCTCACCCGTGCGGGCCCCCGGGGCGGGGGCGGCCTGATACCGCCGCATCACCGCGTGGATGCGCGCGTCGAGTTCACGCAGGTCGAACGGTTTGGTGATGTAGTCGTCGGCGCCCAGATCCAGTCCGGCCACCTTTTCCTGAGGCGCATCACGCACCGTGACCATGATCACCGGAACATGGCCGAACATCCGCAGGGTCCGCAGGACGCCCCATCCGTCAATGCCGGGGAGGTTCACATCGAGCAGCACCATCTCCAGATCGGTGACACGCGCGGCGTCCAGCGCGCGCACACCATCCTCGGCGGCGATCACCTCGTGCCCCTTGGCGCCCAGGTACTTGACCAGCAAGTCCCTGGAGCGATCGTCGTCCTCAACGACAAGAATTTTCATGAACTGACTCCCGCCGGCAGCGTGACATAGAAGATCGTCCCGCCCTGGAGGCCGCGCTCGAACCAGATCCGGCCGCCCTGCTCCTCAACATAGCGCTTGGCGACGGCGAGCCCCAGGCCGATGCCGTCAATCTCCCGGCGTCCCGGGTGCCCTGCCCTCCGGAATGGTTCGAAGACTTCCTGCTCGTATCCCGGCGGGATGCCGGCTCCGGTGTCGGCAACGGCAAATACTACCTGGCCGTTCTGTGCCGAGGTAGTGACCGTGATCCCGCCCTCGCCGGTGTACTTGATGGCGTTGTGCAGTAGATTGATCAAAATCTGCCGCAGCATCGTCTCATCCGCACGCACGGTCGTGGCGCCGTCAGCCTGCATCTCGATCGCCAGTCCCTTCGAGCGCGCCAGGTGCGCCACGTTCTGCCGGGCCTGCTCGACGACGGCCGCGGGGTCCACCTCGCCGATCTGCGGTCGTGTCTCGCCCGCCTCCAGCGCCGAATACCGAAGGATCCCCTCGATGAGATGCAGCAGATGATCGCCGGCCGCCAGCAGCGCCTCCAGATCCTTGTGCTGGGCGTCGGTGACCGGCCCGTCAATCCCCTCGAGCAACAACTGAGCGTAGGCGCGGATGGCATGGAGCGGTGTCTTGAGTTCGTGGCTCATCGCGGCAGAGAACTCGTCCTTGATCCGGTTAGCCTTCTGAAGAGCCGCGTTGACCCGCGCCAATTCCTGGTCGCGCGCCTCGATGGCTCCCGCCATGGCGTTGAACTCATCGGCGAGCAACCGCAGTCCATCACTGGTCTTCGCCGTGACCCGGGCAGAATAGTCGCCACGGCCCAGATGCCGGATGGCTGCGGTCATGCGGTCGAGCGGCCCGAGGATCGCGCGCGTGAGCACGAACGCGAGGATTACTCCGGCGCCGGCAAGGAGGAGGCTGGCGAGCGCGATCCTCCTTGTCTCATCACGGATGCGCAGATAGACGTCCGACAGCGGGTAGCCGATGCGCACGTAGGTCTGGCGGTCCAGCGTGTACTCAGGGATCGCCCTGAACAAATCCAGGTATGGGATCCCGGACGGGGTGCGGCGCTCCTCGACGACGAAGGGCCGTAAGAGCGGGTCCGCGGGTGCGGCCAGCGCGGCGCGCCCGTCGGTGAAGCGCACCCTTCCATCCTTGACGATTTGCGCGTAGAGCACTGTCCCGGCCACGAGCCGGCGCGTGGGACGGCTGCTATTTGGCGAATCCGACTGGCCCTCGGGAGTAACGATGAAGCGGCCTGCCTCGCGAGCAAACTCCTCAGCGACCACCTTGGCGCGGATGCGCACCTGTTCGGTGAGTGCCTGGCGGAGCCGGTAAGAGGCTAGAATCCCAAACGTCGCGGCGAACAGCACCGCCAGCCCGGCAAACGCCAGGAGGAACTTCTGCCCGAGGCTGACTCGAATCACGCTCCCAGTATAGTACGGCCCTGGAGCGGACGGCGTCCGCCTGTTTTGTGTTCACCCGCCCGGTGCCCCGGCGGCGTGGCAAAGGCGGCGAAAGTTGGGGGAGGCGCGCCGAAGCGCGCCTCCCCTTGGTCCGCGCGGTCGATCGCGATGCGACCGATGCCGGAGTCCGCGCGGCCGAGCACCTACCGCTCGATGGCGATCTGGATGATCTTCTTCGCCGACTCGAGCATCCTGACGACGGCTTCCATCACTTGAGTGGCCTGATCCGTATTCTGGGTAAGCGCTTCTCCCTCTGGCGTTGATGACTGCGATCGCACCGGCACCAGGCGTAGCGCCTCGGTCGCCTGGCGGATCGCCCGGCTGACCAGTTCGGTCGCCTGCTCCTCGACGCGGACTCCGCGCGTACCGAGTACCCCGGTCGGTCCGACAGTTGAGGACAGGTCGGTATTCTCGGGTGGTGGCGGCACCGTGCCCGCGGCGTTTCCGGCCTGGGCAATCTCGGCCAACTTCTTGGCCCGGGCGTCCAACTGGTGCTGCACAGCGGCGATCCACTGCACCTCGGCGGCTTCGCGCATCACGCGGGCCTGGATGAGGAGGGGCCGAACGCCTCTGTACGACTCAGCGCTTGCGCCCGCGGTTAGGGGCCGGAAGCCAGCATCGGTCGAGCCAGCCAGCAGGTTGATGGCCTCCTGGATATAGCGCTGCTGGGACGGCGCGTCCAGCGCTGTGACGGCCAGTTTGGCCTGCTCTAGCGCCCGGTCAATATCCGTCATGGCATCCGTCAGAGGGGTCTTGTCCACGATCAGCTCGGGCAGCGGCTCCGGCGGCAGCTCAACCGGTTGAGCCTGCTCGGTGGTCTGCTGCGCCGGCTGCGCGGTCTGGCCGGGATTGGCGGTCTGCCCGGTCTCGGCCGCAACCGTCTTGCTCGATGGCGTGCCCGCCGCTGGCACGTGCGGCGACGTCTCGTCCGCTGTCTGGACGGCTTGTTCCGCGGTCGGCATGAGCGCGACTCGCACGGGCTGCTGAGTCGTGCCTGTCAGGGCGAGCGAGGCCGTGGCCAGGATGGCCACCGGGATCAGCGCCAGCAGGATCCGCCTGGGAACGGTTCCCTTCATCGTACCCACCTCGATATCGGCTCATTCCAGTGTGCCGCCGGCCGCCGCACGAAGCCATACAAGCAGGGTGGAGGAACGGTTGAAATCAGGTCAGTGCCGGCCGCCGCGACCTTGACGGCGCCGGCCTTGTGGGGGTAGCCTAAGAGGTAGTCGTTTAGTCGAAACTAAATTCATCCTCATCCGGCCTGATGCCTGACTCCGACTCGACTTCGAACCCCACAGACGATCGTCATCCGCCGGCCGGGCTTCCGCAGGCCCGGTCTCAACGGGTCCGCGCGGGCGACGTCTCGACGGTCGCCGCCGCCGGCGACGTTCTGACCGGCATCGGCCGGCGCCGGGGCCTGGCGCGCCTGCTGCCGTTCCTGGGTCCGGCATTCATCGCCTCGATCGCCTACATCGACCCGGGCAACTTCGCCACGAATATTCAGGCAGGCTCGAAGTTCGGCTTCCTGTTGCTGTGGGTCATCCTGGCCAGCAACCTGATGGCGATGCTCGTCCAGACCCTCTCAGCGAAACTCGGCATCGCGACCGGGCAGAATCTGGCGGAACTCTGCCGCCAGGAGTTCTCGCGTCCCGTCGTGTGGGCGATGTGGGTGCTGATGGAGGTCGTCGCGATGGCGACCGATCTTGCCGAGTTTGTCGGAGCGGCGGTGGGATTCAACTTGCTCTTTGGTCTGCCGCTGCTGCCGGCGGGCGTGCTCACGGGCGTGGTCACCATCCTCATCCTGGCGATCGAACGGCGGGGATTCCGGCCGCTGGAGGTGGTCATCACCGCCTTCGTCGGCATCATCGCCGCCTGCTACCTGATTGAGATTGGGCTGGACCGGCCCTCAGTGTCCGCCGTTTTGGGCGGGGTGATCCATCCCGGATTTCGGGGGAGCGAGAGCGTGCTGCTGGCGACCGGGATCCTGGGGGCCACGGTCATGCCGCACGTCGTCTTTCTGCATTCCTCGCTGATGCAGAACCGGGTCGTGGTCCGCACGCCTGAGCATCTCCGGCGGCTGTTCAGGTTTGAGATCGCCGACGTGCTCATCGCCATGAGCATTGCCGGGCTCGTCAACGGTGCTATGCTGGTCATGGCGGCGACGACCTTCTTTGCGCAGGGGCTGACGAATATTGGGACGATCGAGGAGGCCCACCGGACGCTGATCCCGCTGCTTGGCGGTCTCAGCAGCGTCGTGTTCGCGATCTCGCTGCTCGCCTCGGGGCTCTCGTCATCGACCGTGGGGACGATGTCCGGACAGGTGATCATGCAGGGCTTCATGCACCGCCGCATCCCGGTGTGGATCAGGCGTCTGGTGACCATGCTGCCCGCGCTCATCGTGCTGGCCGTAGGGCTGGACCCGACCCGGACGCTCGTCATGAGCCAGGTCGTGCTCAGTTTTGGGCTGCCGTTTGCCCTGGTGCCGCTGGTGCTCTTCACGCGCCGGCGCGATCTGATGGGGACCCTGACCAATCACCGGTTGACGACCCTTGTGGCGATCCTCGTCACCGCGCTCATCGCGGGCCTGAACCTGTACCTGCTGTACCAGATAGCCGCAGGCGGCTTCGGAGGTTAGGGGTGTTTGCCCACCTCTTGATCCCGCTCGACGGCTCGGGTTTCGCCGAGAGCGTGCTGCCGGTGGCGCAGGTCCTGGCCCGCCGGTTCCACTCCACCGTCACTTTGCTGCACGTCATCGAGCGGCGCCCGCCCGCCGAAGTGCACGGCGAGCGGCACCTGGCCTCCGTTCCGGAAGCGGAGGCGTATCTCCAGGCCATCGCCGCGAAGAGCTTTCCCGACTTGAGGATCAACTTTCACGTGCACGGGCCCGACGCGGGGGATGTGGCGTCGATCATCACCCGCCACGCGGAGGAATTTGGGATCGACCTGATCGCGCTGTGCACCCACGGTCGCGGCGGCGCACGCGAGTTGCTCTACGGCAGCGTTGCGCAGCAGGTGCTGGGGGGCGGCGAGGTGCCGGTGCTCCTGATTCGTCCGGAAGGCATCGGCCAGGCGTTCACCTGTGCCCGCCTCCTGGTTCCTCTGGATGGCAGCCCGGCGTCGGAAGCCGCGCTTCCCGAGGCCGAGACGCTCGCGAGTGCCTTCGGGGGACAGCTTCACCTGCTTACGGTCGTCCCCACCCTGGCGACGGTCCCCACCGATCGCGCGCCGGCGGCCTTGCTGCTGCCCGGTGCCACGGCGGCGTCGCTGGAGATCGAGGAGCAGGCGACCCGGACCTACCTCGAGGGACTCATCCAGCGTCTGGGCGCCGCCGGAGCCGCGGCTGAACTGGAGGTCTGCCGGGGCGATCCGGCATTCGTGGTCATTGAGGCGGCGGACCGGATCGGCGCGGACCTCATCGTCATGGCCACGCACGGACGGTCGGGGATGGGCGCGGTGTGGGCCGGCAGCGTAGCGACGCGGATCGTGGCGCGGGGCCGGAGACCGATGCTGCTGGTGCGGTCGCCGGGATCGCCGCAGACGCCGTAAGGCGGACGCCGCGACGCCGCAGAGGTTCGCAGCCGGTCGACTCCCTTCAGGGTGGGTGGCGGAGGAGGTGGGATTCGAACCCACGAGGCGCGGATGCGCCCAACGGTTTTCGAGACCGTCCGGGTAGCCAGGCTCCCGAACTCCTCCAACCCCAAATGCTACCATGCCGGTAGCTGGAAATCACGACCTAGCAGGCTTCTGCCGAATTTAGACCGAAGACCCCATCTTCGTGAATGCACCGCAAAGATACGCTGACTGGCTAAGTGGACACGAGCACGTGGACCGACGATTTGGCCACGTCTACCGATACCACTCACGGAGCGACGCGCACTCAATTGCTCTTTGCCGCTTCATTATGGAGGACTTCATCGAGCATTCCACGGCGCTGCGGAGGCAAATCGAGTCGGGGCAGGTCATCTGGGATACCAATCTGCGATTCCGGTTTCCCCGTTCCCTCAAAGCAAAGACTCTCGACCTCGCGATTGGATTGCCAGTCGCCACACTACCCACCACAAAGAGAGCCTCTGACAAGATGAGGGACGTATTTGTGGCTTGCGAGGCGAAGTCGGTCATGAGCGAGCACGGGAAATCCCAGCCACGTGTCTTTGACGAGCTTAACTCGGCACATGGAATCGTGCACGCAGGACGCCCGGATGCCATTGCTGCTGGTATCACAGTGGTAAACATCGCCCAGACATTTGTATCTCCCCTTCGGCAGACCGCGGGGAGAAGGGATCTGCTCTTCTCCCACTACAACCAGCCGGAGGTCACCGAGAGAATGGTGCAGCACTTGCGTGGGCTGCCCGTGAGAGATCAGGTTGGAGGCGTTGGTTTCGATGCATATGCAACAATCGTCATTGACTCTGATAATCAGGGGCCGGCTACGCTCTGGACGAACCCACCTGTGCCACAGCCGGGCGACCCCGATCACTATTCAACGTTGGTCCAACGGATCGTGCGGTCTTACGGGGAACGCTTCGTCTGAGCGGGCCGCTCGATTACCAGTGTGGGAACTGGCTCGCTGGGAAAGATAGAGACTTGGCGGAACTCGCTTTCCAGGCGCCGCTTTGATAGTTCGAAGTAGTATGGGTCGATCTCGTTGCTTATGCTGTTGCGCCCTGCCTTGAGCGCGCCTAGCGCTGTGGACCCCGTCCCGCTAAATGGATCTAACACTGTGTCACCAACAAAGGAAAACATCCGTACGATCCGGTACGCTAGCTCGACTGGGAATGGCGCTGGATGCTCTCGGGTAGAAGCTCCCGGGAGGTCCGTCCAGAAAGTCTTGAACAGGCGTGCGTGCTCATCTTTAGATAGCTTCGAGGCCCGTCGCTGCTCCTCGGTTGGTTTCCGATAGGCGCCTGGCTTTCGTAGCATCAGGATGTATTCGATGTCGTTCTTGATGAT
>JBGPLF010000035.1:0-21924 GCA_041486265.1 bacterium
AGGGTTCCTCTCGCTGCTGATTGCCTTCTCGGTGACGGGATGGACCACGACCGCCCGGCTCGTGCGCGGCAAAGTCCTCTCGATCAAGCGGGAGGAATACATGGAGGCCGCGCGCGCGATCGGGGTGCCGGCGTTCTCCCAGATCGTGCGGCACGCGCTTCCCAATGCTTGGGGGCCTGTGATCGTCACCGGGACGATCGGGGTGGCGGGGATCATCCTGGCGGAGGCCGGGCTGTCGTTCTTGGGCCTCGGGATCCAACCCCCAACGCCGACCTGGGGTGGGATGATTGCTCAGGGACGCTCGTTCCTGACCGTGGCCTGGTGGGCGTCGTTCTTCCCAGGACTGGCGATCGCCCTGGCGGTCTTCGGGTTTAACCTGTTTGGGGACGCCCTGCGGGACGCCCTCGATCCGAGGGCGCTGGGATAGGTTCCTTATCTTGACAGGCGGCACCCCGCGGAGTACGTTAGAAGCAGGATGTCCCTCCCCCCTGGGGAGGGGATTGAGCCGGCGGCCTCACGGCCGGGAATGACGACCGCAAAAGGGGGAGCGCGACCTGTGGAACACCCGATGACGGCGGAACAGCACCAGCACGGGGGGTACGGATCGAAGGAGAAGCGTCAGAAGATCCTCGCGCGGCTGCGCAGCGTCGCCGGGCACGTGCGCGGCGTTGAGCGGATGGTCGAGGACGGGACTTACTGCGTCGACGTGATGAAGCAGATCCTGGCCGTGCAGAAGGCCCTCGACCGCGTGAACGCCATGCTCCTGGAGGACCATCTCGAGCACTGTGCCACGACGGCGATTCGGTCCGACGACACCACGGAGCGCGAGCGCACGATCGCCGAGTTGCTCGAAGTGTTTGAGATGTCCAGCAAGTTGTAGAAGACGGGGACGCGCAAGGAGCGAGGATCATGGCTGGCGCGATTGACGTGAGGAAGATCGAGTTGCCCGTCGAGGGGATGTCCTGCGCGTCCTGCGTCGCCCGGGTGGAAGAGGGACTGCAGAAGACCCCAGGCGTGACCGCCGCGCAGGTGAACTTTGCCAGCGAGCGGGCGTCGGTGGCCTTCGACGCCGGGAAGATCAGTGTGCAGGACCTGGTCAAAGCCGTCCACGGCGCGGGATATGAAGTCCCCCACGAGACGATCGTCATACCGGTTTCAGGGATGTCGTGTGCCTCGTGCGTGGCCACAGTGGAAAGCGCCCTACGCCTGGTGGACGGTGTGCTTGACGCATCGGTGAACCTGGCGACGGAGCAGGCGAAGGTCGAGTATGTGCCCGGCGTGACGACGCCGGAGGCGCTGCGGCACGCGATCTGCGACGTGGGTTACGAGCCGCTGGCGGCCGAGGAGGCTACGGTAGACCGCGAGGCCGAGCGCCGCGCACGTGAGCTGGCGGCGCTGCGCAGTCGCCTGTTCGGCGCCGCGCTCCTCAGTCTGCCGATCCTCTGGGGCAGTCTGCCGCACATGGGCGTCCACATCTGGGCGCCGACCTTTCTCCACAACTGGGTCGTCCAGTTCCTCCTGGCCACACCGGTGCAGCTCTGGGCCGGATGGCGATTCTACCGCGGCACGTGGGCCGCCACGCGGCACGGCACCGCCGACATGAACACGCTGATCGCGGTCGGCACCTCCGCAGCGTTTCTGTACAGCGCGGCGGCCACGTTCTTTCCGCGATGGTTTACCGGCGGCGGGCTGCAGCCGGCAGTCTACTACGAGACCGCCTCAATCATCATCGTCTTCATCCTCCTCGGCCGGTATCTCGAAGCGCAGGCCAAGGGGCACACAAGCGAGGCGATCCGGCGCCTGATGGGGCTGCGGGCCAGGACCGCGCGGGTGATCCGCGGTGGGGACGAAGTTGACGTCCCGTTCGAAGAGGTTCAGGTGGACGACGTCGTGGTCGTGCGGCCCGGTGAGAAGATACCGGTGGATGGTCTGGTCCTCGACGGCTTCTCGACGGTGGACGAATCCATGATCACGGGCGAGTCGATGCCGGTTGAGAAGACTCTGGGGACCGAGGTCATCGGCGCGACGATCAACAAGACCGGGACCTTCAAGTTCAAGGCCACCAAGGTCGGGCGCGACACCGCGCTGGCACAAATCATCCGGCTGGTGGAAGAGGCGCAGGGGACCAAGGCGCCGATCCAGCGGCTCGCCGACAAAGTTGCCGCGTACTTCGTCCCGGCGGTCATTGGCATTGCCCTGGTCACGGCAGCGGTCTGGCTGATCTTCGGGCCGCGGCCGGCCCTAACATACGCGCTGCTGAACTTCGTCGCGGTCCTCATCATTGCGTGCCCGTGCGCGCTGGGACTGGCGACGCCGACGGCGATCATGGTCGGCACCGGCCGGGGCGCGGAGGCTGGCATCCTGATCCGGGGCGGTGAGGCGCTGGAGATCGCGCACAAGATCACCGCGGTCGTGCTCGACAAAACCGGCACGCTCACGCGGGGAGCGCCGGCGGTGACCGACGTCGTGCCGGCGAATGGGTTCGATGAGGCAACGCTGCTGAGACTGGTCGGATCGGCCGAGCGCGGGTCGGAGCATCCGATCGGCGAGGCGATCGTCGCCCGGGCGCGCGACGGTGGTGTGACGCTGGGTGAGGCGACGACCTTCGAGGCGATTCCAGGCCAGGGAATTGAGGCAGTGGTCGAGGGGCGCCGCGTGTTGGCCGGAAACGTTGCATTGATGGATCGCCACGGCATCTCGCTGGACGGGCTGTCTATGCGCGCCGAGGCGCTGGCCGCCGCGGGCAAGACCCCCATGCTGGCCGCGATCGACGGGCAGGCCGCCGGGATTATCGGCGTGGCCGACACGCTCAAGCCGCACAGCCCGGAGGTCGTCGCGGCGCTGCGCAAGCGGGGACTCCAAGTTGTGATGCTGACCGGCGACAACCGCCGAACCGCCGAGGCGATTGCCCGACAGGTCGGCGTTGATCGCGTGTTCGCCGAAGTGAAGCCCGACGAGAAGGCCGCGCACGTCGAGGCCCTGCAGCGCGAAGGACACGTCGTCGCGATGGTGGGGGACGGCATCAACGATGCGCCCGCCCTGGCGAGGTCGGACCTCGGCATCGCCATCGGCGCCGGAACCGATGTCGCCATCGAGTCGGCGGGGATCGTGCTGATCGGCGACGATCTGCGCGGCGTGCTCTCGGCCATCGACCTGAGCCGCCGTACGATGCGCACGATCCGGCAGAACCTCTTCTGGGCCTTCGCGTATAACGTGGCGCTGATCCCGGTGGCGGCGGGCGTGCTCTATCCATTCACCGGCCACTTGCTCAGCCCGGTGCTCGCGGCACTCGCGATGGCCGCGAGTTCGGTTACGGTGGTGAGCAACAGCCTGCGGCTGCGATCGTACCGGCCCGCCGCGGCGTGAGGTCGCAAGGCAAATCCGACGAAGGAGAGTGAACGGTTCGTGGTCACCAAGACGTTCGATGTCCCGAAGATCCAGTGCGACGGCTGCGAGCGGATCATCACCGGCGCGGTCGGCAAGTTGCCCGGCGTCGCGAAGGTCGAGGCGAGTGCCGCGACGAAAAAGGTGCTGGTGGAGTTTAGCCCGACCGTCGTGAACGAAGTGAACATTCGCGAGGCGCTGAAGGCGGCGGGGTATCCGGCCAACTAGGTCGGTCGTTCCAACGCATCGTTGATGAACAGCCTTAGGGCGCGAACGGCCCTTCTGGGAAGCGTCATCGTGTTCCTGGGGCTGCTCGCGTTTGTCACGCTCCGCGTCAACCGGCCCGCGTCGATCAGCGTTGCGCTCGCCCGTGGCCTCACGCCCGAGGCTCCTGGCTTCGACCTGGCGCGGCTCGATGCCGATGGGACGCTGGCTCTTGCGTCGCTGCGGGGCAACGTCGTCGTTGTCAACTTTTGGGCGTCGTGGTGCATCCCGTGCAAGGAAGAGGCCCCGGCGCTCGAATCGACCTGGCAGCGCTACAAGGACAAGGGTGTGGTCGTGCTGGGCGTGAACGTGCAAGACCTGGTTCCCGAAGCGATGGGGTTTCTCAAGGTGACGAAGACCACGTACCCGTCGGTGCGGGATAAGGATGGTACTGTCTACCGCGCGTTCGGCCTGACCGGCGTGCCAGAGACGTTCTTCGTAGACCGGGCGGGCCGCATCGTCCGCAAGTTCCCCGGCGCCGTCAATGATCCGCAGGAGTGGGCGAAGGCGGTTGAAGACGCCCTGAAGCGCTGACTCCGGGGCCAGCCCCTCTCGTGGTCATATCATTCTAACCTGCAAAACTTCTGTCCGTTGGGTCGATTTCCCGTTACCCGGAAACTCCTATATACTACTGGAACAATAGCGCTCGCACTGGCACTGGAGGCGTCCCGGGGGGCAAATTCTGATGAAACACGACGTGGTTATTGTCGGCGGAGGTCCGGTAGGGTCGACCGTCGCGATGTTCCTGATTGAGGAAGGAATCAAGCCGTTCATCATCGAGATGGAGCAGTTCCCGCGCTACCACATCGGGGAGTCCCTTACGGGCGGGGGTGGCAAGGTCCTCCGCGAACTGGGCCTGAAAGAGGTCATGGACAATTTGGGGCACCCGCAGAAGCGGGGCGTCAAGGTCTATGGCACCAGCGGGAGGAACAGTTGGTTCGTCCCGGTCACCGGTAGGGACGAAAACTGGAAGCTGTTTCCCTGGCACACCTGGCAGGTTCGGCGCAGCAACTTCGACGCCATGATGCTCAACGAAGCTGTGCGCCGTGGGGCGTCAGTGCTGCCGGGGAATGCGATCAAGCCCCTCCTCAAGGACGATGGATCGGTTCGGGGGGTTGTCGTCGAACCCGAAGATGGCGGGACGCTCGAGATCGAATCCGGGATGCTCCTTGACTGCTCGGGGCAGGCGACGTGGCTCGCCAACCTCGGCGGCGTCACCGGACCGAAATACCTCGGGGCCTACGACAAGCAGATCGCCTTCTTCTCCCAGGTGGAGGGAGCCATCCGCGACTGTGGGAACACGTTGGATACGAGCAAGGATAATACGCTCATCTTCTACCAGGACAAGTTCCACTGGGCGTGGTTTATCCCGCTGGACAATGAGATCGTCAGCGTCGGCGTCGTGGTGCCTTCGGCCTACTTCCTCTCGAAGGGGGAGAGCAGGCCGGACTTTCTGGCCCGGGAGCTCCACGAGCTTAACCCGGAGATCAAGAGGCGCATCCCGGAGGTCAAGTTCGCGCACGATGTCCACGTGATTCCAAACTATTCGTATCAAGTGAGGGGGTTTACGGGGAAGGGCTTTGTCTGTATGGGTGACGCGCACCGTTTCATCGACCCGATCTTCTCGTTCGGCGTCACCGTTGGGATGCGCGAGGCGCAGTTCGTGGCTCCGCTCATTCGAGCGTATCTCGAGGGCGAGAATCGCGATGCAGCCAATCCGTTTGCCGAGTACGAGGTCTTCTGCGAGAAGGGCACGGACGTTCTGGAGGATACGATCGATCTTTTCTGGGAGCAGCCGTTCGCCTTCGCGACCTTCGTGCATCACCGGTACACCGAGTACATGACGGACATCCTCGCGGGACGCATCTACGAGCATCAGCCGTCCCCGGCGGCGCTGGGATTTTGGAGGATCCTCAAGCGTCAGGAGGAGAGGGAGCGTTCGTACACCGCGCGCGATCTTTATTCAATGCCGATCGGATCGAGGTTCCACCCCGAGCGGGCGCCGCTATGGGAGCCCAATGCCCCCGTGGAGACTACTGAGACTTGGATGGGGGCGCGGTAGGGGCAAGCGAGCGTCGCGTCGCCCCGGGTAGCGACTCTGGGCCTTTCCGCCCCGAGCGGCGGATATGCTATACTCGCGGCGGAGTGCGCGCCCGTAGCTCAGCGGATAGAGCAACTGGCTTCGAACCAGTAGGTCGCAGGTTCAATTCCTGCCGGGCGCGCCAGCAGTTTTTGAGGCAGGATGGGCATCGCAGCCGCTTCGGTCGTCTCCGGCAGTCGGCCAGAGTGCTCGGAATCCGGTAGAAACGTGTTCTTCTTCCTCACGAGCGGCCTGAGGGCCATCATCGCGTCGTTAGCACCCCGGCTTGCGATCGGCGCATCGAAGACCGCGGTGACCGGCCTGGGCCTGCTCTTCGATCCGATGGTAGACTAGGGGAGAGATTCATGACCCTCAAGGCATACCGCAAGAAGCGGGACTTTCGCGTCACGCTGGAACCAGGAGGCCGGGCACGGCGAACGAAGCTGGCGCGCGAACTCCTCTTCGTCATTCAGAAACACCAGGCCCGCAATCTTCATTACGACTTCCGGCTGGAGTGGAACGGCGTGCTCCTCTCATGGGCGGTCCCGAGGGGGCCCTCGCTCGATCCGTCGGTGAAGCGGTTGGCGACACGCGTCGAAGATCATCCCGTGGCCTATGCTGACTTCGAGGGGATCATCCGCGAAGGTGAGTACGGCGGCGGCACGGTCATGGTCTGGGATCGCGGCACGTGGACGCCTGAGGTGGCGGACGTGGACGCCGCGTTGGAGCGCGGCGATCTGAAGTTCACGCTCAAGGGGAGGAAACTGCGCGGCTCCTGGGTGCTCGTGCGGACACGCGGGTTTCCACCAGGTTTCGGCAGGTCCTCCTGGTTGTTGATCAAGCATCGCGACCGCTATGCGTCGCAGGACGATGTCGCGGTCGTGAAGCCGCGATCGGTAGTCTCAAGGCGCACGCTTGCCGGCATCGCCAGGGATGAGGGCGGCAACGTCGAGAAGGCGGCCGCGGGAGACGCTCCTCGGAAGCCGTGACAAAGGAGAAATCGATGAGAACAAAACTGGGTTTGTGGATTGACCATAGGAAGGCTCTTATCGTGGCTGTAACGGACAAAGGGGAAGAAACAAGACTGGTAATATCGAAGGTTGAAAAGCAGCCCGGACGTTCTACTGGTATACGCTCTAGGACTCCCTATGAATCACTGCAGGTACCGGCAGATGATAGGCGCGAGAGAAGGTTTACAGGACATCTCAACATTTACTACGATGCGGTAATTGCGTGTCTTCGTGATGCAGAATCCATTCTGATATTTGGCCCCGGTGAGGCCAAGGACGAGCTGAAGAAACGTCTCAAGAGAAACAAACTCGATGGACGCATCGTCGGTATCGAAACAATTGACAAAATGTCTGATCGTCAAGTTGCGGCGAGAGTTCGACAGTACTTTGGAGGAACGAGCGGTCGGTAATGCGTCGGCAGGTGGTCTCCCGTCATCGAAACTTATCCGGGAATTGTTTGGCGATCCCATCGGCCAGGGCATCGGTAAGCATATAGACGTGCTTGATCATTGGGTCCCACGCATCCGCCTCGCCCGACCAGTCCTTCTTCGCTGTTGCATTGATAGCCGCGACGTGATCCCCGACGTGCCCAGCCAGGAGCGCGTACACACTAGCCTTCGGCAGGTTAGGGTTCGCTGAACTCACGAACACGGCGATCTCGTTGCCATTTCTCGTCAGCGCATCCACGGCAGCTTTCCTGAGCGTTTCGTTGCCCTTGAAGTTGTTCGCAAAGGCCGCCCTCATGTAGCCCTTGACGGCCGTGTAGTGCCCCACAAAGAGCGTGGCGAATTTCTCCCCCGCCGCCTGACCGTAGAAAGGAGCGATAGATTGTCCTATCGCTTTGGCATTGTTCAGGCCGTACTCGTCAGCTTCGCTTATGGCTGTTTTCTCGCCCAGCCTGGTCGAGATCACGAGCGATCTCACCCAAAAAACGTGGTTGACGTAGAGGTCACGCAAGGCCATCTTCAGTTCGGCCACCTTCGCGGGATTGGGCATCGCCGCCTGGCTCTGCGCCGGAATTGTGGTCCAGGCAAAAGAGACGCCGATCACCACGAGGGTGCACCAAATCAACCGAATCATCCGCACGATCCTATCCCTCCTAAGTGGGTAGGCGCATAGATCTGCACCTGTCATCGCATCTATTAGTACTCGGCTCGTGTCACAGTACTGTCACGTTGGCAGGTTGGATTGTGAAGTTGGGTTCGCGCCCGCGACCGCTGCCTACGCTCGGGCCATGAAGCCCCCGGACATCCACTTGCTGGACTCCTCCAGGTAGGCCGCGACGAGCTCCCCGGGACGGAGCCGGCCGCTCCCCACGAGACGGTCGAACTGGATGAACATCGTGGCGCCACCGCAGTAGCCGAACTCCGCGGTGTCAAACGGCACCTTCGCCGGGTCGGCGCCTATCAGTTCGACGAACAACGCGGTCGTGGCGTCGGTCATGAAGTGCCGGCCGGGGATCCCGATGAGGAAGTGAGTCACCTGGGTTCCAGAGACGCCGGCCGCGTCGAGCATCTCTTTGAGTCCTTCGAGGATCTGACGCGGGGCCTGGCGGCTCACCTCGCCGATGTCCTGCCACACGTGATGCGCTCCGGAGGCGTGGAGGGCGGGATACATCCCGGTCCCATCGATGACGATGTGGTGAGCCATGGCACCGCCGGGACCTCCAATCATGCCCGGCTTGCGGCCGCACCCGCGGGACTCCACGTACGCATCCAGCATGGAAAGATCGCCCGCGGCCCGGTCGAGGATCATCGCACCGGCGCCGTCTGACAGCATCCAGCGTAGCGCCAGGTTCTCGAGTTTCACGGCCTCGGGATTGAAGAACTCGCTGCGCAAGAAGACCGACGAGAGTTGCGTGTAGACGACGGCGGCCCTCCGGTGCCGGCCGGTCCTCAGCATGTCGAGGGCGACCTGCAGGGCCTTGGGGCCCCCGGTGCAGTTGGAGTGGATCTCGATCTCGGTGCACCGCTCGATGCCGAGTCGCTCCTGCACGAGCGCACTCGTCGGCGGGCAGAAGTAGTCGGCCATTGGCGAGGCACAGACGAGGAGATCGATCGTTTTGGCGGCTTCGCCGGAAGGCGCGAGGGCCGCCCGGATGGCCTGCTCGGCCATTGAGGCGTTGGTCTCCGTCTGGGCGCGGGTCTTGGGGTCCAGCGCGAAGTGCCGCTTCTGGACGCCGGCGCGGGCCATCACCTCGGCGCCGATGCGCTCCGAGCGGCTGGCGAGGCGGGCCGGAAGACCCGGGATGGCTCCCAACACGTCCTCCACCCGTTCGGCTGGGACCGGTTCTCCGGGGAGGTACGAGCCGGTGCCCAGGATGCCGACCGGCGGAGCGATGGCCATGGTGGGAATCACCTCTGGTGTCTCCCCTTCTGTGTGGGGGGTCGACTCCCTCCGGGCCCTCCAAGATTACCCATCACCGTGTCGTCTTCTGGAGTCATCGTATCCGAGAGTGTCAAATCCAAACGCCCGGATCTGGTGTATTAGAGCACGGGATCCCAGACGACGGATGCATCCGCACGAACGAACATCCGATAGATCTGCTCGGAGAGGAGCTCGTACTGATGGGAACGATTCGCACGAGTATTCGCAAGAAGGTTGTATCGCGCATCGGCGGGGCGAGGAGTGCAGTGCTCTTCCTGCTCCTCATGGCCGCTTTTTCGCCCGGTGCTCCGGGCGTGCCGGCCGCCGCGGCAATGTCCTCTTCGAACCAGACTGCTCCGAAGGCGTACGTCGGGCTCTTCAGGGACAATGCGGTGGCAGTCCTTGACACCGCCACTAACATGGTGGTGAAGACCATTCCAGTCCCGCCAGGCCCGCACGGTCTTGTCGTGACGCCCGACGGACGCAAAGTCTACGTGAGCAGCGAGGGCGCCTCAACGGTCAGCGTGATCGACGCGGTGACAGACAGTGTCGTGAATAGCATTGACGTCGGCGCGACACCGCACGGCCTGGCGATCACACCTGACGGACGCCAGATCCTTGTGTCCGCCTTCGGGACAAACCGGGCGGTCATCATCGACGCGACGCGTGACCAGATCGTGGGCCAGGTCCCGGTGCCCCAGCCGCACAACAGCGCCATCACTCCAGACGGGCGCACCGCCTACGTGGCTTCACAGGAACAGGGCGCAACCGCCCTGGTCATCCTGAATCTGGAGACGCGGACCCGGGTGGGCGTGGTGCCGCTCGACAAGACGCCACGCGCGCTGAACTTCAGTCCGGACGGCAAGTGGCTCTACGTCACGGTCGCGGGTGACGATGCCGTGCAGGTGCTCGATCCGGCGAGCAATCGCATCACCACGCGCATCCCAGTCGGGGCCTCGCCTCATCACCCGCTATTCACCCCCAATGATCAATTTGGACTGGTCGTGAGCCAGGGCCCGGGCGAACTGGATATCCTGGATCCCGTCACCAACACCCTGAGCGGCACGGTCGAGGTCGGCAAGGCGCCCCACTGGATCGCCGTGAGTTCTGATAGCCGGACGGCGTACGTCACGAATGAGGTCTCCAATACCGTCTCGGTCATCAACCTCGCGGAGCGCAAAGTCACGGCCACGATCCCTGTCGGCAACGCGCCCCGGAAGATTGCGGTCCAACCGGGTTCAGCGATCGTCACGGTCGGAGGGCGCACATTCTCCGATCATGGGACCGCGGTCGCCACGGAACGGGTCAAGCTGAACGTGGAGGTCGACGACTACTACTTTGCGCCGACGTTCCTTCGGGGGAAGCCCGGTCAGAAGCTGATGCTCGAGGTGCAGAACGGATCGGGGACGCTGCACAACTTCAGCATCCCGGAGTTGCAGCTCGACAAGAACATCCCCCCGAAGAGCAACGTCATGGTCGAAGTCACCTTTCCGCAGGCCGGGGCGCTGCACTTCTTCTGCAAGTTCCACACCGCCATCGGGATGAACGGCGCGCTGCTCGTGGGCAACGCCACGCCATGAGCGCGATCGGCGCGGTGCCGCCGTCCAGCACGCCCAGCGACGAGGAGCTCATGCGGCAACTCGCCACCGGGCGGCAGGACGTGCTCGGGCCACTCTACAGCCGGTATGCGCGCCTGATCTTCAACCTTGCGGCGCAGACCTTGGACCGGTCCGCGGCCGAAGAGATCGTGCAGGACGTCTTCCTGACGGTCTGGCGCAAGGCGGGGGTGTTCACGCCTGAGCGAGGGGCGTTCCGCCCCTGGGTGCTGCAGGTCGCGCACTATCGGATCCTCAACGAGTTGCGGCGGCGGAGCCGTCAGCCGCAGGTGGAGCCGGATGGCACTGAGGGGCGGATGGTAGACATGCCCGACCTCGCGCCGGGGCCGGACGAGGCCGCCTGGCGGGATTCGCTGCGGGCGGCGGTGCGCTCAGCCATCGAGGATCTGCCGCCCTCGCAGCGACAGGCAGTCGACCTGGCGTTCTTTGAAGACAAGACCCACGAGCAGGTTGCCGCTGAACTCAACGTCCCGCTTGGGACCGCGAAGACCCGCATCCGAAGTGGGCTGCACAGGCTGCGGAGCAGACTAGCGCCGATCGCCGTTGGTTTCGCCCTGGTGGCGACCATTGCGGCTTCGGGCGCCCTCTATCGCGCCGAGTACGAAACCCGGCAGCGCGACGAGCGCGCGCTCGCCCTGCTCACGGCAAGCACCAGCCAATCCTTCCACCTTACGGCCGTGCCGGGAGTGTCGCCGCAGGCTCACGGCCGGTACCACGGCGGTGCGGGATCGCCGATCGCCGTGCTCACGGTGTCGGACATCGCGCCGGCTCCCGCAGGTCAGGTCTATCAGGCCTGGGTTCTGCACCAGGGAACGTGGCGATCGCTCGGCACGTTCCACCCCGATGCGCAGGGCAGCGCACGCCTGATTGCGGAAGGTCCGGATCTGGCGGCGCTTCCGGATGCCGCAGAGGTCACGCTAGAGCGTACCGGCGGCGGTCCGGAACCGCGCGGGCCGGTGGTCATTCGATGGCCGGGCAGGTAGGGACGGCACGATGCGCATGAAGGGAGTCCTCCCGTTGAAAATGAAGTAGGTGCCCCGGGGAGTGAACCATGGGCGCGATTCGGGTCGCATCTACGACGAACGAAACCCTCACATCGAACGACCTGCTGGAGATGCTGTACTACATGCGGCTCCAGCGGGCGGTCGAGGACCGCGGCATCAAGCTCTACTATCAGGGTCTCATTCCGGGCGCCTACTTCACCGGGTGGGGCCACGAGGCGATCGTAGTAGGGGCGACGTACGCGCTCGCGCCGGAAGACCTCATCGCTCCCATGCACCGCGACTTGGCTGCCTACATCATGCGCGGGATTCCGGTCCGCCGGGTATTCGCCCAGTTTCTCGACCGCGAGGGAGGTCTCTCCTGGGGCCGCGACGGCAACGTGCACATGGGCGATCCGCGCCTGGGCGTGTTCCCGTTCATCAGCCACATGGCGGCCTCGGTTCCGGTGGCCGCAGGAATGGCGCTCGCCTGCCGGCAGCGGGGTGAAACTCGGGTGGTGATGACGTTCTTCGGCGACGGCGCCACGAGCACGGGCGCCTGGCACGAAGGTGTCAACTTCGCCGCGGTGTTTCACCTCCCGGTCGTCCTGATTCTCGAGAACAACCAGTACGCGTACACGACGCCCCTTGACCGGCAGACCGCGGCCAATGCGCTGGTCGACAAAGCGCCGGGCTACGGGATCCCGGGCGTCGCAGTAGACGGCAACGACGTCTGGGCCGTCTTTGCAGCAGCGCGTGAGGCTGTCGCGCGCGCACGCCGCGGAGAAGGGCCGACCCTTATCGAGTGCCGGACGATGCGGGTGCGCGGGCACAGCGAGGCGGACCGGTACAGCTACGTGCCCAAGGCACTGCTGGACGAATGGGCGGCGCGTGATCCGATCGCGCTATTCGAGCGCCGCCTCCGCGACGACGGCGTGCTCGCACCCGAGGCCGACCGCGCAATGCAAGAGCGGATCGCGCAAGAAATCGAAGAGGGGCTGGCCTGGGCTGAGGCGAGCCCCGAGCCCGACCCCGAGTCGGTTGCGGAGGGTGTGTACGCGGAGCCGGACGAGGTATGAGGGCGCTGCCGGTGCGCGCAGCACGCCTGGAGGGATCGCCGTGGCACAGTTGACCTACCTCGAGGCGATCCGCGACGGCCTCCAAGCCGAGATGCGGCGCGACAACACAGTGTTTGTAATCGGCGAGGACATCGGGGTCTACGGCGGCGCCTTTGGGATCACAAAAGGCTTCCTCGAGGAGTTCGGCCCCTGGCGCGTGATCGATGCCCCGCTCGCGGAGACTGCCAACGTTGGGGCGAGCGTTGGGGCGGCCGTCATGGGGATGCGCCCGGTCGTGGAGATGCAGTTCGGCGACTTCGTCACCGATGCCATGACACAGGTCGTGCACATGGCGGCGAAGTTCCACTGGCGAACGCGGCACCCGCTGCCGCTCGTCATCCGGATGCCCTACGGCGGCGACGTGAAGGGCGGCCCATTTCACTCCCAATGCATGGAAGCATGGTTCGTCCACACGCCCGGCCTCAAGGTCGTCGCGCCCGCGTTTGCTGAGGACGCCAAAGGCCTTCTGATCGCCGCGATTCGCGACCCGAACCCGGTGATGTACTTCGAGCACAAGCACCTGTACCGGTATCGTCGCGAAGAGGTGCCCGACGGTGAGTTCGTGACGCCGATCGGGCGGGCCCGCATCGTCCGCGAGGGAACGGCGGTCTCGCTGTTCTCCTACGGGTGGATGCTCCACAAGTGCCTGCAGGCGGCCGAGCAGGTGGCTCCTGAGGGGATCGCCACAGAGGTCGTCGATCTCCGCAGCCTGCTGCCGCTGGACCGGGACGCCATTCTCAGTTCCGCGCGCAAGACCAGCAAGGCCCTGATCGTCCATGAAGCCACCCGGACCGGCGGCGTTGGGGCCGAGGTGGCGGCGCTGATCGCCGAGGAGGCGTTCGACGCGCTGGACGGTCCCGTGGTCCGGCTGGCGAGCGAAGACACGCCGGTCCCCCACAGTCCGGTGCTGGAAGCCGCGTTTCAGCCGCAGGTGGCCGAGATCGCGGAGGCGATCCGCCGGCTGGCGGCGTACTAGCATCCCATGGCGATCTCCTCTTATCGGGGCTTACGCGTCAAGCGCGGCGAAGATCCGCGCCTGCTGGCCGGCCGCAGCACGTTCGTCGACGATCTTCCCTTCCCGGGCATGCGCCATGTCGCGGTCGTGCGCAGCCCACACGCCCACGCGCTGATCCGCAAGATCACCGCGCCCAAATCGGTGGAGCTCATCAGGGCGAAGGACCTGGGCGGGCCCCTCTGGCTCCCCGGGAATGTGGACGACGGCGCGGCGGCCCGGCATCCCGCGCTGGCTGTCGATCGCGCGTGCTACGTCGGCCAGCCCGTCGCGCTCGTCATTGCGGGGGACGCGTACCAGGCAGCCGATGCCCTCGAACAGGTCCAGGTGCAGTACGAGCCACTGCCCGCGATCGTGGATCCTGAGGAGGCGCTCAGGCAGGACGCCCCGCGTCTCCACCCGGACCTGGCATCAAATATCGCCTATCGAGAGCAGTGGCGCCGCGGCGCTCCGGTCCGCGCCTTCGGCAGCGCGGCGGTGACGATCGCCCGGCGGATCCGTCACCAGCGCCTGGCCGCAGTCCCACTTGAGGGCCGTGCGGTGGCGGCTGTTCCACCCAAAGGCGGAGAGCACACCCTGACGGTGTGGTCCTCGACGCAGAGCCCCCACGGGCTGCGCGACGAACTGAAATCACGGCTGCCGCTTGAGGGCACCGACCTTCGTGTCATCGCGCCCGACGTCGGTGGGGGCTTTGGAGCGAAAGGCAGCGTTTATCCCGAGGAGGTCCTCGTGCCGCTGCTGGCGCTGCGCCTCGGCCGGCCGCTGAAGTGGATTGAGACCCGGCGCGAGAACGTGATGACAATGTGCCATGGGCGGGCCCAGTTCGCGGACATCCGCCTGGGCGCGTCGCGGGACGGCCGGATCCTGGCGTATGAGATGCGTGTTGTGGCCGATCTGGGCGCCTACCTGCTCTCCACCACCGCCGAGATCCCCCTGCTGACGCTGGTAATGGCCCAGGGGCCGTACGACATCCGCGACGTCGAGGTCGACCTGGTGGAAGTCTACACCAACAAGGTGCCGTCAGGAGCGTATCGCGGTGCCGGTCGGCCCGAGGCGACGTTCTACCTCGAGAGGGCGCTCGATCTACTCGCGGCGGAGTTGGGACTCGACCCGGCGGAGGTCCGGCGCCGGAACTTCATCCCCCCTGAGGCCTTTCCGTACCGGGCCGTCTCAGGGGTGACCTATGACAGCGGGAACTACGCGGCTGCATTGGAGCGCGCGCTCGAGGCGTCTGGCTACGCGCAGTGGCGGCAGCGGCAGGCGGAGGGCCGTCAGGTAGGTCGCTACACGGGCATCGGCGTCTCGAGTTACGTTGAGACCTGCACCTATGGGAAAGACGAGAGCAAAGTGGAACTCGACGCCCGTGGCAAGGCGACGGTGTACACCGGCGTGTCGCCGCACGGTCAGGGCGGCGCCACGGGAATCGCGCAGATCGTGGCCGAGATGCTGGGAATCGACGTACGGGATGTGACGGTCGTGCACGGTGACACGGCTCTCATCCCGGAAGGTGACGGCACCGCGGGCAGCCGTACGCTGGTCGTCGGAGGCTCAGCGGCGTTCAGAGGGGCGGAAATTGTCCGGCGCAAGGTGCTGGAGCGGGCCGCAAATCGGCTTGAGGCGCGCCTCGACGACCTGGTGCTCGCAGAGGGCCGTGTCTACGTGGCCGGCTCGCCCGCGCGGAGTCTCGGGCTCGGCGCGATCGTCGCAGGCGATCGGGGGAACGAGGTCCTCACGGGTACGGGGCGGTATGTCGTCAAGGGCGGCACCTACCCGTTCGGGACGCACGTCGTCGTCGTCGACGTGGATCCCGACACGGGTGAGGTCAGCGTGCTGCAGCACGTCGCGGTGGATGACTGCGGCGTGGTCATCAACCCGCTGCTGGTCGAGGGCCAGATCCACGGAGGTGTCGCGCAGGCCGTCGGGCAGGCTCTCTATGAGGAAGTGGTCTATGATTATTCCGGTCAGCTCCTGACCGCGACGCTGATGGACTACGCCGCCCCGCGTGCTGCCATGGTCCCGCGGATCGTGACGCTGAGGACAGAGACACCTTCTCCTCGAAACCCGCTGGGTGCCAAGGGTGTGGGGGAGGCCGGGACGATCGGCGCGACACCCGCGGTGGCCAACGCCGTGATCGACGCGCTCGCCCCGTTCGGCGTGCGCCACCTGGACATGCCGCTCACGCCGCGGAAGATCTGGGCGGCGATCCACGCCCGCTAAGCGGTGCTGATCTCCAACACAGCTTTCACCTGCGCCCGCAGCGACGGATCGTCCGGCGCGAACTGTCGCTCAAAGATCGCGGTACCCACCGTGAATCCCCAGACGCCGAGTTCACCCAGCCGCCGGATCTGCACGGCAGTGCTGACACTCCCCGCGGCGATCACCGGAACACCCGCCGCCGCAACGACCGCGCGCACAAGGGCGTCGACGTCCCCGTCATACCGGTAGGCCAGTAGGTCTAGACCGTGGACGCCATGGATGGCGCCGAGCCGTCGGGCGCTGTCCGCGACTTCCTGAATGGTGCCGCGCAGCACGCTCGGATGGCCGATGACCGTACCGGGGAAGGGGAAGTAGCGAATGGGGGATCCCGCGACCAGACGCGCGACCTCCTCAGCGTGTGTGCCGCCCATCAGGTAGTCCACACCCAGGTCGAGAGCCGCCCGTGCCGAGCGCAGTTCGTGCTCCCGGCGTTCGCTGACAACCTCCAGCATGACGCGCCGGCCGTCCGCGCGGATTGCGCTGGCCAGTGTGCGCAGCCGGTCGAACGGCAGACCGACGTCTTTGAATCCGACGTACCGCAGACCAAGATCGCTGACCTCGCGGCAGACCTCGATGGCGTCGTCTACCGTGGTGTCGTTGCGCGTCAGCATGAAGATGAACTCGGGCGCGCTCACAGCCCTCCTCCGGCCACCCGCGAGGCCTCAAGCAGACGCTCCACGAACGCCGTGTTCCATCGCCCGAGGGAGAATAGCAGATCGGCCAGTGTGAAGCGGTTGCGCATCAGATGGCAGTTCAACAGCGCCCATCGCACGACATCGGGTGGCACGGGCGGATCAAGATCGGAGAAGCGGGTCGGCGCGCCCGCGGCATGGAGCGCCACCGCAATCTGCTCAGGCGGGAGAATCATCGCCTGCAGCACGGTCCGGTGCACCGTCCAGCTCCGTAGGAAGACCTCCACGTGCGGCCTCGCAGTGTGCCACCGCTGCAGTTTCTGCCTGTAGTCGTTCCAGCATTCCTCGCCGACGCGTCCGGCCGGGTCAATGGTCGCGAACGCCGCGCGGACCGCGGACTCCATGTCTTCCGGGCTCGCGAACGCGCGGTCGAGCGCGACATCCCACGGGTCCAGTTCATTGAGGAAGATGTGCCAGGCAGCGGCCGCCAGGATTGTCGCCACCGCGACCTGCGCACCGTGCAGGGCGACGGGGCGACCGCTTTGTATCGCCTCCATGTCGATCAAATGGCTGACCAGGTGCTCGGTCCCGGAGAGCGGCGCCGTCTTTCCGGTCGCACCCATCGTAAGACCGCTGAGCGTCAGGACGCGGGCCAGCCAGTCGAGCGCGTCGAGTCGGCGTTCCGCAAGCCCGGCCGCGCGCCCGAGGAGCGCGTGGGCCGGCTCGCGCAGCATGGCGACTGGAGCCGCATGATAAGAGGAATCCATCCCAACCAGTGATGCCAGGTACCAGTCCGCGGGAGCGGTCCAGACGGCCATCAGATCACCGAAGCCCGCCTGCGTCATTGGCAGGGGCGTGTCGGCGAGAATCTGGAGGTCAATGAGCAGCGCGTCCACCCATCGCGACGCCATGGTCCTCTTCGTCCCCGACTTCACCAACACAGCCATGTTGTCAGAGAACGCGTTCACCGACGCGGCGGTCTGGACGACGACCAGCGGAAGATTGCCAGCCTGCCGCGTGCCCTCCTTGCACAGATCCGTGATGGTGCCTGATCCCAACGCCACCACGCAGCCGGCGCCGTTGACGGCGACTTTGACCTCTTCCAGGTCGCGCTCTTCACCGTGAATCTCTGAACGGTCCGCGCCGATCACCACCACATTCGACGCAAAATGCTCCTCAAGTAGGCGGACAACATCAGGCTTGAGATCCCGGCCGGCGCGACGCATGGGGGTCCGATCCATCACGAGCACGATGCGTGGCCCGCGCGCGACCTCGGTGACGATCGCGGGGAGCATTGGCAGCGCGTCCTGTCCGATGACGATGCGGCGCAGGCCGATCGGCGCAAGGCGGCCCTCCGGATCGGCAGCCCGCAGTGCCGAGCGAACCTGCTCAAGGTCGGCCGGATCTATTGCGGGGAATTCCGAACCCATCATCGTGCGTCATACGGAATGATCTTATCCCACTCGCCCGCACTCGACCGGGCCACCACCGCCACGACCGGCCCCTCGCCGATGTTGGTGACCTCGTGGGGCACCCCCGGCTCGATGAAGATGAAGTCGCCCGCTTCGTTCACCACCGAATGCGTGAGACGTGGGCCGTAATCGTGCCGCACTTTGCCCTCGAGGATGTAGAGCATCACCTCGAAGCCGACGTGGATGTGCGCGTAGGCCACGCCTCCCGGCGGGACCGTCGCGACATTCATCGAGAGCGCCTTGGCCCCGACGTTCTTGGCCGACATCCCCTGTTTGTAGCGGATCCCGTTCCACTGCCGCGTGTTCCCGCTGCCGCGGATGACCGCGATCCCTCCGAGCGCCTCCACCGGCGGTGTTGACTCGCTGTGCTGATCCATTGTCCCGCCCCCTTCTAGGCTCCCCGACGACTCATTTCACAAAGACCCAGGTCGGCTGCAGGAGGGCGAAGCCGACCAGCCCAACCAGGGCCGTCGCAGCGACCAGTTGCCGAATCGGAACGCGAGATGGAACACCGGTCTGGTCCAAGGGTCACCCCGGCGAGGTCCGGCGGACGTGTGGGCCCATTGTACACTCTGAGACTGCGCAGGAGTTCTGCCGCCCGCGTCGATCTTTCCTGCTAGATGGGGATCACCCGAAGGGGAGGGAGAGGGCGACGATGCTGCAGGAGACGTTCTTGAAGCGCTTCAGAGACGACGTCGAGATGATCGAACACCGGTTCGTGGACGGCACGACCCAGTTGGTTCCGCACTGGCGCCATGTGCATCCGCCGGTGCGCAACACCAACGAGCAACTCAAGGAAAGCTTCACGCCCCTGGAACGCGCGGCACTGTTCGCCACCGTGCGTGTGGGCAGCCCGGGATTCTTTCTCATCATCTTTGCCTGGACGGTGGGCTGGCTCGGCTGGAACCTGCTCGGTCCGACGCACCTCCGGTTCGATCCCGCCCCGGCGTTCGTGCTGTGGCTGTTCGTCTCCAACATGATCCAGATCATGCTGATGCCTCTGATCATGGTCGGGCAGAACCTCTTGAACCGGCACAGCGAGATGCGCGCCGACGCGGACTTCGAGGTCAACCAGAAGGCCGAGCGGGAGGTTGAGGCGATCCTGCTCCACCTCGAGGATCAGGCCGGGGCGATCGAGCACCAGGGCGAGCTGATTCTCAAGATCCTCGGCCACCTGGACAGGCAGGCCGAAACGCCCGCGGCGCCGTCGTGAGCGCGCCGGCTAGGTGACAATCGAGCGTAGCAGGAGGAGGAAGAAGAGCGCGGCGACAATCAAGATCGCGATCACGCCCAGGACCTCTTCGAATACGACCGGCCAGCCGTGGCTCAGGGCGACCACGAACATCACTCCGACGCCGACCAGCAGGGCCATGAGTGTTGCGATGGGCGCGACGAGGGGGGCGCGCGGTCCCTCGAACGGAGCGGCCGCGGCCCCGCGCGGCTTGAAGTAGTAAGGGACATCTGTCACGACGGTGATGCGGGAGCCCTGGCGGCGCTGGAAATACAACGCGATTTTCAGCATCAGCGCATTCTGGCCGTGCAGGAAGAAATGCCACATCTTGGCCGGGACAAACTCGGGAAGTACCAGGGTGAGGGGTTCGTCGAACCCGAGCTCCCATTCAAGACCCTCCAGGTAGCGTATCAGCGGTTCGACCATGGAGCGGTATTCCGACGGCAGCACTCGGAGCGGAATGTCCATCCCCCAGCGCTCCCACTTCTCCCGGACCTCCTGGGTCCGTATGGGGTTGATGTCCACCATCACGGCGGTGACGTCATCGCTGAGGGATTTCGCGTAGCGAAGGGCGGGCAGCACGCCGCGGTGGATGCCGGACACCGGTACCACGACCTTGTGGTGGCGGATCGGCGGCGGGAGATGCACGCCTTCGAGAGAGAGTTCTCGCCTGACTTCATCATAATGCTGGTGGATTTTGTACATCACCGCCACGTAAGTAGGGATGAGGATCGCCACGATCCATGCCCCGAGGGCGAACTTTGCCTGGACGACGACGATCAGCACGATCCCGGTGGCGATCGCGCCGATGCCGTTGATTACCAGATTCCGGGTCCACCCAGGCCCTCGCTGTGTCCACCACCTCCGCACCATTCCGGTCTGGGAGAGGGTAAACGACAGGAACACACCCACCGCGTAGAGCGGAATCAGGTTGTGTGTGCTCGCGCCAAAGATAAAGACCAACAGGCCGGAGATAAGCGCCAGGACCACGATCCCGTTCGCAAACACGAGGCGGTCACCCAGGTTCGACAGCTGCCGGGGCAGGAACCCATCGCGGGCCAGGATCGACGACAGCCGCGGGAAGTCGGCGAAGCTGGTATTGGCAGCCAGGATGAGGATGAGTGCCGTAGCCGCTTGTACCGTGAAGTACATCGCCCCTGTCCCGAAGATGTGCCGGGCGATCTGCGAGATCACGGTCTCGTTTTCATTGGGCACGATCCCAAACGCGCGCGCCAGGAAGGTGACGCCCAGGAAGAACGTCCCAAGGATCACCGCCATCCAGATCAGCGTCACCCCGGCGTTCCGCGACTCCGGGGGTTTGAAGGCCGGGATGCCGTTGCTGATCGCCTCTACCCCGGTCATCGCGGTCGAGCCGGAGGCGAACGCCTTCAAGATGAGAAAGATCGTCAGCGGCGCGAACGTGCCTGTGCCTGTGGCCTCAATCTGCAGCGGCACCGGCGCGTGTCCGACCGCCCGCCACAGGCCGACCAGCACCGTCAGGCCCAGGCTCGCGATAAACAGGTACGTGGGCAGGGCGAAGATCGTCGCCGACTCACGCACGCCTCGCAGGTTGAGCGTTGCGACGAGCGCGATGGCGAGGAGAGCCAACACGACTCGGGAGGACTGCAGCGCCGGGACCGCCGACGTGACCGCCGCGATCCCCGACGAGACGGAGACCGATACGGTCAGGACGTAGTCGATCAACAGGGCTGCTGCCGCGATCAGACCGGGCCACAGGCCCAGGTTGTCATGCGCGACGATGTAGGCGCCGCCGCCGGACGGATATGCGTGGATCGTCTGGTAGTACGAGAAGGCCACGATGGCGAGGACCGTCGCAATGGCCATGGCCACGGGCAGGGCCAGCGCCATCGCGGCCGCCCCGCCGGCGACAAGCACGATCAGAATTTCCTCGGTGGCGTAGGCCGTCGACGAGAGTGCGTCGGAGGAGAAAACCGCCAGCCCCTTGAATTTCGTGACGCGCTCATGTATGAGCTGCGAGGTGGCGAGCGGGGGGCCGATCAAGACACGTTTCAGAATTGCCCTGGCCATGTGAGCGATCCCTTTCGGGCAGAACCCTGATGCCGCGAATCCGTGATTTCCTATCCCTGGGTATTGTACCGCCCGGCCCCCAGAACGCCATCGCCGATGTGCCCGGCGTGCGGGTGGGCCATGTCTCGCTCCGCCACGGGGATCTGCGCACCGGGGTCACGGCAATCCTGCCCCACGGCGGCAACCTGTACCGCCAGAAGGTGACCGCGGCCTCTGCGGTCCTGAACGGCTACGGCAAGTCGACGGGCCTGATGCAGGTCGCCGAACTGGGCACGATCGAGACGCCCATTCTCCTCACCAGTACCCTGAACGTCGCCCGTGCGGCCGACGCGCTCATCACCTACATGATCGGCCAGGATGAGCGGATTGGACGGACGGAAACGGTCAACCCGGTAGTGCTTGAGTGCTTCGACGGCTATCTCAGCGACGCCCGCGCGCGCGCCGTGGGGGAGG
>JBGPLF010000036.1:0-21756 GCA_041486265.1 bacterium
AGAATTGCGTCCGCGCCGGTGATATAGAACAACTCGGCGTCGGGCTGGAGCGCCGCCAGATCGCGGATCGTCTTGATGGTGAACGACGCGCCCGGCCGGTCGATCTCAACGCGTGAGACGCTGAAGTGCGGATTCGAGACCGTGGCCAGAAACGTCATCAGGTAGCGGTCTTCGGGATCGGTGACTTCGGCGGGTTCTTTGTGCGGCGGGTGACGGTTGGGGACGAAGAGCACGCGGTCGAGGCCGAACTGGGCCCGGGCCTCTTCGGCGGTGACCAGGTGCCCGTGGTGGATCGGGTCAAAGGTCCCGCCCATGATGCCGAGCCTGATCACGCCGTCCCCTCACACCCTCCTGCGCTGCAACCGTCAGATGGCACGCCGCCTCACTTCTTGACCGCCGCAGGGGTCTCCTCCCCTGCTCGGGCGCCCCCAAGCGCGCCGGCTGCAGCCTGTAGCAGCCCTTCGATGCCTTCGCCCGTCGCGCCGGAGACCGCGACGGTCCGATAGCCCCGCGCTTCGAATGCCGCCGCGGCGGTCCCCGCCCGCTCGCGCGCATCGGGGAGATCAATCTTGTTCAGCGCCACGATCGCCGGCCGTTCGACCAGGCGAGGATCGTGGAGTTCCAGTTCCCGGCGCACGATCGCGAACTGATGCAGTGGATCGTCCGGGTCAGCCAGATCGATCACGTGGATCAGAACCCGGGTCCGGGCGATGTGGCGCAGGAACGTGTGGCCCAGGCCGGCGCCCTGATGCGCGCCTTCGATCAATCCGGGAAGATCAGCCATCACGAATCCCCGGCCATCGGGGAGGTCGACCGCACCCAGGATCGGTTCGGTCGTCGTGAAGGGATAGTCGGCGACTTTCGGCCGCGCGCTGGAGACCCGACGCAGCAGCGTGGACTTCCCTGCGTTTGGCAGGCCGACTAATCCGACGTCGGCAAGCAGACGCAGTTCGATTTCGACCGACAACTCCTCACCGGACTCGCCGGGATCGGCGCGCCGCGGCGTGCGGTGGGTCGCCGTGGCGAATCGGGCGTTCCCCCGGCCGCCTCGTCCGCCCTTCGCGATCACCGCGCGCTGTCCCGGTGCAGCCAGATCGGCGATGAGCGCTCCGGTGACGGCGTCGCGCACGATTGTGCCGGCGGGCACGGGCACAACCAGGTCGACGGCGCTGCGGCCCGTGCGCTTGGCGCCCTCGCCGTGGGCGCCCCGCCGCGCACGGAGGTGCTGCCGGTACTTGAAATCGATGAGGGTCGAGAGCCCCGGATCGGCGACGAACATCACGCTGCCTCCGTCCCCGCCGTCGCCTCCGTCGGGTCCGCCCTTCGGGACGAACTTCTCCCGGCGGAAGCTCATGCAGCCGTTCCCGCCGTCGCCACCCTTGACGTAGACCTTCGCGTGATCGATCAGCATGCTATCATCCCGCAACCGCCCGTCCAGGGAAATGAACGGCCCGGGTCCACGGACCCGGGCCCTGAGGCGTGCAGGCGACGCGACTAGGCCGTGACGGGATGGATGCTGACCTGGCGGCGGTCACGCCCGCGGCGCTCGAACGCCACGACCCCATCGACGAGCGCGAACAGCGTGTCGTCGCGTCCCCGGCCGACGTTGCGGCCGGCGAAGACCTTCGTTCCCCGCTGACGGATCAAAACGCTGCCCGCCGGGACCTGCTGCCCCGCAAAGCGCTTGACGCCCAGCCGCTTGCTCTTGGAGTCACGGCCGTTGCGGCTGCTGCCGACACCTTTCTTGGATGCCATCTCCGCTCCCCCCTAGTTCGCCGGCGCAATGATCCGCTCGATGCGGACTTCGGTGAACGACTGCCGGTGACCGGTCTTCCGGCGCGAGTGCGCCTTGGCCTTGTACTTCATGATGATCACTTTGGGCGAGCGCGCCTGCCGGACCACGCGAGCCTCGACCGTCACGCCCTGCACGGTGGGCGCGCCCACCTGCGTCTGACCGTTCCCGACCAGCAGTACCCGATCAAAGCTCACCGTCTCACCGGGCACGGCCTCGAGTTTTTCGACGCGCACCAGGTCACCCTCGCGAACGGTAAGCTGCCTGCCTCCCGTTTCAATCACGGCGTACACATGTCACCTCCGTACAGACCGGACGGATTCTATCATGCGGTGAGGGGAAGCGTCAATTTACGCTTCCCCCATCCCCTCCCCGGAACAAGCGGCGGACCCACTGTATGATGCCCTCCCGCTGCGCCTGCGATTCCGCCGCAGCCAACGCCATCTCGTAGGCGGGATCGGGGTCGGCGAGCGAGAGCACCTCACCGGGCTCGCGATCCGTCCAGAACTGCACGCGCTTGCCGCCGGCCGCTGGCATGCCTTCCAGTTCCTTCATCGTGTCGGCTTCGGCGACGTTAAACCGCTCCATGTGCAGCCCTTCACGGGCGCCGACCCGGAGTTGCTTGCCGCTCGTCTCTTCCAACGCGCGGACCCAACCGGCCCCATCGCGGAAGAGTGCCGCGGCCACCTGAGGATGCACCTCCACCAGGATCGCCGGTGACCTGGACTCGAGTGAGAGCCGGCGCACCTCGCGGCGTGTGCGCATGGCCATCGTCTCCGGTGACAGCACCCGCCCCCGCCCCTCGCAGTATGGGCACGGGATCCGCATGATCTCTTCGAGATCCTGGTACACACGCTTGCGCGTGATCTCCACGAGTCCCAGGCTGGTCAGATCGATCACGTGCAGCTTCGAGCGGTCACGCTGCACCGCCTCGTCGAGCGCGTCGAGGACCCGCTTGCGGTGATCTTCCTTCTCCATGTCAATGAAGTCCACCAGAATAATCCCGCCAATGTCGCGCAGCGTAATTTGCCGGACGATCTCGCCCACCGCCTCCAGGTTGTTCTTCAAGATGGTGCTGGCAAGGTCGGTCTTGCCGACGTACTTGCCCGTGTTCACGTCGATGACCGTCAGGGCTTCGGTGCGGTCAATGACAATGTAGCCGCCGGACTTCAACCAGACGCGGCGACGCAGGGCCCGGTCGATCTCGCGCTCGATCCCGTGCTTCTCGAAGACGGCCTCAGGATCGAGGTGCAGCACCAACCGGTTGCGGAGCTGTGGCGCGAACGAATTTAGCAGGTCGCCCACCCTGCCGTACTCCTCGGCGGAGTCGACGATGAACCGGTCGACCTCTTCGGTGAAGAGATCGCGCACGATCCGGCGAATGAGTCTCAGGTCCTGGTAGACCGGCGCCGGCGCCTTGTTGGCCCGCGCCCGTTCCAGCACCCGTGTCCACATCTGCTGGAGGAACGCGACGTCGTCGGTCAACACCTTCTCGTCGGCCCCCTCCGCCGCGGTCCGGACGATCACGCCCATGCCGTCGGGCCGGATCCGGTCGGCGATCTGCCGGAGCCGCCTGCGCTCACCGTCGTTGGTGATGCGCCGGCTCACACCGACGTAGTTGACCGTGGGCATCAGGACCAGGTAGTGCGCGGGCAGCGCTACGTAGGTTGTCACCCGCGCGCCCTTCGAGCCCATCGGCTCCTTGGTGACCTGGACCAGGATCTCCTGGCCGGCGCGCAGGCGCTCGGCGATCGCGCCGTGGCCGAACGACTCCTCGACCTCTTCGCCGTCGAGCCGCGTCGAGCGAATATCCGCGACGTGGAGGAACGCGTTGCGCTCCAGACCGATGTCGACGAACGCGGCCTCCATGCCGGGCAGGACATTGTTCACACGCGCCTTGTAGACGTTGCCGGCGACGGGCTCCGAGCGCTCGACGAACAGGTTGACCAGAGTTCCATCTTCCATGACGGCCACGCGCGTCTCGGCCGCCTCGATACTCGCGAAGATCTCCTTCGACATCCCCTTCGCTCCTCGATGGCCCAGGATCAGTGCCCCGGGCGCCGGCGCAGCCGGATGCTAAGCAACAGGCCGGTACCGGCCAGAGTCGTCAACAACGATGATCCTCCATAGCTCATAAACGGCAGGGGGATCCCGGTCACGGGCATCAGGCCCAACGTCATCCCCACGTTCACCACCACGTGGAACATGATCATGGCGGCGATACCGGTGGCCATGATCGCGCCTAGTCGGTCACGCGCGCCGGCGGCGATGTTCAGGGCGCGCCACAGCCAGATCAGGTACAACACGAGGAGCACGGTCGCCCCGATCAGGCCGAGTTCTTCGCCAACCACCGTGAAGATGAAATCGGTGTGGTGCTCGGGGATGAACCGCAGCAGGTTTTGAGTGCCCGAGAACAGGCCCTTGCCGAACAACTGCCCCGACCCGATCGCGATCTTCGACTGGATGAGCGCATAGCCCGAACCGAGCGGATCGGCGCCCGGATCAAGGAACGCCAGCAGGCGCCGGCGCTGGTAGTCGTGGAGAATCCGCCAGAGGAACGGCAAGGTGACCGCCGCGGCGGCCGCGATGCCGGCCAGATCGCCCGGCCGGGCGCCCGCGACGTAGAGCATCGCCGCCAGAATCGCGAGCAGCACCAGGGCCGTCCCCAGGTCGGGCTGCCTGATGATCAGGAACATCGGCAGGGCCATATGCGCGGCAAAGGGAAAGAGCGACCGCATGCGGGGCAGCGCCTTCACCGCATCCAGGTGGCGGGCCAGCGTGATGACGAGCGCGAGCTTGGCCGCCTCCGAGGGCTGGAAGCCGCCGAACGGCCCCATCGCGATCCACCGCTGCGCGCCCAGCCGCGACTCGCCGAGGACCAGGACGCCAACGAGCATGAGCAGGGTCCCAACATAGATCACTTTCGCCGCGCCGGCCAGCCGACGATAGTCGATCATCGCCGCCGCCACCAGGGCCAGCACCCCGATGGCAAGATGGATCGCGCGGGCCCGCAGGAGGGCCGGGGCATCGGATGTCGCATGGGTCGAGGAGACGAGCGCCACGATACCGTACGCGACCAGCAGTGCGGTCACACCGATGAGGATCCAGTCCACCTCATGCCACCAGCGCGTGCTCACGGCCGCACCTGCCCGGCGGGCGACTGCGCCAGCCACGGACGCGCCGCCTCGAAAATCGCGCGGGCAATGGGGGCGGCGATCTCACCGCCCCGACGTCCGTGCTCCACAAACACGACGACGACGAGCGCCGGCGAATCGGCGGGCGCGTATCCCGCAAACCACGCGTGGGGGATGCCGCGCGGATTTTCCGCGCTGCCGGTCTTCCCGGCCATGTCCAGTCCCTGCACGGCGGCCGCTGCGCCGGTCCCGCCGTTCACCACCGCGCGCATCCCCTCGCGCAGCGTGCGCAGGGCCTCGGGCGGCAGTGTGACGGGCACGGTTGTTTCCCTTGATGCAAACGACGAGACTTCCGTCCCATCGGGGGCTAGGATCCGGCGCGCCAGCCGCGGCTGCACCAGCTTTCCGTCCATAGCCACCGCGCTGACCATGCGCGCGATCTGCAGCGGCGAAGTCAGGACAAACCCCTGTCCGATGGACATGTTCAGAGTATCGCCGGGATACCACGGTGTCTTCCACACCCGCTGCTTCCACTCGGCCGACGGGATCAAACCCGCGGCCTCCGCGGGCAGGTCAATTCCGGTCGGCTCACCCAGGCCCAGCGCTTTCGCATAGCGGGCGAGGCGAGGCTCGCCCACCGCCATACCGAGCCGCCAGAACATGACGTTGCACGAGACCTGGACGCCCCTGATGAAGTTGACGGTCCCGTAGGCGGCCAGGTCGTGGAAGATCCACTGGCCAAGCTGCAGTTGTCCCGTGCACTCAAAAGTGCTGTTGCGTGAGACGACGCCCTCGCTCAACGCCGACAGGCCGGTGATGATCTTGAAGACCGATCCGGGCTCGTAGGTCCCCTCGGCCGCGCGGCTAAGCAGCGGCAGATTCGTGTCAGTCGTCAAGCGTCGCCAGTTCGCCTGGCTGATGCCGCCTGAGAACAGGCTGGGATCGAAACCGGGCGCGCTGGCCAGCACCAGGACCTCGCCGGAGCGCGGATCCATGGCCACGATGGCGCCGCTGCGGCCGCGCAGGGCCGCCTCGGCCACCTGTTGCAGCGACGAGTCCACGTTGAGGACCATCGACCGGCCGGGCCGCGCCTGCTGCCGGCCTAGCACGCGCATGGGTCGACCGGCCGCGTCCACCTCCACCTGCAGCCGGCCGGGATCGCCCCGAAGGACGTCGTCGTAGACGCGCTCGACCCCGGCCTTGCCGATCAGGTCGCCGGGGCGGTAGCCGTTCTTCGTGCGCAGTTCCTCCTCGGTGACCTCGCCCAGATATCCCAGGACGTGTGGCGCGAACGGGCCGAGCAGATATTGCCGGACCGGCTCGGCCTGGATGATCACGCCGGGAAGGTCGATCCGATGTTCTTCGACCGTCACCACAATGGTCTTGCTGACGTCGCGGCGCAGCGGAACCGATTCGAAGGGCCGGCGCCGGCCCGCCTCAAGCTTGTCGAGAATTTCCTGCCGCTCGATCCCCAACAGCGGGGCGAGGACTTCGGCGAGCCGGTCTGGGTCGGGCACCTCCATCGGCAGGACGCTCACCGTGAACGAGGCCCGGTTCGTGACCAGCGGCTGCCCGCGCCTGTCAAAGATGGCTCCCCGCGGCGCGGGGACGATCAGGTCGCGCACGCGGTTCTGCTCGGAGAGATCGAGATAGTAACGCCCCTGAATAGCCTGCATGGACCAGAGGCGGCCCTCGAGGGCGAGAAACAGCAATACGATGACGACGCCCAACCGGAGGATGCGAGGATGCCAGGCGGATCCTGTCATCGCAGCACCCGAAACCCGATGACCCTTGCGGCGTAGCGGCGCGCAGGGAGCCGGTCGGCCCACCCGACCAGCGTATCGACCGGCCGCGCCAGCACGGCGTTGAGCACGGCGGATCCGCCGGCATCAACGGCGACCACCGTCCAATGGAGATTCGCCAGCCCGGTGAGGGTCACGACGAGTCCAGAGATCGCGTACAGCAGTGCGGTGCCGAGGGCGGCGGCGACCGCGGGCATGCGGCGCTGTCGAAGATCGATCATTGTCATGGCCGCTCCAGCGGCCGCGCCCACAGCCAGATACGAGAGGGTGAACAGACCGAGCGGGCTGCCGCCCACGAGATCGCGCAGATATCCGGCCGCGGTCCCCATCAGCGCGCCGGTTACGACGCCCCGTCGCGTGGCGGCGGCGAGCACAACCAGGAGCACAAGATCGGGCGCCGCCGGCACCGGCAGCCGCGACAACCAGGCGCCGTTCACGACGACCGCGGCGGCCATCAAGGCTGCGAAGAGCGCGGCCCGCAGCATCATCGGCGTCAGCGGTCTGGTCGACCCTCAATCAGGATCAACACGTCCTCCAGATGATCGAGGTTCACAACCGGGCGCACGGTGGCTTCCTGGTAGAGCGCGCCCTGCTCGCGCACGACGGTCTCGACGGCGCCCACCGGAAGCCCGCGCGGGAACACCCCGGACAATCCCGAGGTCACCAGCAGTTCCCCGGGGGTGATCTCGCGGTCCCGCGAGATGTACTTTAGGCGCAGCAGCGTCTGCTCCTGACCTTCGACGACCCCGGCTTCGCGGGACTGCTGCAGCACAACCCCCACGGCGCTGCGCGCGTCGCTGACGAGCAACACCTGCGCCGTCGTCGGCGTGACGGTCAGCACGCGCCCCACCAGTCCCTCCGCGGCCACAACCGGCGCGTTCCGATGCACGCCGTCCTGCGATCCGCGATCTACCGTGATGACGGAGAACCATTTGGTGCTGTCGCGTCCGATGACCCGCGCGCCGATCGCGCGGCCCGGCAGTTGCTCGCGAAACGCCAGCAGCCGCTCCAATCGCTGCGTCGCCTGCGCCTGCTCCCTCAGGCGGGTCACCTCTTCTTTGAGGCGCTCGACCTCTTCGCCCAGGCGCTGGTTCTCAGCGCGCAGCCGGCCGATCTCGGTGTACTGCCGCCAGACGCGCGCGACCGCGTCGCCAGCGCGCGACAGCGCCTCCTCCGCCGGCCCGAGCCCGGCCAGGATCCACGACCCCACCCGTCCGACGGCCCGGCGCTCGGACAGGCGCACCTGCGAGGTCAGCAGCGCCAGGGCTGCGACCGCCAGGAGGGTGATGAGCGCGATCCGGCGCTTCATACTTTCAAGCCTTACGCGCGCTTCGAGGCAATCAGCACCTTCTTCAAAGTCTCCAGTTCTTCGAGCGTCCGCCCGGTGCCCATGACCACCGCGGCGAGCGGATCATCGGTCACCGAGACCGGCATCCCGGTCTCCTCGGCCAGCAGGCGGTCCATGCCGCGTAGCAGCGCGCCGCCCCCGACCAGGATGATACCCCGATCCACGATGTCGGCTGCGAGCTCGGGCGGGGTGCGCTCGAGCGTCTGCTTGACCGCTTCAACGATCTGCTGCACCGGCTCGGCCATCGCTTCGCGGATCTCCGAACTGGTCATCCGTACCGTGCGCGGCAGACCCGAGACCAGATCGCGGCCGCGGACGTCCACGGCGCTCTCCTCACGGCCGGGGTACGCCGACCCGATCGCGATCTTGATCTCCTCGGAGGAGCGCTCGCCGATCAAGAGATTGTAGGCGCGGCGCACGTATTGAATGATCGCCTCGTCGAGTTCGTCGCCAGCCACGCGGATCGACCGGCTCGCGACGATGCCGCCGAGCGCGATCACCGCGACCTCGGTGGTACCGCCGCCGATATCCACGACCATGCTGCCGATCGGATCGGACACCGGCAGCCCGGCGCCGATGGCCGCAGCCATCGGCTCTTCAATCAGGTAGGCATCGCGCGCGCCAGCCTGCAACGTCGCGTCGACGACCGCGCGCTTCTCGACCTCGGTGCATCCGGAGGGGATGCCAACCACCACGCGCGGCCGGATCCACATCCGTCCGTTGGCGGCCCTATGAAGGAAGTAGGCGAGCATCGCTGCTGTCGTGTCGAAGTCGGCGATGACGCCGTCACGCAGCGGCCGCGTGGCGACGATATCGCCCGGCGTGCGGCCGATCATCCGCTTCGCCTCTTCGCCGACGGCCAGCACGTGACCGTCGCCGACCCGCTTCGCAACCACGGACGGCTCGCGCAGCACGATGCCTTGACGCCGCACGTACACCAGAGTGTTGGCGGTGCCGAGATCCACCCCCATGTCTCTGCTCAGATGTGCGAACAGCCTATCGAAAATCATCCCACGCCTCCCAGGCGCGCCTTTCAACCCACCAGCGCCCCGCGCTCTCGCAAGCTTACAAACTGCCCATCTCCGATGATGACGTGGTCCAGCACCTCGATCCCCACCACCCGGCCGGCCTGCTGCAACCGGGTCGTGATACGCAGGTCGTCGGCGCTGGGCTCAGGGGTCCCCGATGGATGATTGTGCACCAGGATGACGGCGGCCGCGCTCCGCCGGATCGCCTCTTTGAATACCTCCCGTGGATGAATCGGCGCGGAATCCAGGCCGCCGACGGCGACGCTGGTGACGTCGAGGACCTCGTGCCGGGTATTCAGGAGCACCGCCCGAAAGTGCTCGCGATCAAGGTGGCGCATCTGCGGGCCCACGAGCGCTGCAACATCGCCGGGTGTACGAATCGCGGGACGCCTCGCCGCCGGCGCCGCCTGCACCCGCCGACCGAGCTCGAACGCCGCCAGCACGGCGCTGGCCTTCGTCGGGCCGATCCCGGCCTGCCGGGTCAACTCATCCGGCCGGGCCTGGCTGAGCCCCTCAAGCGACCCGAAGGCCGCCAGCAGCCGGCCGGCCAGATCGGTCACGCTGGCGGCCGAGGTGCCTGTCTGTAGCAGAACGGCCAGCAGCTCGGTCGACGACAACGCCGACGCGCCGTGGGAGAGCAACCGTTCCCTTGGACGGTCTTCAGAGGGAATCTCTCTGACCGACAGCCGGGCTGCCACCGCCATCGCCACTCCAAATCCGGCGCTCTGAGGGAGACCGCGGACGCCTCAGGAGGAGGCGTCGGGCCGGACTAGAGCGGTTGGCGACGCTAGATCGTGGGCACGCCGACAGCGTCGAGCATGCGCGCGAGTCGCGCCAGCGGGAGACCGACAACCGCGAAATAGTCTCCCTCCAACCTCTCCACGAAGAGTGCCGCACGGCCCTGAATGCCGTATGCCCCCGCCTTATCCATCGGCTCGCCGGAGGCCACATACCGGTGGATCTCCTCCGGACCGAGCGTCCGAAACTGGACGACGGTCGTGACGTCGTCTTCGAGCGTCACGCCGCGGCGGCTGTGGGCGACAACGACGCCGGTGGTGACGTAGTGCGCGCGGCCGGAGAGTTGACGAAGCATTGCCTCCGCTTCGTCACGTGTCCCCGGTTTCCCGAGCACCACACCGTCCACGACCACCACCGTGTCGGCGGCAATGACCACCGCATCCGGCTGCGCCAGACTGACAGGCCGCGCTTTCCGCAGCGCGGCCTGTCGCGCATGTGCCCGCACCTGTTCGAGGGTCCACCCCGGACCACTCGGCGTCGGACCTGCCGGGAGCACTCCCCGTGTTTCCTCTTCCTCCGCCCCGGACCAGACCTTGAAGGTCAGCCCGATTTGGCGGAGGAGTTCGGCGCGCCGGGGAGAGGCGGAGGCCAGAACCAATGGCGGCACCCCGTCCCTTACAGGAGCCGAAATCTCCACATCAAATCCAGTATAGCAGTGGATTCCGCAGGGGACAACAACGGGCTACAACAGGCGGTAAATCCATCCCGCAATGATGACTCCTAGCACCATCGCCAGGTTGAGCCGGATGATCCCGCCCAGGGTGAAGCTGATGATGCGCAGGTCGAGCACGAGCGGTGGATCGAGGCCTGCGCGCACCTCTCGAGCCAGAAATCCCAACAGCGGGTAGCCCACCACGGCCTCGGCGATAACGCTGCCGAGCAGCCCGCCGAAGAGCACAATGACCAGCAGAACCCACCAGGGATTACGAGGCGCGCGGCGGGCCACGGCTACACGATGAGGAGCCGCCGACGCGGCTCCTCGCGGTGGTCGCCGATCGTCTGCGAACAGTCGTGCATCGGGCTAGGCGCTGGGCTTCGGAGGTTTGGTGTCCTTGGCCTCATCCTCCACGTCGCTCATCGCCTTGCGGAACTCTTTGATCGTCTTCCCGGCCGCCCCACCCAATCCCGCCAGGCGGTTAGCGCCGAAAAGCAACAACAGGATGACCAGGATGATGATCAACTCCGTCGGACCTATTGTCGACATGATCGGCTACCTCCCCTCCCATTATAGGCCCAACACTGCGCGGCGACTATCGCCCGGGGCGGCGCGCGTACCGCGCCGCGGCCATACCCGCCATCAACAAGATGACCAGTCCGGCGCCGGCGGCGACTCCGCGCAGCGCGCGGATCATGCGGAACGTGTCGACCGCGGTTTTGAACACGTCGTCACGGTTCCCGCGTCCGTCGCGGGTCCACCTGCGCATGCGACGGCGCAGCTCGACAGTGTCTCGGCTGATCCGATCGTGGAGCGCTGCTAGCTCTCTTTCGGAAAGAGGCTCCGCAGCCACCGCATCTCCTCCGCGACGCGAACGGCCCAGGCGGCCCGCCGCTGGCGGACGCGCCTCACACCGATCAACACCAGGACGCCTATGATCGCGAGCATGACGCCCAACACCACCAGGGCTGCCAGCCAGGCGGGAAGCCACATCGCCACCACCAGGATCAGGGTGGTGACCGCCACCCCCAGCGCGAACACTCCAAGGATCAAGGCCGCGCCGATCATCAATGCCGCCCGGGCGACGGCGCGCCCCATGCCGCGCACATGCTCCTGCATGGCCCGACCGTAAAGCGCGATCAGTGCAGCCAGATCGGCGATCAGCCGGCGGATCAGGTCGCCGGCCGGTTCACGGGATTCACCGGTGCGATCATCCATGCGCGCTTAGTTCAGGGCTCGCGCGGCGTTCTCCTCCGCGCCGCGGCCCCGTGCCGTCGTCGCCGGCTGGCCGGCGATGCGCGGGCGAAATCGCAGCAGACGCAGGCCGTTGAGCACGACGATGACGGTGCTCGTCTCGTGCCCCAGCACGCCGAACGCCAGCCGCAGCCCGCCAAAGAGGGCCGCGCTGACCAGGGCGACGATCACAAGTGAGGCGAAGGTCAGGTTCTGCATGACGACGGTCCGCGCCCGTCGGGCCAGCGCGATCGCGTAGACCAACCGCCGCAGGTCATCGTGCATCAGGACGACGTCGGCGGTCTCCAGCGCGGCATCGGTCCCAGTGCGGCCCATCGCGACGCCAACGGTCGAGGCGGCCAGGGCCGGGGCGTCGTTCACGCCGTCGCCGACCATGGCGACCTCCTGGCCGGCGCTGCGCAGCCGGCGGATCGCGTCCACCTTCTCTTCGGGCAGCAGCCGCGCCTCGACGTGCGAGATACCGAGCGCCGATCCCACGGCGTCCGCCACGCGGGCGTTGTCGCCGGTGATGATGCCGATGTGCCCGACGCCCAGACGACGCAGCGCGGCGATCGCGACCGGCGCCTCACTTCGGATGATGTCGGCAAACCCGATGATCCCTATCACGCGGCCACCGGTGGCCACCAGGACCGCGGTCTTGCCGCCGGTCTCCAGACGGGTCATCGCCTCCGCGGCCCCGTCGGGCAGGCCGCCGCAGACTTTGCCCACCAGGTGGGCGCTGCCGACGACAACTTCGGTCCCGTTGATCGTGGCCACTACGCCCTGCCCGGGGACACCGCGGAATGTGTCGGGCACAGGCATCGCCGCGCCCTGCGCGCGCGCCGCGGCCACAATCGCGGCGGCCAAATGGTGTTCGGACCGCTGCTCCCCGGCCGCGGCGACCGAGAGCACCTCCGCCGCGCTGCGGCCGTCCAGCGGCACGACATCGGTGACTGCCAGCACGCCGCGCGTGAGTGTCCCGGTCTTATCAAAAACGATGGTCCGCACTGCAGCGAGCGCTTCCAGCGCGGCCCCACCCTTGAATAGGACGCCGGCCCGCGCCGCGTTGGCGATGCCCGAGAGCAGCGATGCCGGGGTTGAGATCACCAGCGCGCAGGGTGAGGCTACCACCAGGAGCGTCATCGCACGATAGAACGCCCTGGCCCACGGCCATCCCGCGAGCATCGGCAGCCCGATCGCGACCGCGGCGCTGGCCGCGATGATCCCGATCGCGTACGGCTGGCCGACGCGATCAATGAGGCGCTGCGTGGGCGCACGCTGGCCCTGGGCCTCGGCCACGAGCTTGATGATGCGCGCAAGCGTGCTCTCGCCGGCGAGCTTCGTCACCTCGATTTCCAAGAGGCCTGGGCCGTTGATTGTGCCCGCAAAGACGCCTTCGCCGGGTCCCTTCGACACGGGGACCGACTCGCCGGTGATCGGCGCCTGATCCACATCTGAAATCCCGGCGGTGACCCGGCCGTCAAGCGGGATGCGCTCACCCGGCCGCACGACAATGATCTCGCCCACCGCTACCCGGTCGACTCCGACGACGACCTCGCCGTCCGGTCGGCGGACCAGCGCCCGGTCGGGGCGCAGTTGCATCAACGACTCGATCGCGTGCCGCGTCCGGGCCATGGCGTAGAACTCGAGCGTGTTGCTGAGCGAGAACAGGAACAATAGCACCGCCCCTTCGTCCCACGCATCGAGGACGGCGGCGCCCGCCGCCGACAAGAGCATCAACAGATTGATGTCGATGCGTCCGGCACGCAGCGCGCGCCACGCGGAGCGTGAGGCCGCGTACCCTCCAAAGAGATAGGCGAGGACGTACAGGAGGTGCGCGGTCGCCGGCCACCCCGAACGGTCGAGGCCGGCCGCCAGCAGCAGCGTGACCAATGTGGCCCCGCTGAGGATCGCCAGATGATGACGGCCCAGGCGGATCCGCCGGGAAGGGGTGGGCGCGGGCGAAGCGATGGCAGAGTCGCTCATCGGCGTGCGGACCCGAACCTGCGCCGTGACAGTCCGGGACGGAGATCAGGCAGCGCGCCGGGCCTCAGCCAAGATCGCTTCGGTGTGGCTCGTGCCGATCAAATCGGCGCCCGCGTCGATCATCGCGGCCGCATCGGCCCATGACCGGATGCCGCCGGAGGCCTTCACACCCATATGTGCTCCTACCGTACGGCGCATCAAGGCCACGTCGGCGGTTGTCGCCCCACCCTTGCTGAAGCCGGTGGACGTCTTCACGTAGGCCGCACCGGCTTCCTGAGCCAGCCGGCAGGCCTGAATCTTGAGCCCGTCGGTCAGCAGCGCGGTCTCGAGGATCACCTTGACCGGGCGGCCGGCGGCGGCCGCCACGACACGGCGTAGTTCATCCCGCACCAGATCGGTTCGCCCCTCGCGTAGCGCCCCTATGTTGATCACCATGTCGAGCTCATCGGCTCCGTCGCGCACAGCGGCCTCGGCCTCGGCGCCCTTGACCCCCGGGAGCGAGCCGCCGTGGGGGAATCCCACAACGCACACCGCGCGCACGTCGGTGCCGATAAGAAGACGGCGGGCGAGTGAGACGTGGGCCGGCTTGACCACCACCGCCCGGATGCCGATGGCCCGGGCCAGGTTGCAGGTGGAGACGACCTCACCCTCCCCGGATTCCGGTGCCAGGACCCCGTGCTCGATCCTCCTGGCCATGGCCTCGACCGGCATCGAGGCCGGCGAGGTGCGCCCGGGATGCAAGGACCGGTTCATACGTCAATCAACCCCTTTCGCACGGCGTAACGCACGAGGTGCGCGCGATCGTGGAGGTCGAGCTTCTCCATAATGTGCGTCCTGTGCGTTTCGACGGTCTTCACGCTGATATGGAGCCGCTCGGCGATGTGCCGGTTGGTCAGACCATCGGCGATGAGCCGGACCACCTGGCGCTCGCGCTCGGTCAACCCATCGAACCGCCGGCGCTCGTCGTCCCGCCCCGACCCGGCGTCGTACTCGGACACCAGCCGCTGCGCGATCAGCGGGTGCAGGAACGTGTGGCCGCCGGCCACGGCGCGGACCGCGTCCACCAAGTCGCGGGCGCTGGCGCGCTTCAACACGTACCCGGAGGCGCCGGCCTTCAGCAACTCGTAGGCATACGCCTCATCTTCGTGCATGGTCAGGACGACCACGGCCACATCCGGCATGAGGCTCTTGATCCGCTGGGTCGCCTCGACGCCGTTCATCCGCGGCATGCTGATATCCATGCACACCACATCCGGGTGCAGGCTCTGGGTCAGTTCCACTGCGGCCGCGCCATCGGCCGCTTCGCCGACTACGTCCAGGTCGAACTCGGCAGCGAGCAGGCGGCGGATCCCCTCGCGCACGATCGCGTGATCCTCGGCAATCAGAATCCGGATCGGCTTGACGCGCGTACCGACCACGGAGCCATTCCGGTTGGCGGCTCCCTTCTCCATAACGATCCTCCGGGGGTCCATCGTCCCCCCAGGTATCACGATAGCGGCCGGCGCGGGCACGCGCACATCAGTTCACCGCCCGATTCGGGGAGATCCGATTGGCTTGACGCGGAGGAACCGAACGACGACGCAGATCGTGCCGGGGCAGCAGAACCTCCGTGCTACGCCGTATCATAGGCGGCGATCGCCGCCGGCAGGACCTGAGTCACGCCGTTCCCGGCAGCCGGCAGGCCAACCAGGATGGCGCTGATCACCTCGTCGCGTGACGCGCCCGCCTGTTTGGCCAGCTGCACGTGGAACGGGATGCCGCTCTCGAGGCGAAGCGCGGCCAGAACCGCCAGGTAGGCGAGGTGTTCCGTCTTCTGGTCCAGGGCGCTGGCGGCGTCGAGCCCCTGGACCGCGGCCATCCACGAGTCGGCGTGCCTGGGAGCTTCGCTCAGGAACGTCTGGAATGCAGGACTCACCTTGGCCTGTTGCGGACTCATGACGCTTGGAGCGCTTCGCGGGCGCCCCGGTCGAGCGCGGCTTCGTTGCGGGCCCTGACCGCGGGGTCCCTCGCTTTCTCCGCCAGCGCCGTGCGCACGCTCTCGGGCGACAGGATCGGCCTGAGGGCTAGCAGGGCCCCGAGCAGCACCACGTTGGCGGCGCGTGTGGACCCGAGTTCGCTGGCGATAGCGGTTGCGGGGACGGACAGCGCCTGCACGTCGCTCCGCGTGGGCACGCGCTCCACCATCGTGCCGTCGGCGACGATCAGACCACCCGGCCGCACCTCGGGCTCGAAGCGGTCGAGCGACGGCCGGTTCATCGCCACCAGGATCGTCGGATCGGCGACCACGGGCGAGGCGATGGGTTCGTCGCTGATCACGACCGTGCAGTTCGCGGTACCGCCCCGCTGCTCGGGACCATAGGACGGGAGCCAGGTCACCTGGAGGCCGTCGTGCAGCGCGGCGTGCGCCAAGACGTCCCCGAAAAAGAGGCAGCCCTGCCCGCCGAACCCCGCGATTACGATCTCATGCGTTGGCATGGAGGGGCTCCTTCTTCGCGGCTTCATCCTTCGGGCGCTCCTCTTTCACGCGCGGCGCTGCGGGGTGCGCCGCCTTCACCGACGTGTCCTTCAATACCCCAAGCGGATACGCCGGGATCATGTGCTGCTCACACCACTCGACAGCCTCGACGGCGCCGAGCCCCCAGTTCACCGGGCAGGTCGAGAGCAGTTCCACGATACCCAGGCCACGATCCTCGATCTGCGCCGCAAACGCCGCTTCGACGGCACGCCGGGCCTTATTGATGTGAGCCACGCTGGTGACGGCCTCGCGGGCCGCGTAGGCCACGCCGTCAATGCCGGCCAGCAGGTCGGTCATCCGCAGCGGGTTCCCGTGCAGCCGTACGTCGCGTCCAAGTGGCGTCGTCGTCGTCTTCATACCCGGCAGGGTCGTCGGTGCCATCTGCCCACCCGTCATCCCATAGAGGCCGTTGTTGACGAAGATCACCGTGATCCGCTCGCCGCGGGCCGCAGCGTGGAGGATCTCGGCCGCGCCGATCGAGGCCAGGTCACCGTCTCCCTGATAGGTGAACACGATCCGGTCCGGCAGCGCCCGTTTGATCCCCGTCGCCACGGCCGGCGCGCGCCCGTGCGCCGCCTGCTGGAAGTCGACATCGAAGTAGTTGTAGGCGAACACCGAGCAGCCGACCGACGCGACGCCGACCGTCCGCTCCCGGATGCCGAACTTGTCGATCGCCTCAGCGACCAACCGTTGAATAATCCCGTGCGTGCACCCTGGGCAGTAGTGCGTCGGCACGTCGAGCAGCGCCCGCGGCCGGCTGACGACCTGAATCATACCAGTGCCGCCTCCCCCACGGCGATCGTTCTCAAAACCTGGGCGATCTCGACCGGCGACGGCACCATCCCGCCGAGGCGGGTGTAGCCTTCCACCGGCGTGCGGCCCGCCGTCGCGAGACGCACGTCGTCGATCATCATCCCGATGTTCAACTCCACAACCAGCCACCGCCGGGGCGACCGGTCGAAGGCGGCGACCGGGAACGGCCACAGCGTGATCGGCCGGATCAGGCCCGCGGCGATGCCCTCCGCACGGACGCGATCCACGGCCGACCGGACGATGCGGGCCGCGATCCCAAAGGCGACGACGAGAATCTCCGCGTCGTCGGCCCGGTAGGCCTCCCAGCGTTGCTCATGCGTGTTGATCTCGCGGTAGGTGTCGAGCAGGCGCAGCACTGAGCGCTCGAGGTTCTCCGGCTCAAGGTAGATCGAGTTGACAATATGGCGCTCGGCGCCGCGGGCCCCGGTCGTGGCCCACTCCGGCGGCGGAGGCGAGGACACAGGATCTGGCAGCACGACCGGCTCCATCATCTGGCCCAGGATACCATCGGCCGCGATCAGCGCCGGCAGGCGGTAGCGCTCGGCCAGCGGAAAGGCCAGCCCGACGAGTTCGATCGCCTCCTGGACGGTGGAAGGCGCCAGCACGATGCCGCGCGTGTCGCCGTGCCCCAGGCCGCGCGTCATCTGGCCGTAGTCCGCCTGCGACGGCGCGATGTTGCCCAGCCCTGGGCCGCCCCGCATCACGTTGACGACGACGCAGGGCAGCCGCGACCCAATGATGTAGGACAGGCCCTCGGTCATGAGGCTGAAGCCCGGGCTGCTGGTCGAGGTCATGACCCGGATGCCGGCGCCCGCAGCGCCGTATACCATGTTGATGGCGGCGACCTCGCTCTCGGCCTGCAGGAAGACGCCGCCGGTCCTGGACAGATGACGCGCCATGTATTCCGGGAGTTCGCTCTGGGGCGTGATGGGATAGCCGAAATAGGCCCGGCACCCGGCGCGGATGGCCGCTTCGGCGATCGCCTCGTTCCCCTTCATCAGGACGCGGGCCACGGTCAGGCCCCCTGCCGCACCCGCGGGCGCGAGGGCCGCAGGACCACGATGGCGGCCTCCGGGCAGATCAACCCGCAGGCCGTGCACGAGGTGCACTTCTCGTTGTCCTGCAGGACCGCCGCCGTGTAGCCGCGCGTGTTGAGCGGACCCAGCAGCAGCACCGCGGGCGGGCACACCGCCACGCACAGCCCGCATCCCTTGCACCGCTCCGCATCGATAATCACGCGCAGTGCCGCGGCGGCAGCGACCGGCTCGTCGCCGTCCCAGCGCACGATCAGACCGGAGGCGTCGATGGGCATAGACCCTTACCTCCCTGGGAACTCCGGAGCAACCCTCGCGTCGTCTAGTTGATAGGTCAGGCGGTTGCGCACCTCCACCACGCCGTCGGCCATAGCCGCCCACTTCTCCCCCAGGTCCATCTCTGACTTGCGCTCGACCACGCCGTCGAGGTACACGATGCCCTCGCGGACCTCGACCGTCACCCGCGACATGTCGATCCAAAGGTCGTGGATCAGGCTCTCTCGGATCACCTCAGTAAGTTCCGCGTCGGACCGGAGGAAGGCCTTGAGGACGTCGGCGCGACTCACAATACCGACCAGGCGCCCCGCGCGCATCACCGGGACGCGATTAATCCCGTGCTTCACCATGACCCCGGCAATCTCGTGGACGGTCGCGGTCTCGGTGACCGTCATCACCGGCGTCGTCATCAGTTCGTAGGCGCGCACGCCTTCGGCTTTCCGCGCATGCTCCTCCGCCGCGACCACCGCGCGGATCGGCAGGCGCCGCACGATCGACGGCAGATCGTGGGGCTTCGGCACCACCTCCTTGTAGAGCAGGTCGCCCTCGGTGACGATGCCGACGAGTTCGAGCTCTTCGGTTACGATCGGGATCCCGCTGATGTGGTGCGTGGTCATCACCGCCGCCAGGTCTCTGACCGTGGTATCGGGCCGCGCGGTAATCACCGGCGAGGTCATGATGTCGCGAGCCACCAGCCGGAGTGGCCGCCCGCGCGCCGTGGGTGCTGTCGCGGACGGCATGGTCATGTTCGTCATCTGACTCCCCCCTTGTCTACGCCGTGCTCCTGGCCACGGCTTCGCGCGCCTCGCCGAATAGAATATGGTAGGGAATCACGATCACCGGGCAGGGGGCCTTGCGCAGCACGCCCTCGGCCACACTGCCGACGAGCAATCGCGGGAGGCCCGAACGCCCGTGCGTGCCCATCACGATCAAATCCGCGCTGTCGCGCGACGCCACGGTCAGAATCGCGTCGAGGGGATTCCCCTCGATGATGTCGATCCGAGAGTTCCCCCGGACGCCGGTCTTCATCAGCAGGTAATTCACCTCGCCGCGCAGGTGCTCGATGTACCGGTCCAGGTAGAGGCCGGCTTCCTCCAGCGCCGTGGCGGCGTCGCCGGGGCTGTAGGCGTGGACCAGAACCAGATCGCCGCTCACGCGTGAGGCCAGCTCGGCCGCGAACCGCACCAGCGGTTCCGAGACCGGCGAGAGATCAACGGCGACAAGAATGCGCATGGCGTCCCTCACCCCTCCACTGATGCCGCGACGCGCGAGATGTCCACCTGCAGCGCCAGGCGGGCCACCGCATCAGTTGCTCGCTGCGAGTCGCGCTCGTGCACCACCAGGTCGATCCCCTCGACCCCCCTCACCTTGAGCGTCTGCAAGGAGACGATTGGAACCCCGGCCCGCGCCAAACTGCCGACGATCCGCGGCAGTTCGACCGTGATACTTCCGACCGCGACGTGAAGCCGCACTTCGCCGGGGCCCGTCCGGAGCATCTCGGCAAACGCCTCGAAGATATCGCTTTCGGTGACGATCCCGATGAGGCGGTCGCCCTCGACGACGGGCAGCCCGCCAATCTTGTGCTGGCGCATCATCGCCGCCGCCTGCGCGATGGTCGTTTCAGGGGCCAAAACGAGCGGCGCGGCCGTCATCAGGTGCCGCACCTCCAGGCCGGCCGACAGGTTCGGGATCTGCCAGAGACCGCCGACCGCCGGAGGCTGCACGCGGACCACGTCGGTCCAGGTGACGATTCCTACCAGGGCGCCTGCCTCGACGACCGGCAGGCGGCGGATGCGGTGGCGGCGCATGAGTCCCAGCGCCTCCCAGGCGGGAGCATCGGGCGCGATCACCTGCACCGGGGAGGTCATGCAGTCGCGAACACGCATCGCCGGCACCCTAGGCGGCCCGTTCGCCCCGCTGGGCCTGGCGGAACCGTCGCATCAGGTCGGCGGGCACCAGGCAACCGACGCGGACGGCGAGGAAGTTGGCCGGCTCCATCGCAACATTCGGTTCGTTGGTCCACTCGCGGCGGAAGCCGGATCGCTCGAACAATCGCAGCAGTCGATCGGCGTAGATGTTGGCAGCAAGCCCTGTGTCTTCGATATCCCAACACCAGACGTAGGCAGTCGCGACGTAGATGCGCGATTCGACCTCCGGCCGCGAGAAGGCCCGCCGGAACAGCGCCTGCGCTACCCCATGTCCCCGGTAGCTGCGGGCCACTTCGATACCCAATTCCAGCACCCGGGGGTCGTTCATCCGGCCCCACGGCTGGTCGGGGCCGGCGGGGACGAGCAGCAGGTACGCGACGATTGTGCGGTCGGCGATGGCCGCAAACACTTCGGCGCCGGGGATTCGTAGGGCCTTGCCCAGTGACTCTCGGACGACCTCGGTCCGGCGGCGACTGTACCCGGAGAACGCCCCGAGCCCGGGGTCAATCTCGTATCCCGCGAGGGCGACGGGGTCCCGGAGCAAGGCGATCGCCGGGAATGTGGATGAACGCTCGGCAGCCTCAATCATGCCTCTCATCTCCACTGCCAGCATAGACCCGGGCACGGGCCCGGCATATCGGATGGATACCGTATTTGGGGCTAGGTCGGGCGGGCGATAGGCGGTAGTTCCTCGCGCGATGCCTGGGGGGCCCCCCTGAGCAGGCGTTCGATGGCGTCCACCGCTACCGGGATGGCACGGCACGTCATTCGGGAGAAATCGCGCCCGAGCGCAAACCGGCGCCCCGGGATCGTGACCAGGAACGCCGGCGGGATGCGGCCGTAGACCGCGCCGGCCAGGGTAAGGACCGCCTGTGGGCTCAGCGCGTGGGTGATGGACGGCGTAGATGCCTGCGTGCCGGCGTCAGTGGAGAGCCGCGCCACATTGACGTCGTGGCCCTCGACTGCGGCGTCCACAAAGACCACGCGGTCGGCCGCCGCCACCTCAGCCGCTAGTTCTGGAGTCAACTGGTGCACGATCCTCACGACCACGCCGGGCTGGTCCTCCAGGCGGGCTGCCGCTTCCGGTCCCGCCGCGTCGTCGCCGGCCAGCGAGTTCCCGAATCCGATCACCAGCGAATGGGTCATCCGGGAATGGCCCCCGGCGAATGGCGTGCAGGAGAACGGCTCATTGCGGATCCCGGCGTACGGTGTCCACCACGCGGCCGCTCGCATCATGGACCTCAATGTGCAGCGGCATCAAGCCCACCGCGTGGGTCGAGCAGGACAGGCACGGATCGTAGGCTCGGATAGCGGCCTCAACGCGGTTGAGCATGCCCTCGGTCACGCGGCCGTTGGTGATGTAGTGCTGGGCGACCTGCTGGACGGCACGGTTCATCGCCACGTTGTTCTGCCC
>JBGPLF010000037.1:0-21540 GCA_041486265.1 bacterium
CCCAACCCCGACGCCGGCGCCGACCCCGCGCCCGAGCCCGACGCCGACCCCGACTCCCGGTCCGGCGCCCACCCCGACTCCCGGTCCGGCGCCCACCCCGGGAGCGGGCGTGTACTACGTCCCGGCCTCTATTCCAGCCGACTGCTCCCGCGACGTTGCGGCGGACATTGCAAGCTGGATTGCCTCTGTGCCGAACAACTCGACGCTCGTCTTTGGGGCGAACGCGTGTTACAAGACCGAGCGCCCGATCACCGTTGCAAACCGGGTCGGGCTCACCCTCAACGGCAACGGGGCACTGTTCAGGCGGTTCGAAGTGAGCCCGGTTGAGCTGCAGTGGCCGTACGGCAACCGGCACTTTTCGTTCACGGGCGACAGCAACATCGTCGTGCGGAACATGCGGATCGTGGGGATCAATACCGTATCCGACGATCCGGTCAACTGGCCCGGGTATGGTTCATACCACCAGGCCTTTGAGTTCGACCACGCCTTCTCCTTCAGCGGGGTACAGGGTATCGTCGTTGAGGACGTGTCGGTCAACGCCGTGTACGGCGATGGTGTCTACATTGGCGGCCGAACGCTCAACACGAACGCCCGGATCTCCCGCGTGACGGTTGACCAGAACGGACGCCAGGGGATCGGGCTCGCATACGTCGACGGTCTCCTGATAGAGAATGTCACGCTCCTACACAGCCGTCGGTCGGGGGTTGACTTCGAACCCAACCCCGGCGGGGTGGTGCAGAACGTCGAAGTGCGCGGGATGTTCATCCACAGCCGGCTGATTCCCTTCGCCGGAGGCGGGCGAAGCATGGCCGCGAACATCTTCATCCACAACAATGTGATCGACAGCGCCTCGGTGCCGTGGGTGATCGTGCGCCCCGCAGACGGCACGAGGCGGCATGACTGGCGGGTGTGGGATAATCAGATCCTGCAGGTACTCGGCTCGCCCATGGCCGCGCTGCTGTTCGTCAACGTCGACAATGTGGACGTCCGCCGGAACATCTCCCACGTCAGTCCGCTGCGGTCGCGGCTGGCCGTACAGTTCACCAATGCCAGCGGGGCGTTGACCGTAATCGGCAACGACTTCCTGGGCGCTTGTGCCCCGTACACCGCGGACGCATTGACAACTGCCGTGTCGGCCTCCGGGAACGTCGTGTCGCCGAACTGTCCTGCGGAGGCGCGCTGACCTTTCGGTTCGCTGAGCCGCTCTGAATAGGCTACGCAGGGAGGCCCCCAGCGGTGACGCATGGGGGCCTCTTACGCATCGACGCCGCCCCGCAATCGGAGAACGTGCAGTAGATCGCTTCGGGTGACAATGCCGGAGAGGTTGCCATCCTCGTCGAGGACCAGCAGCCGGCCCACGGCGTCCTGCGACATTTTAGCAAACGCGGCATAGGCGGAATCGGCGGCGAGGACCGTCTTGAGGCGGTCCCGCGGCGTCATGATTTCCCGGATCGTCGTGTCCGCCCGGCGCTCGGCGGGAACGGCGGCGACATCTTGCAGGGTGACGATGCCAACCAGATGATCGCCGAAGACGACGGGGAACCCGCCGTGCTTGAACGGCAGGAAATACTCGGCAATGGCACGCTCTGCCGTCAGGTTGGGATCGATCGAGTGCAGATTGCGCGACATGATGTCGCCCACACGCACGTTTCCGAGGCCTTGCCGGAGGACGACCTGTTCGTAGGACGACTGCGCTCCGGTATCGAGGAACCATCCGATCAACACCAGCCACAGCCCCGCGAGGATGCTCCGGAAGAGCAGGAGCAGCCCGGCGCCGATAAAAAGCATAGCGATGACCTGTCCGGTCCGGGCCGCGACACGCGTTGCCCGCTGAAGGTTGCCGGACGACCGCCACAGCGCCGCGCGCAGGATCCGGCCGCCGTCGAGCGGGAACCCCGGCACCAGGTTGAAAACCGCCAGCATGAAATTTATATATGCCAGGTACTGCACGATACTACCGAGCGGGCGGGCGCCGGCCATTGGCGACAGCACATAGAGGACGGCGGCCAGCGCCAGGCTCGTCAGCGGGCCGGCGACCGCGACCAGAAACTCGGCGCGGGGTGTAGACGGCTCCTCGGCGATCTGTGCGACGCCGCCGAACAGGAACAGGACAATCGCCCGAGTCCGGATCCCGAAACGGCGGGCGGCCAGGGCGTGCCCGAACTCGTGTACCAACACCGACGCGAAGAGCAGGAGGGCGGAGGAGACGCCCATGATCCAGTACGTGTTGCTATCGAATCCCGGGGCGCGTTCAGGGTAGTATGACCCGGCGAGCGACCACGCGCCGATCCAGACCGCGATGAACCAGGTGTAGTTAACGGCGACCGGAATGCCAAGGATGCGGCCCAGCCGCAGCGCGCCGTGCATCGCGATCCTCCCATGTTCATCATACGAGCCGGCCGGATGGGCGTCCATCGGGCGGGAGCCACTGGCCGCACCGAACGGTTCCGGCCGCGCCCATGCCTCCTGTCCATCCGCCGCCGGATTGACGCCTGTGCCGGGAATACCCTAGTGTGGGGAGAGGTTATCGTACCCGGCGGCTCCTCCTGGGGTCGCCGGCCAGTCGTGAGGAGGACCAGGCATGGCAAAGCCGCAAGCGGTGACGGAGCAGTCCTTCGAGACAGAGGTGCTGAAAGCCGATCTTCCCGTGCTCATTGACTTCTGGGCGGAATGGTGCGGGCCGTGCCGTATGGTGGCGCCCATTGTCGAGGAGCTCGCCGGCGAGTACGCGGGTACGCTGAAGGTGATGAAGGTCGACGTGGACGACAACCAGAACCTGGCGATGCGTTACAATATCATGAGCATTCCCACCCTGGGCGTGTTCAAGGGCGGGCAGATGATCGAGCGGATCGTCGGGTACATGCCGAAGCAGGAGTTGAAGCGTCGCCTGGACGGGGCGCTCCAGGCGCAGGCGCGCTAGAGGCCGGCGCCGGAGAAGCACGACCCGCGGGTATAGTTGCCCGCGGGCCCAGCACGGCCGGAACTGACAGGACGGGGGCGGCTACGACTCCTGTCCCTGCAGCCACCGTTCCGCATCGATCGCCGCCATGCATCCATACGCCGCCGCGGTGACCGCCTGCCGGTAGGTGTGATCGTGGACGTCGCCGGCCGCGAAGACACCCTCGACGTTCGTGATCGATCGCTCGCGCAGTTTGAGGTAGCCGACCGCATCGAGCTCGAGTTGTCCCTTGAAGATCGCCGTGTTGGGCTCGTGGCCGATGGCGACAAACACACCGTCGATCGGGCGCTCGAAGCGCTGGTCAGCTTTCAGATCGAGGAGCCTGACGCCGGTGACCACGCCGTTCCCCAGGATGTCCTCGATCAACGTGTTCCACATGAAACTGATCCGGGGATGGGCGAAGGCGCGCTCCTGCATGATCTTGCTGGCGCGGAGCGCATCGCGGCGGTGGACGACGGTGACCGATCGGGCCAGGTTCCCCAGGTACAGCGCCTCCTCCATCGCCGTATCCCCGCCCCCCGCGACGATCACATCGCGGTTGCGGAAGAAGAAGCCGTCGCACGTCGCGCAGGTAGAGACGCCGCGTCCCATCAGACGTGACTCCCCCGGCAGTCCGAGCGTCTTCGCCGAAGCCCCGGTGGCGACGATCACGGCGCTCGCCTCGACGCGCTGGCCGGACTGGGTCGTGATCGCAAACGGACGGCGGCTGAAGTCTACCGCAGTCGCGTCCTCGGTGACGAACACGGCCCCGACCCGCTCGGCCTGCTTGCGCATCGTCTGCATGAGCGGGGGGCCGTTGATCCCGGCTTCGAACCCGGGGTAGTTCTCGACCAGGGTCGTCAGCATGAGCTGACCCCCGGCTTCGGCGCCCTCGACGACCAGAGGCGCCAGGTTGGCGCGGGCCGCGTAAATGGCGGCGGTCAGTCCCGCCGGTCCGCCGCCGAGGATCACAACATTGCGCATGCGAACTCCTCCACAGTTCCTGCACGGCACGCCTGACCACATGTCACCGCGACCGTGACAACGGCCAGCGCGCTCCACACTATTCCGTCGAGGCAGAGGCCTCCAGACGGGCCGAACGGTCCGCGGGGTTTGCCAATGGCTTAGAATAGTACTTCACAGCCGATGCTGACCACCCTGCTGCTGTTCGATATCGACGGGACGTTGATTCTCGGCAGCCGCGCCGCGCGGATCGCGTTCGCGGAGGCCATCCGCACCTGCCTGGGTGTCTCGGTCGACCTGAGCACCCTCCAATCCGCGGGCAAAACGGACCTCAAGATCATGCAGGACATCATCGGTGACCACGGGCTCCTGACCGAAGCGGTGAATTGGGAGGCGCTGCGCGCGGCCTTCCTGGCGCACGTCGCCGACGCCGTCCGCCTCGACCCCGGCCGGGTCGGTCCCGGCGTCCGGCGCTTGCTGGATGTCCTTGTGCAACAGGCCGGGACGGTGCTGGCGCTGGGAACGGGAAATCTAGAGCAGAGCGCCCGGATGAAACTCGCGGCGCACGACCTGGACGCGCACTTCGAGACCGGCGGATTTGGGGAGGATGGTGTCGAGCGGGACGCGCTGATCGCGGCCGGCATCGCCCGAGCGCAGGCACACCGCCGCATGAGGTTTGATCGCGTTGTGGTCGTAGGGGACACGCCCTTTGACATTGCCTGTGCCAAAGCGAACAGGGTTCACAGCCTCGGGGTCGCGACAGGGCCGTTCGATGTAGAGATGCTGCGCCGGGCGGGGGCGACGCTCGTGTATGCTGATCTGAGCGAGACGCGCGCGGTCGTGGAAGCGCTGGAGGCGCTGCCGCCGACGGACCACCATGTAGGCGCCGTCGACTGAGCTACCCCGTCCGTTCCCACTCCCGAACCTGCTTGATGAATGCGCGGATCTTCGCCGGATCTTTGCGGCCATCGGTCTCCACGCCGCTGGTGACGTCCACGCCATAGGGACGCAGGATGTCGAGCGCCCGCGTGACGTTGTCGGGCGTGAGCCCCCCGGCAACGATGATCCGGAAGTCTGTAGACAGGCCTGCCGCGACCTCCCATGGAAACGTCCGGCCGGTGCCCCCTGGGAGTCCTTCGACGTGCGTGTCGAGCAGCAGTGCAGAGGCCGACCTGTAACGGACCAGCAGGTTCTGGTCCAGGCGGTAGCCGACGTGGAGGGCTTTGATGACCCTGAGGCCCCGCCCGCTCAGGTGCTCGCAGATCTCAGGCGGCTCAGTGCCGTGCAACTGGACTGAGCCCAGGCAAAGTGCTCGCGCCAATGACTCGACGTCGTCCGCCGGCGCATCGACGAAGAGGCCGACGGTCGTGATGAAGGGCGGCAGCGAGAGAATAATCTCGCGCGCCTGGGCCGGGGTCACCTGGCGGCGGTAAGGGGCGAACACTAGGCCGATCGCATCGGCCCCGGCCTCCGCCGCTGCGGCCGCAGCCTCGGGCGTCATGATCCCGCAGATCTTGACCCTGATGCGCGGCACAGGTCAGGCCGAGTTTCCCGCGGTGACGAGCGAACGTACCGTCGCCTCGGGATCAGGGCTTTGCATCAGCGCCATGCCGACCAGGACGGCGTCGACGTGCCCGCGCAAACGGGCGATGTCGGCGGGTGTCCCGATGCCGCTTTCGCTCACCACCAGGATGCCACCCGGGATGCGCTGGCGAAAGCGTAGCGTCTTGTCGATGTCGACCTCGAAAGTCCCCACGTCGCGGTTATGGATGAAGATGGCCTGAGCGCCGGCTGCGACCGCGCTGTCCACGTCGACTTCTCTGTGCGCGTCGACCGCCGCAGCCATTCCCAGATCGGTGCACAGATCCAGGAGATCTCGCAGCAACGGGACCTCTAGAAGGGCCGCGATCAACAGAACCGCATCGGCGTCGATCGCCCGCGATTCGTACACCTGATAGGGGTCCAGGATGAAGTCCTTGCGCAAGACCGGCACTGGGACGGCGTTCCGCATCTGTCCGACGAGGTCGGGATCCCCGTTGAAGTATCGCGCGTCTGTCCAGACCGACAGTGCCTGTGCTCCGCCCGCGACGTAACGCCGGGCTAGCGCGGCCGCGTCCAGGTCGTCGCTGATCTTCCCGGCGGCCGGCGAAGCGCGTTTGATTTCGGCGATGACGGCAACGCCCGGGCCGCGCAGCGCTCTCAGGAAATCCCTGGGAGGCGCCGCCCGCCGCGCGCGCTCCTGTACGGCCTGTAGCGGCGCCCCGGCCTGCGCAGCCGCGATCTCGTCCCTCTTGTCTGCGGCGATGGCTTCGAGTCTGGAGATATCGCGGGTCAGCGCTGCTCCTCCGCCCTGGTCAGTGCCCGCAGCCCCTTTAACCGTTCGTACGCTTCACCCGAGTCGATCGATCGCGCGGCCGCGGCGAAGCCCTCGCGCAGGTCGTCCGCCAGACCGGCCGCAACCAGACCGCCGGCGGCGTTCAACTGCACGATCTCGCGCCTGGCCCCGAGTTCTCCCTGGAGGATCGCCACCGAGATTTTCGCGTTGTCGGCGGGCGTGCCGCCCGCGAGCGCCGCCGGATCCGGCGGGCGCAACCCGATGCTCTCCGCCTCGAAGGTGTAGGTACGCACCTCGCCGTTCCTCACCTCCGAGATCTTGGAGGGACCCAGTGTGGACAGCTCATCCATGCCGTCCCCATGGACCACCAGGGCGTGGCGCGCCCCGAGTTCGACCAGGACGTCCGCGACGGTCTCGGTCAGGGTGGGATCGTAGACGCCCAACAGCATGTTGGGGGCGTCTGCCGGGTTCGCCAACGTGCTGACGACGTTGAGGACCGTCCTGAGGCCAATCTCCCGCCGCGGCGCCGCGGCGTGCTTGACGGCAGGGTGGTAGAGTGGGGCGAAGAGGAAACCGATGCCGACTTCCTCGATGCACCGCGCGACTACTTCCGGTGGCACCTCGATGTTCACCCCCATGGCTTCCACGACGTCCGCGCTGCCCGACCTGTGGCGGTATGTGCGTCCGCCGTGCTTGGCCACGTGTGCTCCTCCGCCGGCGACGACGAAGGCGACGGTGCTCGAGATGTTGAAGGTGGTAAACTGATCGCCGCCGGTACCGCAGACATCCACCAGATTGTCGACGCGGGGACGGATCTTCCAGGCGCGCGCGCGGGTCTCGCGTACAAACCCGACGATCTCTTCGACCGTTTCTCCCTTCATCCGGAGCGCGGTCAGGAACGCGGCGATCTGGGCGGGGGTGGCCTGACCGTCCATGATGAAGCCGAGCGCGCCGCGCGCCTCGGTCTCGGTGAGGTCCTGGCGATCGACCAGTTTCCGGATCGCGTCTCTGACATCCATGCCCGGCGTCCACCGCTACGAGTGAAGTCTGCGCGCACAGTCTGGTTCGACAAGTGTGAGCGGATTATAGCACTCCCGTCACCTCCGACACCACCGGTCCCTTGCGCCCCAGAATGCCATCCCAGGAGAATTCAGGATATTTAGTGCAAGACTCCGGCGTTTCCAGGGAGTTCTCGCTGGCGCGGTATGACATCACATCAACCGTCCAGCGATGCAGAATCAGCCGTTCGGAGGAGTGACCGGGTGTGCTCGCACCGGGTATGTTTGGCAATACCATCGCCGAGCCGGATGCTGGGCGCGCTTGTACTTGTCCCTGAGGTTGAGTCTCACTTTCCACGCACACTGCTTCCGGCGCCCGGCCAGGGCGAATCGAGGGGGAGGGTATCCTTGAGATGGATTATGCTGGGGTCGAGGCGGCTCGTCGGGCGGAGGTAGGCGCGCAGGCGCTTCAGACGCTGCTCCAGGCCCTCGCCGGCGGCGCCGTCGAGGTAGTCGAGATAGGCGCCACGTTGAACGAACAGACCCCGGTGCTCCAGCTGCCACCGCCCTTTGCCAACACGCCGGGGATCAAGAAACATGTGATCTCCGAGTACGACGATCGGGGGCCGGCGTGGGCCTGGTACTGGTACGAGGTCGGTGAGCATGCCGGTACGCACTTTGACGCTCCGTCTCACTGGATCACGGGGAGAAACCGCGAGGCGCTGCATCAGTTGAATCCACGCACCCTGGTAGGCCCCGTCGCCGTGGTTGACATCACCGGCGAGGTGGCGAAGAGTCCCGATGCAACCGTCACAAAGGATGTGCTTCTGGCCTGGGAGGCCAAGTACGGCCGCATTCCCGACGGGGCCTGGGTGCTCGTGCGCAGCGGGTGGGCCAGTCGGGCCAACGACGCGGCGGCGTTCAACAACGCCGGGGATGACGGGCCGCACACGCCGGGCATGGGTGCGTCGGGCGCCAGGTTCCTGACGGAAGAGCGCAACATCGTGGGCGTGGGGGTCGAGACGATCGGAACCGACGCGGGGCAGGCATTTCGTGAGAACCCACCGTTTCCTAATCATGCGACCATGCATGGGGCCGGTAAGTACGGACTCACGTCGCTGGTGAATCTGGATCGCCTGCCGCCGACCGGCGCCGTGCTGGTGGTTCTGCCTATGAAGGTGGAGGGCGGCACGGGAAGCCCTGTTCGGCCGATCGCGCTGGTGTCGACGCGATGAGCCCGGAATCTGGGTGCCCGTACAACCCCGCGCATCAGTCCGGCACAGGAGACATGAAGATGAACGAGGCCTCTGACTACAGCCCGAACAGCCAGCCCGTCCTCTCGGGCAACGGCGCGAGCGACTACGAGCGCTATCTCAGAACGGACGAGCTGCTCTCGCTGCAGAAGGCGCCGGCCGAGATGGCCCACCGCGACGAACTCCTCTTCCAAACCGTGCACCAGTCGTCGGAGTTGTGGCTCAAACTCGCCTGTTGGGAGATCGAGGGTGCCACCGGACTGATCAATGGGCGAGACCTCGGGGGCGCCGTCCGCCTGCTCCGGCGCGCGGCGCAGTGCATGGACCTCATCATCGACCACCTCAGCATGCTCGAGCACATGTCCCCCTGGGACTACCAGTCGATTCGGGGCACGCTCGGGCATGGAAGCGGATTTGGCTCTCCGGGTTTCAACCGCGTGAATCAGGTGACGCCGCCGCTCGGCGAGGCTTTCGATACACTCCTGCGCGACCGGGGTCTCACGGTGGTGGAACTCTACCAACGGGGAGAAGAGTTTCGCGACGTGTATCTGGTGGCGGAGGGCGTCCTCGACTGGGATCACCGCATGACCCTGTGGCGTGTCCATCACTTCAAGGTGGTGCGCCGCGTCATCGGCGGCAGCGTGGTGGGGACCGCGGGGACGCCCGTGGAGGTCCTCGGGAAACTCATCCACAAGCAACGGTTCTCCTCACTCTGGACGGTCCGGGACGAACTCACCGAGATCGCCAAACGAAACGAGGCAGCCCTTGACGGACCCGCTCCCCCTGCGGTTGAGCGAGTGCACGTGGACTGAAGCACGGGACCGACTCAAGACCGCGACGGCTGCGATCCTGCCCACGGGCGCCAACGAGGCCCAGGGTCCGCACATGCCGATGTCCGCCGACGCGATCATGGCCGACGCGATGAGCGTGCACGGGGCGGCAGAACTGCGGCGGCGCGGCGTTGAGGCACTGGTGCTGCCGACGCTGCCTTTTGGTGCCAGCTACGCCTCTTATCCGTTTCCCGGAACGATCGTGCTCACACCGGCGACGATCCAGGCCGTGGTCGTGGATGTTGGGCGCAATATGGAACGGCACGGCATCCGGCATCTGCTGCTAGCCAGCGCCCATCTGGAGCCTGGGCATCTCGCAGCGCTGGACGCCTCTGCCTACACCCTCGAGCGGGAAACCTCGCTCAAGGTTGGGGTGCTTGATCTCCGCGAGGCGCGCTGGGCCGAGAGGCTCTCTGAGGAGTTCCGCAAAGGCGCTCGACATGGCGGGTCGTACGGGACCTCCCTCGTGCTGGCCGCCAGGCCGGAGCTCGTCCATGTGGACGTAGCCCGGGCGCTCCCGCCAATCTGGATTAATCTGCTCGAGGCCGTCAAGGCTGGCGCACGCACGTTCGATCAGGCCGGGTCGCCGCTGGCGTATTTCGGCGAACCGGCACGGGCGAGCCGCGAAGAAGGCGAGCGGATGCTCCAGGCCCTCGGCACCATCATTGCCGATGCGGTCCTGGAGCTGATGAGCCTCTGACAACGGGTCACTGACACGCAAACATTCCCGCTCTCAAGCGTCTGCGGAATTCTGGCGGAGGTTTGTCCCATCGGGGTAGTCACGCTCACCCTCCGGGCGCACCTGCCCTCACCCGGATGCCCGACATCTCGGCCGCCGTTCTCGGGGACACAACCCTTCTGGCAGAGGGTAGGCAGCGAGTGCGTTGCTCACTAAGCTCAATGTGAATCGCACGTCTACTCCTCTTCCTGCCTGGGAGCAGTTCATGAGCTCACAGATTACGGTGCGTGCGCAAGACTGCCTGGGTCGTATTCAGCGCCCTTCGTTTATCGGCGATGTGCTCGCCTACAGGGGGCAGGAGTGGATCATCGTGGGTCTGTTCATGGGCGCTGATCCGATCACGAGCGAGATCGAAGAGTACCTCGTTCTTGAAGGACGTATCTCTGACGGAGAGAGGGGTGAACGGCGTGGGAGCCTTCTGCGTTAGGCCACATGTCCGCGTAACCTCCGCCATTGTCCTGGGCATCGCGGTAGCGGCCTTCTCAATTCTTTCTGGCCCGCTCAGCGGGGCTGAGCGACCGGTGTACGCGCAGCAGCAGCCACAGCAGCAGCCGCAGGGGTTGGCGGAGTATGTACTCGGTCCCGGGGATACGGTGGACGTTGCCGTCTTCGGCGAGCCGGACGTATCACGGGTTGTGATCATCCGGCCCGACGGGAAGATCAACATCCCTTTGGTTGGCGACATGACCGCCGCCGGCCTGACGCCGACGCAACTCGCGGAGCGGGTGACCACCGCGCTGAAAACCTACATCAAGAATCCCCAGGTCTCGGTCTCGGTCCGCACGTTCCAGCGGGCGGTCGTCTACCTGGTGGGACAAGTAACGCACCCGGGCTCGATCGAGCTCCAGCAAGGCTGGACGCTGCTAGAGGTGATGGCGGCGACCGGCGGCCTGACGGCGCGGGCGGCCCCACGCCGCGCCAGTGTGATCCGCCGTGGCACCGGCCAGACCATCAACGTCGACCTCGAGCGGCTGCTGATCAAAGGCGATCGATCGGCGAATGTCCCTATGGAGCCCGGCGATATCGTCATGGTGCCGGCGCTGCAGAATCGGATCCTCGTGCTCGGCTCCGTCCACACGCCGGGCGCGCACGATCTCGATGATGGCGCGCGCTTTATAGACGCGCTTGCGTCGGCGGGCGGGCCGTTGCCGCGTGCCGGGACGAAGAACATCGGGGTGATCCGCACCGGTCCCGATGGGAAGCCGGTGGTCAAGACGATTGACCTGAACAGGATCATCAAAGGGGATGGGTCGCTGAATATGCCCGTGCAGGACGCGGATATCATCTATGTCCCGGACGGTCCACTGGTCCGGTGGATGGACATCGTCGCCTGGCTGTCCGGACTCGGCCTGATCAGGACAATTGTCGCTCCCAGGTGATGATCGTCGCCCGGCGGGACGTGGACTGTGATGAAGCGTGCATTCTTGTGATTGAGGGGAGTTACAACAATGGGACAAATGGGTGAGATCGGCTCGTACATACGGGCGATCAAAAGCCGATTGTGGCTGGTGGCGCTTCTCATCATCATCGCCGTGGGCGCCGCCTACTGGGTAATCGGCCGCAGGTCGGCCGGGTACACCGCGCAGGTGACCCTGATGTTGAGGGGCCCGGTCGTCTCACAGCAGCCGGTCCTGGCCGTGGCCGATACGGGTTTTGCCGAACGACAGGACGTCGTCGCGAACGATGTCATTGTGCTCATCGATAGCCGTCCGATCGCCGAGCGCGTGGCCAAACGCCTGAACATGCCGCCCGGTCCAGGTACCATCGCGGCGATTCAGCGGGCCGTCTCGGGCGAGGCGGTGCGAAACGGACCCGGGGCACCCACCTCGCTCGTTCACGTCAACGCGACCGCGCAGAGTCCACAGCGGGCCGCCGACCTGGCGAACGCCATCTCGGACGAATTCGTGGGCTACTTCCACGAGACGAATCGCGAAGCCGTTACCGAGGCCCGGCGGTTCGTCGAAGGACAACTCGCCCAGGCGCGTACCAGGCTGGAGGCGTCTGAACGGGCACTGCAGGCGTTCCGGGAAAACCGGCGGATCCTGTCGGTGACGGACGCGTCCACCCGGGCCGCGACCGCCTTCACGAGCATACAGACCGAACTGGACGCGGCCGTGCGGTCGCGACAGGAAACGGAGGCACGCTTCGCCGCCGCCCGGCAGCGACTGGCGCAGGAGCGGCCGCTCATCGTCGCGTCGCGCGCAACGACCGAGAACCCCGCGTTCAGGCAGATTCAGACGCACCTGGTGGACCTCGAAATCCGGCGGGCGGCGCTGGCGCAGCAGTACACGCCGCAGCACCCGCGCATGGATGAAATCAACCGCGAGATCGCCGACGTGCGGGACCGGTTGCTGAAGGAAGCCCAGACGATGGTCGGCGACGAAGTGACGACCAGCAACCCGCTCCACGCCCGCCTGCTGGGGGACATCCTGACCATGGAGGTGGAGCGCGCGGCGCTGAGCGCGCGCATCGACGCGCTGCAGTCTGACCAGCGCCGCCGGCAGGCGGACCTGATGACGATCCCGTCGACCGAGACCGAGTTCAACCGCCTCTCACGTGAAAACCGCATTCTGGAATCGAACTACACGACGCTTGCCACCCGGTATCAGGAGATCCTCCTGCGCGAAAACGAGGCCGGGTTCTCCCCTGCGAGCCTCCAGATCATCGAGACGGCCATTCCGCCGACCACTGCCAATACGTCCGCGTTCCCGAGGGCGGCTGCGGCCGCCGGGCTCGCGGGGCTTGTGATGGGTGTTGTGGCGGCGCTTCTCCTCGATGCGCTTGACGATCGGCTTCGCAACGCGCAGGATGCTGAGCGCGCTCTGGGTGTGCCGGTTCTCGCGCAGATCCCGACGCAGGGGCAATTGCGGACGGCTCCGGCGCCCGCGGTGTTTGCGATCGGCATCCTGCTGGCCGTGGTGATGGCAACGGCTGCGATCGCCCGTGGGTACGTCCCCGTGCCGGGTCCGGCCGGGGATGGTGTCCGGGCGGTCGTATCGACAGTCACATCCTGGATTGGCGGCGCGCGGTCGGCCGACTCCCAGACTCAGACCGTGGTGGAGGGCCACTGACATGAGCGCTGTGTCGAACAAAGAAGGAATGGGTCGGATGAACGGGTTTGTGACGATCGCGTCAGCGGCCCAGGGGACCCCGTTCGTCGAGGCCTATGGGTTGTTGCTGGCGAGCGTACTGCTCGGCAGCAACGGCAGGCCGCCGAGCGTCGTGGCGGTAGCCGGAGCGCAGGCGGGCGACGGGACCTCCACGACCGCCCTCAACCTCGCGTTGATGATGGCCCGCACCGGCCGACCCACAGTCATCGTCGACGCCAACATGCGGGCCCCAGAACTCCACAAGGCTTTTGGGCTCCCGCAGTCGCCGGGGTTGGCCGAAGTACTCACCGGCAAGGTCGAGTTCAAGGCCGCCATTGCCCCCACGGGGGTGCCGAACCTGTCTCTTGTGCCGGCGGGCAGCCCTGAAGTGCCAGCCCAGGCGCTCTTAGGCCAGCCGGCGCTCGGTGACCTTGTGGGGATCCTCCGCGGGCGGTTCGATCTGATCGTCGTTGATACCCCGCCGCTCCTCCGTTACTCGGACGCGTTGCACATGGCCAAGTGCGCCGATGGTGTGCTGCTGGTCGTGTCGGCCCAGGGAGCGTCCAGGCGTGACCAGCAGGAGGTGCGCCGGCTGCTCGAACGGGTTTCGGCACCCATTGTCGGCACCGTGCTCAACCGGGTTCGCGGTCGCACGTGGACCCCGCTGGCGCCTGTGTCTTGATTGACCGTGCCCGGGGGCTGGTCAATGGGTGAGTCTCTGTGGTTTGCGGTGCAGACGAAGCCGAGGCAGGAAGATCGCGTGCAGCACCTGCTTCGAGTCCGGGGAGGCCTTGAAGTCTTCCTGCCCAAGCTGGAGGAGGTTCGGAGGCGGCACTCCCGGCGAGTGACCGTCGTTGAACCGCTTTTCCCGTCGTACCTGTTCGTGCAGATGACGCTAGACCCCGATCCCTGGTACACCGTGAAGTGGACACCGGGAGTGAAGCGGATCGTCGCGACCGGCGACGTGCCGACGCCGGTCCCGTTCGAGGTCATCGGGATGCTGCGGGAGCGCTGCGGGGATGAGGGCCTGATCGCGTGGCGCCCGTCGATGCGACCCGGGGCGCACGTGCAGGTGACGCATGGTCCCTTCGCGGGCCTGCAAGGGATCCTGGAGCGCCCCAGTAGCCGGGGCGAGCGCGTGCGAGTGTTGCTTCAATTCATGGGGTGTTCGACGCCGGTCGAGATGGATGTGACCGACATCGAGCTCGTGGCCTGACGCGCGACGCGGCCCGCCTGCGGGTCGTGTCGCGGAACGAACGCCAACCTGGAGAGTGTACGGTCCGCCTGGGAAAGGATTCCCGGGCCGGCGGAGCTGTCGCCTATGACTAGCCCTACGATCGAGCGCGCGAAGAGGTCCCCTGCGGCGCGATTTGATAACCTGTTGCGGACCCGGCAGGCGTGCGTCGCGATTATCGGTCTCGGCTATGTCGGCCTTCCACTTGCGGTGGCTTACGCCAAGCTTGGGTTCCGCGTGGTCGGCATCGACATCGATGCTGCGCGTGTCGACGCCCTCGCCCGGAACCAGTCGCCGGTCGGGGACGTAGCCTCCGAGGAGATTGCCGCCGTCCGCGGCTCAGGACACCTGAAGGTCGAGTCGACGTATGAGAGCCTGCCGGAGGCCGATGCTGTCATCATCTGCGTCCCGACCCCCTGCACCCCCAATAAGCAACCCGACACCGCAAGCATCGCAGATGCCGCCCGGGGGATCGCACACCACCTACGGCGTGAGCAACTGGTCATTCTGCGCAGCACGAGCTATCCCGGGACGACTCAGGAACTGGTCCAGCCCATCCTTGAATCTGGCGGCTTGAAGGTGGGGCGAGACATCTTCCTCGCCTTCGTTCCTGAGCGCGTGGACCCGGGCCGGCGGGATTACACTTTGCGGAACACGGCGGTTGTCGTTGGCGGGGCTGAGCCGGAGAGCACGCGGCGCGCGGTGCAGTTGTTCGAGGAACTGGGCCCGCCGGTCATCGCGGTGTCATCTTCGGCCGCGGCCGAAATGGCCAAACTGCTTGAGAACGTGTTCCGCAACGTCAACATCGCACTCGTGAACCAGCTTGCGATGTTGTGCGATCGGATGGGGTTGGACATCTGGGAGATCGTCGACGCCGCCGCGACCAAGCCGTATGGATTTCTGCCGTTTCACCCCGGACCGGGCATCGGGGGACACTGCATCCCGGTCGATCCGTATTACCTCGCCTGGAAGGCGCGAGAATACGACTTCCACATGGACTTCATCGAACTGGCCGCCCGCGTGAACGAGGAGATGCCTTACTATGTGGTGACGAAGGCGCTGTTGGCGCTCAACGGTCACCGCAACGGGCAGCGGCCGGTGCGCGTCATGGTCCTGGGCGTGACCTTCAAACGTGACGTCGAGGACTACCGGGGATCGCCTGCCCTCAAGATCATGGAGCAACTAATTCAGCACAAGGTCAAGGTTTCGTATCACGACCCGTATGTCCCCAGGTTGTCCGTGGCCGGGCAGTCTTTCATCAGCCGGCCGCTGACGGCCGCGGCGCTGCGCGCGGCGGATTGTGTCCTGATCGTCGCGGACCATAGCCGCTTTGACTATCGCTGGATCGTCAAGCACGCCAGGCGCGTGTTTGACACGCGCAATGCCACGCGTCACGTTGAGGAGGGTCGCACGAAGATCGCGCGGCTGTGATCGTCCGGAGCATTGAGACCGGGCTTTAACCGAGCTGGACTGAGCACCGTCGCCCGATTTGCGTACCCCTGCTTCTCAGTTCCATTGAACGACGCCGTCATGCCTGTCCCGTTTGCGTGAATGTCAGACGCTTGCCGGAGCCCTTCCATGTATTACACACATCCCAGCCTTCTGCCGTTGGTCGGCAGCGCCCTCTGCCCGGGGCGTCTGTCGTCCTGGGCGCCGGCGCCGAGAGGTGAGGCACATGGTTCGCGTACTCCATATCATCGAGAGTCTCGGCAACGGGGGCGCCGAGCACCAACTCGCGGCGATGCTCGTTCGGTCCGATCACCGGCGGTTTCAGCACGCGGTGTGTGCCCTGGGGCAGGCGGACTGGCACCGCGCCACGATTCGGGACGCCGGTATTCCCGTATACATGCTGGACCGTGTCCCGCGGCGTGAGATCAGGCGCACCCTCAAGGACGTGCGTGGCGTGCTGCGAGAAGTCGACCCTGACGTCGTGCATACGTCACTGTACTGGTCAGGAGTGCTGGGGCGTGCGTTAACACGCCTTACCGGAAAGCCGGTTGTGACAACCCTGTCCAACACGACATACGAGCCCGAGTGGCGCCAGGACAATCCCCGGCTCACGCCGGCGAAGATGTACGCCACCCGCTGGCTTGACGGGGTCACCGCCCGGTGGTGGGGCACGTGGTTTGTGGCTATCAGCAAGGCTGTCCGCGCATCAGCGATCCGTCAGCTCGGCATAAGTCCGGACCGTGTCTCAATCATCCCCCGAGGGCTGGAGTTCGAGAAGTTCTCCCAGCCCACGGGGCAGGTGTCGGCGCTGCGCGCCGAGCTTGGATGGAACGACGCCTATCCCGTGATCGTGAGCGTTGGCCGTCTGGTCCCCCAAAAGGGTCATCGGTACGCCATCGAGGCTATGACCGAGGTGGCGAGAGCGCTGCCGCGCGCGCTGCTGGTTCTTGTTGGGGAAGGGAGCCTGCATTCGGAGCTCGAGGGGCTCGCGCGCTCCCTTGGCTTGACTGATCGGGTGCGCCTGCTCGGCGGGCGCCACGATGTGCCGGCAGTGCTCGCCGCCGCGGATCAGTTCGTCTTCCCCTCGCTCTTCGAGGGGTTCGGCGCCGCGCTGATCGAGGCGCTTGCCGCCGGGCGCCCGTGCGTCGCCAGCCGCATTCCTCCCGTCGTTGAGGTGACGGATGACGGCCGCGTCGCGCTCCTGGTTGAGCCGAGATCTCCCGGAGCCCTGGCAGCCGGCATGATCCAGTTGGGAACGGACCGGGTCCTCGCGGCCCGTCTGGGCGAGGAGGCCGCCGCGTGGGTGCATCAGCAGTATGACATCACGGCGAGCATCCGAAAGTTCGAGACGCTCTTGGACGCGCTCGCCAGCGGTCGATCGATCGAAGCCGGAGAGGTCACCCTTGGCATTGGATAACCACCGGATTCTTCAGGTGATCCAGGCCCCACAACGCCGCGGCGCGGAGGTCTTCGCGCTGCAGCTCTCGACGGCGCTGCGGGACCGGGCCTGGCGGTCGACACTCGCGAGTCTCTTTCCAGGTGATGAGCACTTCGTGCACGCCGCCGAAGCCGCCGGGTTGTGGGATGGGACGTTCGGGGACCGCCGGCCGCGGGGTCCACTTTCCTGGAAGATATTGCGGGCCATGGCGGGTCACATCAATGCATCGCGGTGTTCCGTGGTGCAGGCGAACGGCGCCGCCACCCTCAAGTACCTTGCGACCGCCCGGCGTCTGGGCGGCGGTCGCTGGCGCCTGGTGTACCGTACAATCGGCATGCCGTCGTACTGGAGGCGCGATCCGTTCCGGCGCGCGACGTACCGGTGGTTGTTTCACCAAGCTGATCTCGTCATTGCCGTGTGCCGGCGCGCCGGTACCGAGCTGGTCGAGATGGTTGGTCTGCCTGCCCGGCAGGTCGCCGTGATTCCAAACGGCGTGGACGCCGCTCCCTTCCTGACTCGCCCGGCCGGCGTTCGGGCACGGGTTCGCGCCGAGACCGCGATCCTGCCGGAGGAGGTGGTCATCGTTCACGTCGGGAGCCTGACGGCTGAGAAGAATCATGCCGCCCTGATTCGCGTTGCCGCGGCGTTGCGGGACCGGGGAGCAGCCGTCAGATTGTGGATCATTGGGGATGGTCCGGAGCGGGCATCGATCGAGCGCCTGGTACGCGATGCCGGACTGGGCCGGCAGACCTGGCTCGCCGGGGTGCGATCGGACATCGCCGATCTGCTCGCCGCCGCTGACCTGCTCGTGTTGCCCAGCCTTACCGAAGGGATGCCCGCCGCCGTCATCGAGGCCGGGTTGTCGCGGCTGCCGGTCGTTGCGTATAACGTCGGCGGCATCGATGAGGTTGTCCGCCAGGACCAGACCGGCGTGCTCGTTCCCTCCGGAGATGAGCAGGCGCTACAGGCGGCCACGGCCGGTCTCGTTCAGGATGGCGGGCGCCGGACGGCGATGGGTGATGCCGCGCGCGCAGCGTGCGTGTCGTACGAGATCACCCGGATCGCGGCGCAGTACGCCGAGGCCTATACCGATCTGCTCAACGGACGGCGGCCAGGAGCCTGAGATGGCGGACCGGGCACGAATCCTGCTGCTCATCAAAGGGCTCGGCGTGGGCGGTGCGGAGCGGCTGCTGGAAGGCTCGCTTCCGCATCTGGATCGTGATCGGTTCGACTATCGAGTCGGCTACCTGTTGCCGTGGAAAACGGCGCTCGTGCCGGCGTTTGTGGCGGCCGGCGTGCCCGTGCATGACCTGAACATGCGGACCGCGGGCGATCCGCGCGTGCTGGTCCGGCTGGTGGCGCTGCTCCGCCGCGAGCGCATCGATCTGATCCACGCGCACCTGCCGGTCGCGGGGATCTGGGGGCGCGTCGCCGCGCGGCTGGCCGGCGTGCCTTGCGTCGTCTACACCGAACACAACGTGCCGCAGCGGTACGCGTCCGTGACCCGGACGCTGAATCGCAGGACCTACAGGATGAACGACGTCGTGATTGCGGTCTCGGACGAGGTGCGGCGCGAAATCGGAGGATACGCGAACGGGCGTCCGGCGATCGTCACCATTCAGAACGCCGTCGACGCTGCGGCTCTGGGTGCGACCGAGGTCGATCCCGCCGCCATCCGCCGGGAGTTCGGCTTTCCGCCGGACGCGTTGCTGGTCACGACGGTGGGAAACCTGACCGCCAAGAAAGGCCACACGTTCCTGCTCGCGGCGGCCGCACGCGTCGTCGCGCAGCATTCCGGTGCGCGTTTTCTCCTCGTGGGACAGGGCCCGCTCGCCGACAGCCTGCACGCCGAGGCGTCACACCTCGGATTGAACGGCACCGTGGTTTTCGCCGGGTTCCGGCAAGATGCGGTCCGCATCCTGGCCGCGTCGGATCTCTTCGTGCTTTCGTCTGTGTTCGAGGGGCTCCCGGTGACGCTGCTCGAGGCCATGGCGCTGGGGAAGCCGAGCGTTGTGACGCGCGTCGGGGGGATCCCCGAGATCACCGACGAGTCCAGTAGTGTGCTCGTCGAGCCCGGCGATCCGGAGGCCCTGGCGGCCGGAATCAGCGGCCTGCTCGAGGTGCCCGCGTTGCGGGACCGGATGGGAGCCGCGGCTCGCGAGAAAGCCAGGAGCCGCTACGGGGTTCCGCAGATGGTGGCGGCCGTCGAGCAGGTCTACCGTGATCTCCTCCAGGCGAAGCGCACGTGAGCACGCAGGTCGCCATCCGCGATTACGCGCCGGCCGATGAAGCGCCGGTGCTGGGGCTGCTCAATCTCACCCTCGGCGGCGGGAGGGCCTTCGAACGATCGACAGCATTTTTCCGCTGGAAGCACATTGAGAACCCGTTCGGACCATCGCTCATGCTGCTGGCCGATGGCAAAGAAATCGTCGGGTTGCGCGCCTTTCTCCGATGGCAGTTCCGGGTGGGCGGGGCGACCTCGCAGGCCGTGCGCGCCGTCGATACGGCCACCCACCCAGGGTATCAGCGGATGGGCATCTTCTCCCGCCTGACGACGGCCTGTCTCGAACGCGCGCGTGCCGAAGGCGTCCAGTTCGTATTCAACACGCCGAATCGATTCAGCATGCCCGGGTACCTCAAACTCGGCTGGACGTACGTCGGGCGCTCAACGATTATGATTCGCCCCATGAGGCCCTTGCGGATGGCCAAGTCGTTCTTCACATCGTCTCGTTCAACTCCCGCCGTTTCTCAGGATGGCGATAGGCGAGAGAACGACCCGGTGCGCGCTGTTGATGAGCTGCTGACCGCGGAGGAGTCCCTCGCCGGTCTGCTGGCCCGCGACGATGCCTCGCTGGTTTCCGGGATTCGCACCGCCAGGTCGGTCGCGTATCTGCGCTGGCGTTACGCGCGGGTCCCTTCGATGCGCTACGGCGCCCACTGGGTCGGCGACGGCGACCTGCGGGCGGCGGCCATCTACCGTATCACGCTGCGGCGAGGGCTGCGTGAGCTGATGATCTGCGAACTGTTCTGCGAGGACCGGCGCGCGGGCCGGCGCGTGATCCGCGAACTCCTAGGGACCGTACCGGCAGACTACGCGGCGGCGCACTGCGCCGCATCGACGCCGCACCGCCGCGTCTTCCTGGCGACGGGGTTCGTGCCCGCTCCGCGGGTCGGTCCACACTTCACCGTCCGGCCGCTCTTACCGGGCCCGGATGGGTGTGATCCGCGGGTGGCCGCAAGCTGGCGGCTCTCCCTCGGAGATCTCGAGATCTTTTGATGGACCGCATGACCGAGTGGCTCAAGGTACAGGGCCGGATCGGCCGCAGTCTCATCCGCTGGGGGATGCTGCCATACGACCTCCTGCGCCGGACCCGGCAGCCCGGCGTGGTGATTCTGCTCTACCACCGCATCGGCGGGGGGACCCGCAGCGAGATCGACATGGCCGCCCCAGTCTTCGAACGGCAGATGCGCTACCTGCGCCGGCACTCCATGATCGTTTCGCTCGACGAGGTCGCGGAGTTCCGCGCGCGGCGATCGGTGCAACCCGCCGCCCGTGACATCGTCGCGATCACCTTCGATGATGGCTACGCAGAGATGTATGACGTGGTCTATCCGATTCTGCGCCGGCACGAAATCCCGGCGACGATCTACGTGCCGGCGATGTACATCGAGGAAGGGCGTCCATTCGACTTCGGCGCATGCCGGCGGATGGACCCGGCGCGGCGCCCGAGGCCGCTCACCTGGGCGCAGGCCGCCGAGATGGCACGTTCGAACCTCGTCACCATCGGCGGGCACACCAATACACACGTCGACCTCTCCCGGGTCCCCATCGCCGTGGCGCGGCGCGAACTGGACGACTGCGACCGGTTGATCGAGTCGCGCGTGGGGCTGCGCCCCAGGCACTTCGCCTATCCCTGGGGGGCCTGGTCGCGCGACGCGCACGCCCTGGTCGCTGCACGCTACGAGACCGTGACCCTCGGTGGCCCCGGGAAGAATCCATACGCGGGGATCGACCTCTCGCAGTTATGGCGGTATCCCGTGGTCCAGACAGATGGGTTCTGGCTTTTTCGGGCTCGGTTGCATTCGCTGCCGGCGCGCTACCCCGTGGCGCTGCACCAGCCGGCCGTGCAGTCCGCACCTGACGCCGAACCCTCTTCACGATGACCACTGGTGGCGTGAGGCATACGGGACAGCGGGTATTGGAGGTGGGGAGCATGCGCAAGATCGTTCGGATACTCGTCGTGGTTTCTGTCGTGGCGCTGCTCGCGGGCACG
>JBGPLF010000038.1:0-21504 GCA_041486265.1 bacterium
CAGCGCCGAGGTTGGTTCGTCGAACAGCATGACCTTCGGCGCCATGGCCAAGGCCCGGGCGATCGCCACGCGCTGCTGCTGCCCGCCGGAGAGCTGTGCCGGATAGGCGCCGGCCTTCTCGGGGATCCCCACCCGTGCCAGCAACTCCCGGGCCGTCTTCTCCGCGAGCGAGCGCTGCTGCTTCCGCACCTGGATGGGCGCCAGAACGATGTTTTCCAGCGCGGTGAGGTGCGGAAACAGGTTGAACGACTGGAACACCATGCCCACCTCGCTGCGCACCGCGTCCACGTTGCGGAGATCATCGGTCAATTCGATCCCGTCCACGACGATGCGCCCGCGGCTGTGCGCCTCCAGGCGGTTGATGCAGCGGATCATGGTGGATTTGCCCGAGCCCGACGGCCCGGCGACGACCACGACCTCGCTGGTGCGGATTGACAGGTTGATCCCCCGAAGGACATGGAGCCGGCCGAACCACTTGTGCACATCCTCGAGCGCGATGATCGGCTGCCCGTCCTTCTGGATCCCCTGCTCCATGTCGCGCTCTCCCCATCCCCCAACTTCCTTGCAAGCACCCGGCCGTCGTAATTGTACAGTCCACGGAGGCTTCCTGCCCCACAAGGAGTTTGCGCGACTACTCCGAAACTGCGGAAATGGGCGATGTAGGGGAGAAGGGGGATGTCCGTGACGCTGGGGGAGCGACTCCGAGACTGGGCAGGCACCCGGGTCAGTGTCATGTACGCCAACGATGAGACCCAGTTTGGTGACCTGTTGGAGGTCGGCGACGACTACATCGTGGTCATGTCCGGATCACTGCAGTACGTCATCAGCCTGCACAGCGTCGTCCGCGTCAACCAGATCAGGGAACAGTGAGGGGTGGCAGCGCGCGGTTCGTTCTCAGGCCGAAGCCCCAAGCCGGCTGACGAGGAGCAGTGCCGCAACGGCGATCACGGTCAGCACCCCGACCAGGATGCTCGCCAGACCCCATTGGCCTGACTGCACCGCATCGTAAATCGCAATTGGCATGGTCTGTGTGCGGCCGGGGATGTTCCCGGCCACCATCAGGGTGGCGCCGAATTCCCCCAGAGCTCGCGCGAAGGCCAGAGCGACGCCCGCGGCGATGCCGCGTCGCGCGAGCGGCAGTAGCACGAACAGGAGCTGCTGCGAGCGGGATGCGCCGTCGATGCGGGCCGCCTCACGCACGGAGGGGTCCACGTCCTCAAATGCCGCGCGGGCCGTGCGAACGACGTACGGGAAGGACGCCACAGCCGCGGCCACGACGGCCCCCTGCCAGGTGAACACCAGGGGCACACCGGTGACACGCTCAAAGAGCGCGCCGACCGCGCTCCGCCGCCCGAGCGCCACCAGCAGGTAATACCCCAGCACTGTGGGCGGAAGAATCAGCGGCAGGGCGGTCACCGATTCGAGAATCCTGCGGCCGGAGAAGCGCCCCTCCGCGAGCAGGTAGCCAAGCAGCGTCCCCGCCACAGCCGCGGCCAGTGTAGCCAGGGTCGCCACCCGCATAGACAGCCAGAGGGGGAACCAGTCGATCCCCTCCAAAGTCACAGGCCCTCACCCGGTAGCGTGAATCCGTACCGGCGCATGACCGCCCGCCCAGCCGGGCCGTTGACGAATGCCACAAAGGCCCGGGCGACTTCTTGCTGCCGGGATCCCGCGACGACACCAACAGCCTGGCGAATTGGATGGTGCAGGTATGCGGGGATCAGCCAGTACCGGCCGGAGGCCTGGACGGCGGGTGCGATCGCCAGCGAGAAGGCAACGATCCCGACATCCGCGTTGCCGGTCTGCGCCATCTGCAGGGCCTGGCTAATGTTCTCACCCAGTACCAGCTTCGGCTGCACCTGCGCGGAGAGCCCCGCAGATCGGAGGACCTCCACGGCGGCCCGGCCGTACGGCGCATGCTCGGGGTTGGCGATCGCGACAAACCGCACCCGCGCGTCCACGAGCACACCCAGGCCATCCCGCACGTCGACCGGGAAGTCGGCTCGAGACCAGAGAACGATCCGGCCGATCGCGTAGAGCTGAACAGTGTCCTTGAGGATCAATCCCTTGCCAGACAGGGCGTTCGCGAAGGCTTCGTCGGCAGAGAAGAAGACGTCGAACGGCGCACCCTGTTCGATTTGTGTGGCCAGTTGCCCCGAGGAGCCAAACGTCAATCGTACCTGGACGTGCCTCTGTACTTGAAATAGCCGTGCAATCTCTTCGAGCGAGAACCGCAGGTCGGACGCGGCCGCGATCTGGAGCGCGGGCTGTGTCTGAGTTGCCGCCGGCGCCACGAGAAGCTGCCGGGGGATCAGCATGAGAGCGGTCGCGACGACCAGCGCGACCATTCGCAGTGTTCGTGTCCTCACCGCTGCACCTCCCCGCTGCGCTCTCCGATCTCCATCAGGGCTTCCCGATCATCACTTCGGTGGATTTGATGATGGCGACGGCCTCGTCCCCGACGCGGAGCCCGAGCCGGTCCACCGAGGTCCGGGTGATTACCGAGACCAGTTCCTGCTTGCCGATCTGCAGACGAATCTCGGCCATCACCCCGCCGAGCGAAATCGCCGTGATCTTGCCCCGGAGTTGATTGCGCGCGCTGATTTCCACGTCCGCCTCCTGGCGCTCCGTCGTGGCACTCTGGAGCACTCCCATGAGCTTCTCGCGGGAGAAGAGCCACTTTCGCCCGACCCGCACTGCGGGTAACCGACCGGTTCGTGCGAGCGCCTGGACACGCTTGACGTGCAGCCGCAGCAGGGCGGCCGTCTGGTCCGCCGTCAGGAAATCGTCCATAGCCCTTATATTACCCAAAAGCACCTGCTGGGGAAAGTAGAGGAATCTATCGGCGTGGTTGAAGGCTCACGACCCCTGGGGACAGGGCTCACTCCTCGGAGCCTGGAGGGGGCTTGTCCGACCTCCGTTCCGGGGGTTTACTTCCCGACGGCCTGGAAGATCTCCGGGGCCTGCGATCCCTCGGCCTGAAGTTCCCCCACCGCGCCCTTGTCGATCCGGAAGATGCTGTGATCCACCAGCAGATAGGTGCCCGGTGCATTGATGTGTAACTCGACCATCGCGGCGCCCCCCGCCGAGATGTGCGTCGTCTGGACGTTGGTCTCCGGCGGGCTCCCCACCGCAGCCTCGGGGTATACTCGGTCGAAGATCTCGCCGATCATGTGGAACGAGGAGACCAGGTTGGGCCCGGCGTTCCCGTAGAAGATCCGTACCGTATCCCCAACTTTGGCCTTGAGAGCACCCTGTCCTGTGAGCGTGCCGACGCGCCCGTTGAGCACCACGTACTCGGGCCGCTCCGCGTATGCCTTGCTGACATCGAAGAACTGGAAGCCCTTCTCGCCTCGCGCGCCCCGGGTATAGAACTCGCTCTGCATCACGTAGAACTCCCGGTCGACCTTGCGCAATCCTCCGGTCGGCTCCACCAGGATCAACCCGTACATGCCGTTGGCGATGTGGGTGGGGATGTGGGGCGAGGCGCAGTGGTAGACATACAGCCCCGGGTTGAGCGCTTTCCATTGAAACGCGGTCTCCTTGCCGGGCGCGGTTTGGGTGACGGAGCTGCCGCCGCCCGGGCCGTTCACCGCGTGGAGGTCGATCGAGTGCGTAAACTTGCTCGCCTTGTCGTTCTTAATGTGCAGTTCGACGGTATCGCCCTCGCGGACGCGAATCATCGGCCCTGGAACCGTGCCGTCGAACGTCCAGAATTCATACTCCACGCCGTCCGCCAGGGTTCCCCGCATCTCCTTGGTCTCAAGCGTGACCGTCACTCGGGCCGGCCCGCGATTGATCGGCGGCGGAACCTGGGGCGGCGGGAGGAGCTGTGCCTGAATTGCGGGCATCGGCCCCGCCGCCAGCGGTCTGGTCAGGAGCGCGATTCCTGCTCCCAGCCCAATCACGAGCACGCCTGCACCGAGCGATTTGAGCCAACGCATCTACCCACCCCTGGAGGTCCGCCCTCGCCAAAGAACGCCGTGGCCTATGCGCAGCAGATTCGCCGTCGCACCCCGGTCCCCTGGCTTCCCGGTCCCCTTCGGGCGCACACGTCTACGCCCAATCCGTGTCGGGCATAACTAACATGCAATCGTCAGCCATCCTACATTGATCTTGCATCGAGCCGCTCGAGCGTGGCCCATGGATGGCGGGCGCGTCGAGGGGGCATGATCGCGTGGCGGAGCATACCACCGAAGTCCGCGAGGACAGAACTTTCCTGGAGCAGCTCATCGCTGCGAGCCCCTCCGTCATCTGGAGGGCCAATGCGGACGACATGAGCCCGACCTACATCAGCCCCAACGTGGAACAGGTTCTGGGATACGCTCCCCGCGAGGTCCTGGGCACGCGCGACTGGACGAACCTCATCCCTTCCGGAGATTACGAGGAGTTTCGTGCCGCGGCGACGACCGCCGCGGACCAAGGAAAGGCGCAGTTCGAATCCGAGCACCGGTTCCTGCACAAGAACGGCACCGTCCGCTGGATCCATACGCTGACGCGTTTTGAGCGCGATCCGACGGGCAAAACGACGAGCGTCCTCAATTTCAGCCAGGACATCACGGCGCGCAAAGTCGCGGAGGAGACCGGCGAGCAGGCCCGACTAGCTGCCGAGCGGGCCAGCCTGGCCAAGAACGATTTCCTCTCGCGCATGAGCCACGAACTGCGGACCCCGCTCAATGCCGTCTTGGGATTCGCGCAGCTTCTGGAGATGGACCCGCTCACGCCCGAGCAGCATGAGAGCCTGAGCTACATTCTCAAGGCTGGGCGGCTCCTGCTTGATCTCATCAACGAGGTGCTCGACATCGCGCGGATCGAGGCCGGCCGGTTGGGCATTTCTCCTGAGCCGGTTGCGGTGGCGGAGGTCACGCAGGAGGCGCTCGCGCTAACCGCGCCTCTGGCAGCGGACCGAGACGTCCGTCTTCGCTCGGAGATCTTCGAGAACGTGGGTTCGTATGTCCTGGCCGACCGGCAGCGCCTCAAGCAGGTACTGCTGAACCTCCTGTCCAACGCGGTCAAGTACAACCACCGCGGCGGCCACGTCACCCTCTCGGAGGAGGCTCTGCCCGGGCGCCTGCGCATCCGCGTGACCGACACTGGAGCTGGCATCCCCCAGGAGAAGCAAGGGCGGTTGTTCATCCCCTTCGAGCGCTTGGGGACCGTCAAGGGCGGCGTTGAAGGGACGGGGCTGGGACTGGCGCTGTCCAAAGGCCTCACCGAAGCTATGGGCGGCTCGATTGGGGTCGTAAGCCAGGTGGGCGAGGGCAGCACGTTTTGGATCGACCTACCGGTGGCGGACGCTCCACCCGAGCGGGTTGAGGGCATGGAGGACGAGGGGCTGGTCAGCACCGTGAGCACCCTCTCCGAACGGACCAGCACCGTGCTCTACATCGAGGATAATCTCTCGAACCTTGAGCTGATCGAACGCATTCTGGCCCGCCGGCCGAGCGTGAAACTTGTGTCGGCCATGCAGGGCCGTCTGGGCCTGACCCTGGCACGTGAACACCAGCCCGACCTGATCCTGCTCGACCAGCACCTGCCGGACATCCCGGGAGACGAGGTGCTGCGGCGGCTGCAGATGGATCTCCGGACGCGCCTGATCCCGGTCGTAGCGATCAGCGCAGACCAGACGCCTGGGCACTCAGATCGGCTGCTGGCCGCCGGCGCCCATGCGTGCCTGACCAAGCCGGTGGACGTCAGGGAGTTGATCAGGCTCGTGGACGCCACGCTGAAGCTGCGTATCGGTTCATGACGACGGTGACGCCCCTCACACCATTCATCGGTGATCGGACGCCACGCATCCTCATCGTTGACGATGAGCCGACGAACCTGAAGGTGCTCGCCGCGCTCCTCACGCGTTGGGGGTGCATCGTCCGGGACGCGGCCAGCGGCGCGGAGGCCATCGAGGCGATCCCGGCGTTCCATCCAGATCTCATCCTGCTGGACATCATGATGCCCGAGCAATCGGGCTTCGAAGTCTGTGAGATTCTGCAGGCCGATCCCGCCACGCGTCACATGCCGATCATCTTTCTTAGCGCCGTGGCGGGCGAGAAGGCCCGGGCCCAGGGGCTTGCAGCCGGCGCGCGTGACTACGTTACCAAGCCGTTTATGGTCGGTGATTTGGCGGCACGCATCGGTGCCCAGCTGCGACTGAAGTACGCCGAGGAGCGAAATGAGACGGCCCAAGCGCGTTCTAGCTGTTGACGATCAGCCGGCCAATCTCGTGCTGCTCAAGAAGATCCTCGAGCCGGCCGGATTTGAGGTCAGTGAGGCGCGGTCGGGGGCCGAAGCCCTGGCCGTCGCCCAGGAGACCGCGCCGGACCTCATCCTCCTCGACATGCATCTGCCGGATATGCACGGACTCGATGTGCTGCGCCGCATGCGTCAGACCACATGGGGAACGGGCCTGCGGGTCGTGGCCATGAGCGCGCTGGCCACTCCTGAGGATCGCACTCACTGGGTGGCGGCCGGGTGCCTGGGGACGGTTGAGAAGCCGGTTATCGTCAAAACCCTCGTACAGGAAATCTCTCAGTGGCTGCCCGGAGCCGGCCGACCGGTGCCGGAAAGTCCCGATGGTGAGAAGCTCAGGCAGGGACGGCCAAAGGATCGCCTCGGCGAGATCCTGGTCGCCAATTTGCTCATCACGCCAGATCAACTGAACGCTGCCGTGCAGGTGCAGGCGAAGAGCAGCAAGCGCCTGGGGCAGGTTCTCGTTGAGCAGGGGGCCTTGAGCGAGGACGATATCGCCTGGGCGCTCAGCAACCAGTTGGGGTATCCGTATGTCTACCTGACCCCCGACATCATCGATGCTGAGGCCGTGCGCCTGCTGCCGCCGGCGTTCCTGCAGGAGCACCATATCCTGCCGATTCTGAAGTTCGGACAGGAGATGACGCTGGCCATGGCCGATCCCACTGACCAGCGGACGGTCGAGGAAGTCGTCGAGCGGACTGGCCTGCAGGTGAAGCGCGCGCTGGCGCTCGCCTCCAACATCGAAGAGATGCAGGACCGCTTCCTCGCGGGACGTCCCGCGGCGACGCGGGCTGCGGCTCCCGGTGAGCGGGCCGCCACCGAGGCCCAGTATCTCCAGTTTCATCTTGTCCAGGCCCTGCAGCAGGGCGCCTCAGAGATCCACTTCGATCCCTCCGGCGACGATCAGGCCCGGGTGCGCTACCGGCTGCAGGGAGTGCTTGTTGACCGTCCCGCGCAGCCGACCGGCCTCCACACGGCGATCCTGCGCCACCTGCGCGAGTTGACCGGCGTGGGAGATGGGCCGGTCGCCACCGCATCCACGGTGCTGACGGTCGGCGATGCCAGCATTCTACTCGTGGTGACATTCCTGCCCACCGCCGCCGGAGAGGCCGCCACGCTGGCGCTCTTCCAGCGGCACACCGACGCGCCCGACCTGTCGCACCTCGGCGTGTCTGAAGACGCCGTCCGGCCGCTGCGTCAGGCCCTCGATGCCGTCTCCGGCGTCGTGGCCGTGGGATGCGGCGACCGCTGGCTGCGGTCCACGCTTCTGCACGCCCTGATTCCGTCTGATGCGCGCGGAAAGATCTGGGCTCTGGAGACCCTGCCGGTCTACCGCCGGCCCACGCTGAACCAGACGGCGCTCGGGGTCGCGGCCGACGCGGCGCCCTACATTCGCGGAGCCGTGGAGGCCGGCGCCGACGTGATCGTGGTGGATGAGACGTCCGGCGGCGAGGCACAGCGAGCGGCATACAATGCGGGGAGGACGCGCATGGTCCTGGCGGGCCATCCGGACAGCGACGTGGTGGGCCTCCTGAGTGAGACGCTGGACGCCATCGGACCTGCGCTCGTGGCGTCCACCCTTCGCGGGACCCTCGTGGCACGGTCGGTGCGGCTGCTCTGTCCGGTCTGCAAGCAGCCGGTGTCGCCAGGACAGGCGGGCCCCGCGGGAAAGCGGACCTTCGTGCCGGCCGGATGCGAGGCCTGCGGGTTCACGGGGTTCAGAGGCCGGCGCCTGCTGGTAGACGTCTGGATGATGGACGCCGAGACCCGGCGGCTCCTGCAGATGGGGCGCACCATCGCGGCGATTGAAGGCTTGCTGAAGATGGGGACGCGCATGAGCGACCAGGGGCTCGCGCTGGTCGAGGATGGTCTGACTTCGCTCGACGAACTTACCCGGGTGATCGGTGCTGTTCCGTGGACATCACCGACCTCCTGATTCTCACCAAAGAGCGGAGAGCCTCCGACCTCCACCTGGCGGCGGGCGCTCCTCCCACGCTGCGCATCAACGGGGCGCTGGTCCGCCTCGAAGGGAACGCGCTGACGCGCGAGGATCTCCACGCCATGCTGTATGACGTGCTCACCGATGAGCAGAAGGCCCGGTTTGAGGAGTCACACGACCTCGACTTCTCGCTCGAGCTGATGAGCGTCGGGCGCTTCCGCGTCAACGCCTTCATGCAGCGCCTGGGCGAGGGAATGGTGCTGCGCCTCATCCCTGAGCACATCCAGACGCTGGACGAATTGGAGATGCCCCCGGTGCTGAAGGACCTGGCGATGAAAGCTCGCGGCCTCGCGCTGGTCACCGGTCCGACCGGGTCGGGCAAGTCCACCACCCTGGCCGCGATGGTGGACCACATGAACGAGCACCGCTTCGACCACATCATTACCATCGAGGATCCGATCGAGTTCGTGCACAGGCCGCGCAACTGCAACATCAACCAGCGCGAGGTCGGTGCGCATACCCGCGCGTTCAGCACCGCACTGCGCAGTGCGCTGCGCGAGGATCCCGATGTCATTCTCGTCGGAGAGATGCGCGACCTGGAGACGATCTCCCAGGCCATCACCGCGGCGGAGACCGGTCACCTGGTACTATCCACCCTGCACACGAACAACGCGGCCCAGACGATCAGCCGTGTCGTGGATGTCTTCCCGCCGCACCAGCAGGAGCAGATCCGGGTCCAGGTCGCCGACGCGCTGCTCGGCGTCATCGCGCAGACCCTCATCCCAAGGATGGACGGCAAAGGGCGCATCGCGGCGATCGAGGTGATGATGGCCACGCCGGCAGTCCGGAACATGATTCGTGAGAACAAGATCCACCAGTTGCCGTCGGCGATCCAGACCGGCGCGCGCGATGGGATGCAGAGCCTGGACCAGCACCTGAAGACGCTCGTGAAGCTGCGGCGGATTCATGAGGATGAAGCCATCAAGCGCGCGGTGGAGCGCGACGCCTTCGTGAAGGACAAGGGTGGACCTCCATCGCCGGCCGAACTCTCGGGTTTCACCAGCCACCGGTAGGAGCTGCCGCTGAGTATGGAAATCGACGATCTGCTCATCCACATGGAGGCCCACGACGCCTCCGACCTGTATTTGAAGGTGGGGATTCCACCGATGCTGCGGGTGGCCGGCGAACTCATCGCAGCCGGTGACACGCCGCTGACCGATGACGCGATCGACCGTCTCGCAAGGCAGATGATGACGCCACGGCACCGGCAGGAGTTCGAAGAACATCGCCGGGCCGACATCGCGTACATGTCCCCGGCGCTCGGCCGGTTTCGCGCCAACGTCTACGTCCAGCGCGGATCGCCGGCGGTCGTCATCCGCCGGGTGAAGATGCGCATTCCTTCGTTTGAGGAACTGCGGCTGCCCCCGGTCGTCGCGCAATTGGCGCTGGCTCCACGCGGGCTTGTGCTGGTCGTGGGACAGACCGGCGCGGGAAAGTCCACGACCCTGGCCTCGATGATTGACTATCGCAGCAGGCAGCGCACCGGCCACATCGTCGCGATCGAGGATCCCGTCGAGTTCGTCTATCCCGACGACAAGAGCATCGTCAGCCAGCGGGAGATCGGGACGGACTGCGAGTCCTACAGCCTGGCTCTGCGCGACGCCCTGCGCCAGGCGCCCGACGTGATCCTGATTGGTGAGATCCGCGACGACGAGAGCGCGACCGCGGCCGTGCATTTTGCCGAGACCGGTCACCTGGTGCTGACCACGCTGCACTCCATCAACGCCAGCCAGACGCTAGAGCGCCTGCTGCACTTCTTTCCGCCGTCCCGTCACGAGGGGGTGGCGCTGCAGCTCTCGCTGACCCTGAACGCCATCGTCGCACAGCGGCTGATCCCGCGAAAGGACGGCAGCGGTCTGATTGTCGGCGTGGAAGTGTTGCTCTCCACCGCGCGGGTGCGCGAGCTGCTGCGTCGTGCCGACCTGGCGGGGATCCGGAGCGTCATGCAGTCGCCCGCCGGCATCCAGGAGGGCATGCAAACGTTCGATTACGCAGTCTTCCAGCTCATCAAGCAGGGACTCGTGGACGCCGAGGTGGCGATGAGCGCGGCCGATAGTCCTAACGATCTCCGATTGCGCCTGAAAGGGATGTTGTAGGCACCAGCAAGATCCCGCCGGTACGCTCCCCCAATGATCATCGTGGCCCCAACCATGCCTCGGTGGTCTCGACCGCCGCGTTCACTTCCCAGATCGGCGCGCGCTCAGGATGGAAGCGAGAGCCGATGGGCATGGAGTAGATGTCCCGCTCCACGTAGGACCGCTCGCGCTCCTCGAGCCGCTTGAGGATCTTTCTGAAGCTCAGGATAGGCGTAGACGGCTGGCGTTCGTAGATGCGTCCCGCGAACATGTCGGTCATGTAGTCGGTGTAGCGGCGGTGCACGCACGCGGCGAACGCGAAGGGTTGCTCCCAGAACATGTCGAGGGTGTCCTCGAGGACGTCGATGCCCTTCTCGCAGGCGAGCTGGTATTCGTCAAAGGGGTTGGCCTTGTCGCGATGGTGCCCTTCGAGGTACTGGCGCACGAGCGGCGCCGCGAACTGAGCCTCGCGCATCGTGACGGTCAACCCGAACGAGAAGATCGGATCGATGAAGCGGTGGGCGTCGCCGATGCACATGAACCCTTTCCCCGTGAACTCCTTCACCTGATACGAGTAGTTGGGAATCACGTGGACGTCGTGGATGAGCTTGACCTCGGGGATGCGCTTCTCGATCTCCGGATTGAGTTCGTGCAGTTCGCGGGTCAGGAAGTCCCTCTTGCTCTCTTTCTTTCCCACGAAGTAGGCAGACGGGACCACGACGCCGACGCTGACGACCTTGTCGTCGAGGGGAATGAACCAGGCCCAATGGTATTTCTTTTGATAGAAGATCAGCGTGTTGTCGGGATGGGTCTCACGGGTGGTGCCATGGTCGCGGACGGTGTCGACCGCCTGTGAGAAGAAGGCGATCTGCCTGTCATAGGCGCCCAGGTACTTGGGCCCGGTGACGCCGCCCAGATTGGCCAGCCACGTCGCCTGACCGGAGCAATCGAGTAGCACCTCCGAGTGAATGTCCATCGTGCCGCCGTCGGCCATGGCCAGCATGACGCCGCGCACCGACCCGTCATCGCCCACGATCGGCCTGGTCGCGCGGCCGCGGATCAGAGTCGCGCCGCGTGCGATGGCTTCGTTGAGCATCATCGTGTCGAAGTCGCTGCGGCGAACCTGCCAGGTATCCCAGGGGAAGAGTTTCCAGTTCTCGTCGCGCCCGGTCACCGGGACAAACCAGCTGTTTTCGCCGCTAGTCCCGTAGACTTTGACGCCCTGCTTGGTTGGATGCCCGCGCTTGCGCATCTCCGGCTCCAGCCCCAGTTCCCGGAGGACCTTCCCGCCTGCTCCTGTCAGAGACTCGCCGATGTGGTAACGGGGGAACTCTTCCATCTCGACGATCAGGGGTTTGAGGCCTTCCTTGGCGAGGAACATGGCCATGGCGGCCCCGCCCGGGCCACCGCCAATTATGACAACGTCCGTCTTCAACGCTTCCGCCTCCGAATCAGGCCCTTCGCCGCGTCGCGAGATAGCCGATGGCCCCACCAATGGTCATCGCGGCAACCACGACGATGGTCATCACGGTGAGGTTTCCGATTGCCTTGTCCTTCGGGAAGAGCGGGATGATCCAGTAGAACGACGCCAAGAAGCCCGCCAGGATTCCGACAACGAGGCCAAGAAACCCCAACCCCGACACGTCCTGGACTCCCTGCGCAGACGAACTACGCTCAACCGTCCGCGAGACGCCTTCCATTCGATCCATCGTCTTCATGATAACACCTCTGATTGGATAGTCGCATGAGATCGGCGGTGCACCCGTCCGTCCACGACCTTCGCAAGGGCGTAACATGCGATGAGGAGGAACACCGGGATCAGCGCGGGCAGGTATATGTTGGGCCGGCTCCAGAAGGGTGCCGACGCGCCGTACGACCACTGACCCACGGCGGCGACCTCACCGGCGTTTCGCCATACGAGCCGTGCTCCCCTGAGAGTCTCCGGGGCCACGAACGTTCCGAAGGTCCGGCCCGGCGGATCGGGAGCGAGGGCGTGCTCCTGTCCCAGCGAGTCCACCCAGATCACCTGCGTGGACAGCTTTTCAGGGGGGACAAGAGCGACGCTCCAGGTCCACTGGATCGTATCGCCTGCAACCGACTGGTTGATCGGTATCGAGGTCGATCCTCCCGCGGGAATCATGAGCGGCCCCGAAGGATTGTCCATGCTACCGAGATGGGCCAGGGCGGAAGGCGCCCAGGTCCCTATCAGGGTGAAGAGGGTGCAGATGACCACGACACTGCGGCGTGCGGACATGGCTCGTCCAGGCTACTGAGCCGCCGTGGCAGGAACCGGAGCCGCTTCGCCCCGAAACCGCGCGGCAAGCGCGCCGGGGATGTCGAAAGCAAAGAACGCGTAGATGATCGGGATCAGGACGACCAGGTTGATCGTGAAGTGTAGCAGGACCACGCCGCTGACCCCCCACTGACTGAGAACCCATTGGCCGACAAGGCCCGGGGCGTTTGGTCCATCCGCCGGCACCACAGGCGGCGTCATGGCCAGGTTTCGGTAGTACTGTGAGAGCTTCGCGTAGTGCTCGAACGCGTGCCAGACCTGGATCCAGAAGCTGGCCACAAATCCGGCCCACGCGACGCGGTTATAGCGCCGCCACGCGTTGCCTTGGGCAAAGAACCCGCAGCCCACAAGAACAGGAATCATGAGGAGCAACAGACCCCAGTTGTAGACCACGTGGGTCCATTCCACATTCAACTGCCCGAGGATCCCGTTGGCCGGAGCGCCAAGGTAAAAACGCTGGAGGAACTGGGCGATGTGCTCGGGGAAATGGAGAAATCCCTGGGCGATGAAGAGTGCCGTCATGATGAAGAGATGATTCGTGTCGGCCAGGTATGCAGGGGTCTTCGCCATCCCAGGCATCCAGAGGTTGCACGCGCGCACGGTCGGTCCGTGAACGTCCTTGGCCATGCTCTTCTACCTCGTTGTGAGTCACGCCTTGCGTTAGTACACAGAGTGTGGCATGAGCCCGGCCGCTCCAGCAATCCGAATCTCCCGTCACGCCTGCAGGTGGGGTCTCCCCCATCTCCCTGAGGGTTTCCCTGCACCCAGAGGGAGGGTGTCCCCACTACCTGGCCCTGGGGGGGTGGCCCCCGGCTCAGATACGGAAATCGGCGTGAAGATCTCCAGAAGTTCAGTCGTGGAGTCGAATCAGGCCGTGCTTCATCGCCACGCGGATTAGCTCGACCAGGTTGTGCGCATTCAACTTGGCCATGAGGTTGGTGCGATGCCGCTCCACCGTTTTGACGCTGATCCCTATGGTCTCGGCCATCTTCTTATTCGTGTACCCTTCGCCGATCATCTCCAGCATCTCGCGCTCGCGCGGCGTCAGCCGGTCGCCGGGGTCCGGCGCCTTCGAACTTGGTTGAGCGGCGGAGACATCTGCGAAGATCGTCTCAGAGATCATCGGACTGAGGTAGACGGCGCTGCGGCTGGCGGCGCGGATGGCAAGGAGCAGCTCTTCGGAAACCGACCCCTTCAGTAGAAAGCCCTTGGCGCCATGCTGGAGGGCCTGCCGGACCAGGATCTCATCAGAGTACATCGAGAGGATCACGATCCGGGTCGGAGTTCCCAGCGCGCGGAGTTGCATGACCGCCTGAATGCCGTTCAGGCGGGGCATCGCGATATCCATGACCAGGACATCGGGGGTCAGACGCTGGACCAGTTCGACGGCTTCCTGGCCATCCACCGCTTCACCGACGACCTCGATATCGCTGGACTTCTCGAGCAGCGCCCGGATGCCCTCGAGCACGAGTTGATGGTCGTCGGCCACGATCACCCGAATCATGCGCCGTCGGTCCCGGGCAGATTCGCCACGAGCCGAAACCCCTGGCCGGGCGCGGACGCCACATCGAGCCATCCCCCCAGCAGTTCCAGCCGCTCCTGCATCCCCAAAAGCCCGATTCCCGCCGGCTGCTCCCGCAGCGACTTTGCCACCTTTTGGTCGAAGCCCCGGCCGCTGTCCGCTACTGCGAGCCGGACCGTCTTCCCCTCACGGAACAACTTCACCGCGACCTGGCTCCCCTGGGCGTGCTTCACCACATTTGTCAGCGCCTCCTGTAAGACTCGATAGAGGCAGATGTTCATTGCGTCGGACAGTTCCCCGACTTCAGTTCCCTCATATCGGATGGACAACTGGGTCCGCCGGGAGAACTCCCGGCAGAAGGCCTCAAGGGTCAGGTTGAGGCCCACGGTGTCCAGCGCGGGAGGGCGCAATCCCATGGCCAGGTGGCGAATCTGTTCTTTCGTCGCCTCCGCAAGGGCGATCGCCTCAGCCAGATTCTGGGACAACACCGCGGTATCAAGCGGCAGCTCGGCCTGGATCAACTCCAGGCTGAGCTTCAGGGCGGTCAAGGCCTGGCCCGCCTCATCGTGCAGCTCTCGGGACAGCCGCTGCCGCTCCTCTTCCTGGGCGAATACGACCCGCTGTGCCAGCTTCTGGATGGCTTCCTCCGCCCGCTTGCGCCGCGTGATGTCGTGGACGTAGACGCGGATTCGGACGAAGTCCTTTTCCTTCGTGTAGCAGATTTTTTGCTCGAAGGCCGCGCCGCCCAGGTCAATCTCACGCGCGACATACGACTGGTTGCCTTTCTCGAAGGTGGCGACGATCGACCGCAAATCCTTGAGGAGGGGGTGAGAAAGGCCTTCTTGCCACAACTCGGGAAACCAATCCTGCGCGACAGGGTTGAGGTACGTCACCTGACCGGTCACGTCCATTTCGATCACCATGTTGGGGTTCTGCTCGGGGAACGTCGCCAGCCGGGCGAGCTTGACCTCCGCGGCCCTATGCTCGTCCGCCAGGGTCTCCAGCCGCGCCACCTGCCGGCGGAGTGTGTCTAATTCCTCGAGGAGCTGCGCCTTTGTCTTGGTTCGTACGTTCATGCGTCAGGTTGTCTCGAAAACGGTTTTGGGAGCAACATGCAGGCAAGATGATACCATACCGCGATCGAAAGGAGGCACGTCTGATGGGGTTCTGGGAGATCTTTGCGTTGAGCCCCGGCGGCCGCACCGTCGACTGGTCGACCCGCCTCTACCTCCACGCGGTCGGGGAGACGACCACGTCCGCCTACTTCCTGTGGGTCCTCCAGGGCCCAGGTGATCCTGTGGTGATCGACACAGGATTCACGCATCGACTGGGCGCGGTCAAGGGCCTGGCCGTGGAGCACATGTGGAGGCGGGAAGAACTCCTCACGTCTGCCGGGGTGAATCCGGACGCGGTCCGCACGGTGATCCTGACCCATCTGCACTGGGACCACTTCGACCTGGAGGGGGCTTTTTCGAACGCCACCTTCTGGGTCCAGCGGCGCGAGCTCGAGTTTTGGACCGGCCACGGTGGCCAGGATGCCTGGCACAGGCGTTTCATCAGCGACTGCTTTCTCCAGGATCTCGATGCCATCCGCGGCGATCGCATGCGGATCATTGATGGCGTCATTGAGCCGGTCGCAGGTGTTCGTCTGGAATGGGTCGGAGGGCATTCACCGGGGATGCAGATCGTCGTGGTGGAATCGGCGAAGGGTCCGTTCGTGATCGCCAATGACGCGCTCACGACGTATCGCAATCTCCGCGATTGGGCGCCGCCGGCCATTCACCTCTGCAGCATTCAGGAGTGTCTGGAAGCGATGAAGCGAATCCAGGCGCTGTGCGGCGGAGACGAGAGCCGCCTGTGTCCCGGGCACGACGGGGAGGTGTGGCAGAAGTTCCCCGAGGTCCGCCCAGGAATCTATCGTCTTGCCTGACCCCAGTAGGTAGATCCGCGCCGATACTCGAACTCTGTGGCACCATGAAGTTCTTCGGATACAGGTGGAGAGGGGCTGAACGATGATGCCAAATCGAAGTTGTGAGAAGTCTTGGAGGAAGTGCGTGGGAACTCGGTCCGGACCGAGTTGCATGGTCTATTTCAGAGGAAGATCGCGGGAACTCACTGGGTGACGATTTGGTTCCGGCCGTGTCCATGCGTGCCAGACTGCTGGAAGACCAGACGGTGCCCTCACGAAAACAGCTGGCTCCGCGGGTAGGATTCGAACCTACAACCCTCCGGTTAACAGCCGGACGCTCTACCGTTGAGCTACCGCGGAATGCGCGTCGTGGAGATGTCGAAGCATGTTCATTGTAGGAAAGGGGCATGAGGGCGTCAAGACACGGCGCTGAACGGACCTAGTGCTCGTCGGCCTCGATGGTGGACAGCGCGAGGGAGAGCGCGGCGGTGAAGAAGGCCGTCGCTTCATGCTCGCAGAGATCGTTGAAGCCTCGCTTCTCGAGGAAGCCGCGCATTGCCGGGATTAGGCGCGCGAGTTTGTGCGAGGTATACGAGAACAGATCCCAGTAGGCTTCCTCGGCCGCGGGGTGGCCCATGCCCGTCCGGTCCGTCAATGCAAGGTAGCGGCTGTGCAGGTCGCGATACTGCGTGTCCTCTTCATGCTCGGCGCGCAGGCGGTCGAGCAGCCGCGACACGTCGGGGTCGTCCATCGCCTCCTGCGCCAGGAAACTCATGTCGAGGAGCAGTTCGGCCAGTTCCTCCGTTGGATGGCCGAGATAGAGATCCTTCTTGTGGTTCTCCGCTCCGATGAGGCGGCGCAGTTCGCGGCTGAGTTCGTCGTCGGCCTTGGGCAGGCGAGGGGGCTTGGGCGAAGGTCCGTTCGAACGCTCGTGCACAGTGACCCGTCCGAGCAGGTCCGGGCCGAACTGCTCGCTGAGAAACGATTCGACCTGCGCCCGGGCCAGGGGCTGGGTGTGCACCAGGGTAACGACCTGGCCTTTGAACGTCGCGTAACGCCAGCCTTCCGCGGCCAGCACGTCGAGCATGCTGGCGATGCGGTCCAGGTGCGGGTTCGACCGCTCGGCTTCCCGGCGCAGCGCCGCTGAGAGCGCGCGCAGCGACCGCCCGCGGAACGGGAACACCCGCGGCCGGTCGAAGATCTTTACTTCGATCTCAGCGATTGTGTTGGCTCTAGCCATTGACGAAGAACATCCAATGCATCTTGCTACTATCGTCCAAGATCATCTGCGGCTTGTCAACCTCACGGGACCATCACCACCTTGCCGAAGTGCTCCCGCGCTTCCATGAGGCGGTGCGCCTCGCGGATCTGCGCGAGCGGCATCACCGCATGCAGCACCGGGTCGATCGCGCCGGTGAAGATCGCGCTCATCACCGCGCGTAGATCGCTGACGTTTCCCATGGGCGCGCCGATGATCCGCCGGTGCCGCTGATACACTTCCCGGATGTCGAAGTCGGGGCGCTTGCTGAACTCCGGGTGCATGCGGTGGTCGATGGGGATGGCGCCGATCGCTTCAGCCTTGCGCGCCTTCTCCGGCCCGCCGACCACCGCGAAGATGCGCCGGGCCCCGGCCATGCGTGCGATCAAGATCGCCGCGGTCCCCACGCCGCCGGACGCGCCGACCACCAGCACGTCCTCACCGGCGCGCAGCCCGCCGGCGGTGACCATCATTCGCCAGGCCGTGCAGTACGCTGCCGGGACGGCGGCCTTCTCAAACGCGATGCCGTCGGGAATCCGCAGGAGATTCCGGGCGGGCGCGGCGACGTACTCTGCGAGCCCGCCCGGTGTGTGCTCACCGAAGATCTTATACTCCAGGCACATCGTCTGCTCGCCGGCCCGGCAGAACTCGCAGCGTCCGCACGAGAGGATCGGATTGACAACCACGGGGTCACCGGACGCCCAGTCGCGCACCCCGGATCCTACCGCCTCGATCACACCCGCCACATCACCCCCGGTCGTGATGGGGAACGTCCGCTCCCTCCAGGGGAAGGTCGGCCGGCCGCCGGGCGGTCCGGACCTGGCCCAGATGTCCGTGTTGTTGAGGGCGCAGGCCCGGACTCGAATCAGCGCCTCGCCGTCGCCGGGCGCAGGGATGGGCACGTCCTCGATGTTGAGAACGTCGGGACCACCGTGCCGGCGGATGATGACCGCTTTCATCGCGCCGTCGCCCCGGGCATCGAGATGCTCTTGATCAACGCGCCAGCAGCGCGCGGGCGTCCCGCAGCGCCGCCGTCACGCGGTTGCGCCCGCGCACGAGATGCGTGTGCGTGACGTGGAAGTGGTCGCCACCCTTTTCCAGATCCTTCCATGTCTTGGTCGGGGCCAAGTCTGGAAGTGGTGGGACATCTATCGCAGGATCGTGGCGGAACCGTCCGGCCCGCGAGTAGTTGATGCGGACCAGAATTCTCGACAGCTTTCGCAGCGTCGCATTAGCGGCGCGCACGTCCGGATTGGCCGGCGACCGCCCCGCAAGCCCGACGCGATCGAGGTACCAGCGCTCGAGGTCCGCGCGCAGCGCCTGGACTTCCGCCAGCGGCCCGCTGAGGTCGAACTCGCCGCCGGTCGCGTCTTGATACGTCATCAGCGTCCGCTCGATCTCGCTGGCCAGCGCCGTGAAGTCGAGGGGATGCAGCGTGGCGTTGGCCGTACGGTACGCCGCGACCAGGTAGACCTTCATGTCGCGCAGCAGGTTGTCGCGATCGGCGATCTCGAGCGTATCGTCCTCGGTGTGCCAGGCGATGTTCGCGCCGCACCCGCCGACCGCATAGTAGGCTTTCTCCTTGACGAGCGCCTGCGGCATCGTGGATGACAACATGTAGAACGTCGAGACGCCGATGTTGGAAAACGAACAGTCCCCGGCCCGCAGCGGACGGCCGCCCTGCGAGTCCTGGCCTGTCACGTCGCGGATGACCGCCTTGCCGATTCCCTCAGCTTCGCTCATCCAGAAGACGTCCTCGTACACCGTGGCCCACCGGCACCCGGGCGAGTCGCAGTTGATGTGCGCCACGCAGTTGGCCTCGAGGTCCAGCGCGAACGTGTCGGCGTACCAGACGGACCCGGCGTAGCGGCCCGTGGAGTGGCCGGGCCACCAGGCGAGGCGAACCGTCCGCGACAGCCGGTCGCGGTGCTTCCACAGGATGCGCGCGACTTCGAGCAGGGTCGCGTTGCCGGTCGAGTTGTCACCGATCCCCTGGTGCCAGCCGTCGACATGGCCGTGGACCAGGACACACTCCTCGGGTACGCTCGTCCCGGGGATCTCGGCCACGCAGATGGGACACTCGACCCAGCCCTCGTCCAGTTTCGTCGAGAGGCGCGCCTTCACGCCGCCCTTCTGCGCCAGGTCACGCAGCCAGGCCCCATCGGTCTTGCTCACCGAGACCACCGGGATGGTAGGTTTGCGCTCCCTCGAATCCAGATCCGGCGATCCCCAGATCGTCGTGCAGATCCCTTCATGGATCCGCTCGCCGGGGCTGATGAAGATCGCGCCGATGGCGCCGCCCTTGGTGAAGTCGGCGACCTTGCCCGGCGAGGCGTAGCCTTCGGTGATGACGATCTTCCCGGCGATCCCTGTGGTGTCCCGCCCGACGCCTTCGAAGAGGCCGCGAATCTCTCCCATTTGCTTCGTTGAAAGGTAGAAGACTTCGCCGCGCTTCCACCGGCCGCCCGTCGACAGCGACATCGCCGGCGTCTTGGCGGTCAGCAGTTTGCGCTCGGGGGTGAGTACTTCCAGGCGCGCTTTGCGCGGCACGCTGATGAAGAGCGTCGGCGTGTGCACCGTGTGGGGGACGCCGAGCTTCTTGAGCCGCTTGCTCAGGTAGTCGAAGGCGCGCCGTTCGTGCTTGGTGCCGGACTCGCGAACGAGCCCGGCGTAGGTCTCGATCAGCGCCCAGGGTTCATCGAGCGACACCTCGCTGACCAGTACCTCTTCGTCGGTGTGATTCCGCCACGCACTGACCGTGGCCATTGGCATTCCTCCTCCATGCGTCATGATCATTCAATTGAAAGATGGTCGTACCGGCGCCCCGCCTTCATCACAAGATTGACACTGCGGAGGGCCTCGATATCCGACAGAGGATCCCCGTCGACGCCGATGACGTCGGCCAGTTTGCCGGGTTCTAACGTCCCCACCCGGTCTGACACGCCGCAGGCCTCTGCCGCCCAGGCGGTTCCCGCGCGAAGCGCATCCATGGGCGGCGCGCCGAACCGGACCAATGTGGCGAGCTCGAACCAGAGGAGACCGTGCATGCTGTCCGTCCCCGCCGCGTACCGGACCCCCGAGGGGAGGATCCAGCGGAACCGCTCCTCCTCGGTGGCCCGCAGCGCGATGACCTTGGACCAGATCTCGGGATTGTGCCGGTCGGTCCGCTCGATGCCATCGGGGTGATACGCGATGGCGAACGTGCAGATCACGAAGCGGTTCAGGGCCTTCATGAGTTCTACGTCCTCGGGCGACAGGAGAGCGCCGTGCTCGATCGTATCCACACCTTCTTCGAGAGCCACCCGCACCCCTGGGCCTCCGTGCGCATGGGCCGCCACGCGGCGTCCGGCCCGATGAGCCTCCTCGCATGCGGCGCGGATCTCTTCCCGCGTGAACGTGTACGCCTCCAGCGAGGCTCCGACGCTGGAGACACCGCCCGTGATGAACAGCTTGATCCAATCGGCGCCGGCGGCGATGTTCTGTCGCACGCGCTGCCGCACTCCATCGACGCCGTCGGTCGTGGTGAGCGCGCGCCCGTGTCCGTGAGAACTCGTGAGGTGCACCCCGCAGCAGATCAGGCGCGGGCCGGGAATCATTCCGGCGTCGATCGCCCGGCGCAGCTCGATGTCCAGGAAGTATTCCTCGCCCATGATGCGCGCGGTGGTGACGCCGGAGAGCAGTTCGCGGCGCATGTTTCCCGCAGCGCGGAACCCGCTCGGCAGCGGCGGTTGGCGCATCTGCCCGGTTTGATCCCCGAGACCCGGGATGATGGAGCAGTGGGTGTGCGCGTTGACGAGCCCCGGGAGCACCGTGCCGCCGCACTCGACGACCTGGGTCCCTGCGGGGAGCGTGAGCGAAGACGCCCGTCCTACTGCCCGGACGCGGTCGCCGTCCACCAGCACCATTCCATCGGGGATGGGCTCGCGGCCGGTCCCGTCGATCACCTGCCTGCCGTGGATGGCCAGCGCCGCCGAAGGCATCTACGCCACCCCCTCGGTGACCAGCTGCGCCTCGCGCAGGGTCCAAATGAAGCGGTTCCGGCCTCGCAGGAGGTGGACCTGGGCGAATCCCAGCCTGACGGGATCAGCCGCCAGCGCAGCCAGTGACCGGGCGGGTGCCAGGTCGGGCAGCGGCGGAATCGCCACTGCCGGGTCATGGCGGAATCGTCCCTCGCGCGCGAAGTTCAGGGGCACCAGCAGGCG
>JBGPLF010000039.1:0-21468 GCA_041486265.1 bacterium
GTGCGCGCGGATCGTCGCCCGTGATCCCCTGTGGCGGCGTTACCGTGTGGCGCTTCCACAGGCCCGGAGCGCGATCCGGCGAGCACTCGCCGCCGCCCGCCGTGGAGGTCACGCGGCGCGGGATGCGGGTGAATTCGTCGTCGCCCTGAGCGGCGGGCAGGTTGTCGGCTTCATCTGGTTCCGGCTGGACGGGACCTTTCACCACAGCGGCTATGTGCGGTGGGTGGGGGTGGCACCCGAGGCCCAGGGCCGGGGCGTTGGGCGGCGCCTGATGCAGTACGCCGAGGACCGGATTCTCAAGTGCGGGCCAAACGTGTTCCTCTTGGTGTCGGACTTTAATCGGGGGGCGCAGGCGTTCTATGAGGCGCAGGGATACACCCGGGTCGGCGCGATCCCGGACTACGTCGTGGTCGGCATTACCGAGTACCTCTATCGGAAGACCCGCGGCCCGATCGCCGCGAGACGTGGGGGGTGAGAAGAGGGGTGTGGGCGAATCCCCACACGATCGCTGCATCCAGTACGGCGGCCTGTGAGGCCTGCGCGGCGCGCAACGCACGCGCGACGAACACGCAACGAAGGGGGGAACGATTGTGAGAGTTCGCTTGTGGATGTTGCTCGTGATTGCGGCGTTGATCTTACCCGCACTGCCGGTGCGAGCGGCGCCAGGTGGAACGACGTTGACGGTCGGCGTGGACCAGGAGGTTGTGGGGCTCGATCCCAACCTGGTCACCGCCTTCTCGTCATTCCGCCGGATCGACTTCCTCTACAACAAGCTCGTGCGCTACAACGACCGTCTCCAGATCGAAGGGGATCTGGCCGAGTCGTGGGAGTACGCTGACTCGAAGACTGTGACCTTCAAGCTGCGACGCGGCGTGAAGTTTCACGATGGGACCGAGATGACGTCCGAAGACGTGAAGTTCACGTTGGATCGGGTGCTGGATCCGAACACACGCGCTCCTGGTCGCTCCTTCATCGACGTCATCAGCAGTGTCGAGGCCCCAGACAAATACACTGTGCGGTTGAAGCTGAGCCTGCCGCTGGCCTCGCTGCTGTCGGGCCTGTCGTCGGCCAACCTCGCGATCGTGGAGAAGGCGGCCGTGCAGAAGTATGGGAACCTGCAGCGGAACGAGGCCGGTACCGGTCCCTTCATGCTGGCCGAGTGGGTTCCTGACAACTTCATGCGGCTGGTCAAGAATCCGAACTACTTCCGGCGCGGCCTGCCGAAGGTGGACACCCTGATCATCCGCATCGTGCCTGACCAGGCCTCGCTGCTCGCGGGGGTGCGCACACGCGCGCTGGACATGGCAACGATCAACCAGGGCCCAGTGATCACCGCGGCCAAGCGAGAGCCGAGCCTCAACGTGGTGCAGAAGGCCGGCCTGAACTTGAGAATCTTCTCGTTCAACACCAGCCGGCCGCCGTACACCGACGCGCGGGTCCGCTACGCCTTCTCGTGGGCGATCGACCGCCAGGCGATCATCAACACGGCCGAGGGCGGGTTTGCGACGGCATCCGGCCCGGTCCCGGCTTCGACCCCGTGGGCGACGCCGACCTCCAAATTCCCCTCGTACGCGCAGAACGTCGCGCGTGCCAAGCAACTGTTGTCGGAGGCCGGGTTCCCCAACGGCTTCGCCACGAAGATCGTGACCTCGCCGACCTATGAGGGCGGCATCGCCGTGGCTCAGGTGATTCAGGAGCAACTGCGGGCGATCGGCGTCAACGCGACGCTGGAGAACATCGAGTGGGGAACCTACATCAACCGCTGGGTCGCCCGCGACTTCGACACGATGATCGAGCTGCGCGGCGGCGATCCCGATCCCGACCGGTTCCTGTACCGGACCTTCCACAGCACCGGCGGCGTAAATAACTTCCTGTTCAAGGATGCCGCGATTGACCGGTTGCTGGAGCGCGGGCGCGTGAACGTTGATCCCGACGCGCGCAAGCCGATCTACGACGAACTGCAGAAGGCGCTGATCGAGGCCGCGCCGGCGCTCTTCCTCTACGTGCCCATGGAGACGCAGGTGCTCCAGAACTACGTACGAGGCTTCAAGATCGTTGGAAACGGCGCGCTGTACTACCTCGAAGAAGCGAGCGTTGAGCGCTAGGATCGAGCAACAGGACTGAGTCGAGGGAACACATCGCCCGGGAGCGGAGCGTTCCTCCGCCCCCGGGCCCGGTCCTCCATCCCAGATGCAGCGTTATCTCGCCTCGCGTCTGCTGGCGCTCATCCCCGTCCTGTTGGGGATCCTGGCGGTCGTCTTCCTGCTGATCCGCCTGATCCCCGGCGACGCCGTGCAGCTGTTCCTGGGGACGCAGGTGGAGATGACGCCCAAGCAGATGGTCGAGTTGCGGCGCTTCTTCGGCGTGGATAAGCCGATGTGCGCGCAGTTCCTAGATTATCTGGGCCGGATTCTCCGCGGCGATTTTGGGGTGTCGCTGCGCACCGCGCGCCCGGTGTTGGCCGACATCATGCAGCGCCTGCCGCTGTCGTTTCAACTGGCCAGCCTGGCGTTGCTCATCGCGATGGCCATCGCGATCCCACTGGGGATCCTCTCAGCGGTGACGCGCAACTCTACCTTCGACGTCTTCACGCGGATCATCGGGCTGCTCGGACTCTCCATGCCCAACTTCTGGCTCGGCGCCATGCTGATCCTGATCTTCTCACGCTACCTCCACGTGTCGCTCGGCCAGTACGTCCCGGTCACGCAGAACCCGGTCGGGACCCTGGAGAGCCTCTATCTCCCGGCGCTTGCGCTGGGTGCCGCGATCGCGGCCATCCTGATGCGGTACACGCGCTCATCGCTGCTGGAGGTGCTGGGCCAGGAGTACGTGCGCACGGCTCACGGCAAAGGACTTCGGGGCTCCGCCGTCATGCTGCGCCACGCTCTGCCGAATGCGATGATCCCCGTGATCACGGTCCTGGGATTCCAGATGGGCTACCTGCTCGGCGGCACGGTGGTGATCGAGGAAATCTTTGCCCTCCCGGGCATGGGCCGGCTCGTACTGCAGGCGATCTTCCAGCGCGACTATCCGGTCGTGCAGGGCGTTGTGCTGGTGATCGCGCTGCTATTCGTCTTGACCAATCTGGCCGTGGATCTCCTCTATGCCTGGATCGACCCCCGCATCCACTACGGCTGAGGCGCGCGATCGGGCGCCCAAGGTCGAGCAGCCCCGCCTGCGCACCGGTGTCCGGTGGTGGGCGCGGCGGTTCTTGCGCAACCGCGTTGCGCCGATCGGGCTGGCGATTATCCTCGGCAGCATGGTCATCGCCATGCTGGCGCCGGCCATCGTCCCCTACGATGTCCGTAAGATGGCCCCGCAGGACGCGCTCCATCCACCCGGCGGCGGCTACCTCTTCGGAACCGACGAGTTCGGGCGCGACGTCTTCAGCCGGGTCCTCATGGGGTCGCGGGTCTCGCTGGTGGTCGCCTTCCTCTCGGTGCTGACCGCGCTGGCGCTAGGCACGACCCTAGGTCTGATCGCCGGGTTCTACGGCGGGTGGTGGGATTCGGTCTCGATGCGCGCCATGGACATCATCTTCGCCTTTCCGGCGATCCTGCTGGCGATCGCGATCATGGCCGTCCTGGGGACGAGCCTGTTCAACCTGGTGATCGCCATCGGGATCGTCTACACGCCTCAGTTCGCGCGCGTGGCGCGGGCCGCGGCGCTCACGGTCCGCGGGTTGGAGTTCGTGGACGCCGCCCGGGCGCTCGGGCTGGGCAACACGCGGATCATCTGGCGCCACCTCATTCCCAACGTGCTGGCGCCGGTGACGGTACAGGTGTCGCTCAACCTGTCGCTGGCGATCCTGTCGGAGTCGGCGCTGAGCTTCCTGGGCCTGGGCACGCAGCCGCCGACGCCGTCGTGGGGAAACATGCTGAGCGAGGGCCGCCAGTTCCTCGAACTGGCGCCGTGGAACGCGGTGTTTCCCGGGCTGGCGATCATGGTCGTCGTCCTGGGATTCAACCTGCTGGGCGACGGGTTGCGCGACCTGCTCGATCCAAGGCTGCGATGAGGGTGGTCGGGTCCGGCACTGCTTCCCGCGCATCGGGTCGCCGCGGGTCCGCGGCCGCCATCCGGCGGGCGCGCGAGCGAGTTCACGAGGCGGTGCGAGTGCAGGTGGCCCTCGGCCGCGAGCAGGCCGTGTTTCCCGGGGCGGTCGCCGCGGTGGTCTGGGGCGGCACCCGGTTGGTGCTCGGCGCGTTCGGTCACGCGCAGGTCACGCCGCGCCGGCGTTCGATGACCACGGAGACGATTTTTGATCTCGCCAGTCTCACCAAGCCGCTCGCGACGACGACCGCCGTCCTGCAATTGTGGGAGCAAGGGGCGATCGACCTCGACGCTCCTGTCGTGGCCTACCTGCCGCGGTTTGCGCGGGGCGGCAAGGCCGCCGTGACGGTCCGGCAGTTGTTATCCCATACATCGGGACTGCCGGCCTGGGAGATGCTGTATCTGCCGGGTACCCCCCGGGAGAACGCAACGCGGGCGCCTTCCTGCCGATCGATTGAGGAGGCCGTCGCCCGCATCTGCGCGACCCCCGTAGTCGTCAGGCCGGGGACGAAAGTGGAGTACAGCGACCTCGGGTTCATCATTCTGGGATATCTGGTCGAGCGATTGAGCGGCCTGTCCCTCGACCGGTACGTGCGTCGCCACATCTTCCAGCCTCTAGGCATGAGATGGACCCGGTTCAGGCCGCCTCGATCGTGGCGCTCGCGATGCGCCGCGACCGAACTCGGGAATGCCTTTGAGCGAGCGAAAGCGGCCGCCCAGGGTCTCGGTCGGCGGTTTGCGTGGCGGACGCATCTCCTGCGCGGAGAGGTGCACGACGGCAATGCGTGGTACCTGGGACACGGGGTGGCCGGACATGCGGGGCTGTTTGGAACAGCCGCAGACCTGGCCCGATTTGGGATGATGCTGCTGCGCGGCGGTGCGCCAAGCGGCGCGCGCATCCTGAGCTCCGACGCTACGGCCGAGGCGATGCGAAATCAGACGCCCGGTCTCGACCCCGAACCCCGCGGCCTGGGATGGGCTCTCACAGGCTCGACGTCCCTCGGCACGCGTGCATCGCGATCGGCGGTTGGACATACGGGGTTTACGGGAACCTCGCTCCTGATCGATCCCGCGCGTGACCTGGTGATCGTGCTGCTGACGAATCGCGTCCACCCGCGCGCCGATTCCGCCGCGATCCAGGATTTTCGTCCGGCCTTTCATGATGCGGTGATCGAGGCTCTTGATGGGTGATCATCCCCATGGGTGAACCGCTCCTTGCCGGCGTCGATGGCGGCGCGTCGAAGACCCGCGCCGCAATTCTCTCCGCCGATGGTGCGATGCTGGCCATCTCGACGGTGCCCTCGGCGAGCGCCTACCACCGCGAGCCGGAGGAAGCCGCGGGCATCGTCATCGCCGCCGTTCAAGAAGCCCTGACGCTCGCGGGCGTCACCGGACCGATCGTCGCGCTCGGCGCCGGGCTGGCCGGCGCCGATGACCGGATCGTGCACGAGCGGCTGACCCGCGCGCTCGTAGAGGCCGGTCTCGCGCGCACGGTCTTTGTGGATCACGACGCGGCCGCGGCGCTGGCCGGAGGCGCGGCGCTCGCCCCTGGCGCGGTGGTCATTTCCGGCACCGGTTCGATCGCCTTCGGGATTGACGCCGAGGGACGGCGCGCACGCGCGGGAGGGTGGGGGCCGCTGCTCGACGACGAGGGCAGCGGCTACGCGGTGGGCCGCGCGGTTCTGCGCGAGGCGATGCGCGCGTTCGACGGGCGCGGCGAAGCCACCGCGCTCGCAGAGGCGGTGCGGGAACGGTTCGGTCTCGAGTCCCTGCACGCGCTCAAAGTTGCAGTTCGTGGTATCAGTATCGACGAGATCGCCGCTGTGGCGCCGCTGGCCGTGAAGGCGGCCGCCGCCGGCGATCCCATCGCGGCGCGCATCCTCGCGCGGGCCGGCGAACGGCTGGCGGCCATGGTGGCCGCGGTGGCCCGGGCGCTCGGCTGGCAGGCGGCGCCGTTTTCTCTCATGAGAGTCGGCGGCGTGTTTGAGGCAGGGGACGCGATTGTGGGGCCGATGACCCGGGCGATGCAGGCGCTCGCGTGTCCCGCCCAGTGGCAGCCGGTGCGGTTCCCGCCCGAACTGGGCGCCGCGCTCCTCGCGGCGCGGGCCGCCGGGCTGGACGTCGCCACACTCATCCGACGGCTGGCCCGCGACGAGAAGCCTGACCCGGACCGATCGAGGTGAGCCCCATGGATCCACAGCAGAACCCGCAGCCCGTCGACTATGCGGCACTCGGGACCGAGCAGCGCAACCCGCGGTCCATGGAACTCGACCGCATGTCGACCGAGGAGATCCTGCGCCTGATCAACGATGAGGACCGGCGGGTGCCCGAGGCCGTGGCCGTGGAAATTCCCCACATCGCTCAGGCCGTCCACGCGATCGTGCAGGCGCTGCAGGCCGGAGGCCGCGTGCTCTACGTCGGCGCGGGCACGAGCGGGCGGCTTGGCCTGCTGGACGCCCTTGAGTGGCCGCCAACGTTCGGGGTGGATCCGGATATCATACGACCCGTCGTGGCCGGCGGCGCGCAGGCGGCCATCCAGTCGGCCGCGCCGTCCGAGGACGATGCCGATGCCGGCCGGGACGAGATCGCCCGTCTGCATGCGGGTCCGAACGATGTCGTCGTCGGGATCGCCGCAAGCGGCCTCACCCCGTTTGTCCTCGGCGCCGTGGATGAAGCGCGCCGCCGTGGCTGTCCGATCATCGGGTTGAGCAACGTGCCCGGCTCGCGGCTTGCGCAGGTGGCGGATGTGGCGATCACGCCGGCGGTCGGACCGGAGGTGCTGACCGGCTCGACGCGGATGAAAGCCGGGACCTCGCAGAAACTCGTCCTGAACATGTTGAGCACCGCGTCGATGGTTCGGCTCGGCAAGGCGTACAGCAACCTGATGGTGGACATGTCGCCGCGCAACCGGAAGCTGGTCGCCCGGGCGCGCCGGATGATCGCCCAGGTGACCGGTCTCGACGATGAGGCGAGCGGCCGGGCGCTGGACGAGGCCGGCGGCAGCGTCAAAGTGGCGATCGTCATGAGGATGGCGGGGGTGGACCGGGCGCAGGCCGGGCGTCTGTTGGACCAGGCGGGCGGCATGGTGCGGGATGCGATCCAGCGAGGGCGCGATGCAAGCGGTCGCTGACCTGGCGCGCCGTGATCCCAAACGGGTCGTCGGCCTGATCTCCGGGACGTCCGGCGACGGCGTGGATGCTGCTCTCGTCGAAATCTCCGGCGCCGGCCTGCAGGTACGGCTGCGGCTGATCACCGGGTTGACCCTACCGTTCCCCCCTGAGGATCGAGAGGAGTTGTTCCGCATGTTCGATCCGGCGTCGGCCACGGTGGATCGGATCTGCCGGTTCAACTTCCGCCTCGGCGAAATCTTCGGCGATGCCGCCCTTGCGGTGATCGCCAAAGCGGGCTCCTCACCCGGTCAGGTAGATCTGATCGGCTCGGCCGGCCAGACCGTCTGGCACATTCCCGCGCCGCACGGCGCCACGCTGCAGATCGCCGAGCCGGCGGTCATCGCCGAGCGCACCGGACTGCCGGTCGTGGCCGGCTTCCGGGTCGCCGACATGGCTGCCGGCGGCCACGGCGCGCCGCTGGTCCCGTACTTCGATCTTGTCGTCTACCGGCACCCCGAGCGGTCGCGGGCGGTGCAGAACATCGGAGGGATCGGGAACGTCACGCACCTGCCGGCGTGTCCACCCGCGGGGTGCGGCCCAGAAGATGTTTTGGCCTTCGACACCGGGCCGGGCAACATGGTGATCGATGGCGTGGTGGCGGCTCTGACCGGCGGACGCGAGACATTCGACCGCGACGGCGCCATGGCCTCACGCGGTCGCGTGGACCCCGGCTGGCTCGGTGAGTTGCTGGCGGATCCCTTCTTCAAGGAACCGCCGCCCAAGTCTACCGGGCGGGAAGTGTACGGCCGGCCGTTCGCCGCACGCCTGCTGGCGGAGGCGCGCCGCCGTCGCCTGAGCCCAGAGGACACGGTGGCGACGGTCTCGGCGCTGACGGCCGACTCCATCATGCGGGCCTATCGGGACTTCCTCTTCCCTCGGGGGCGGCTCGACGAGGTGGTGCTGTGCGGCGGAGGTTCCTACAACGGATTTCTCCGACGGCGGATCGCCGAAGGACTCGGATTGCCCGTGAAGGTCAGTGAAGACTTCGGGGTGGACGGCAAATTGAAGGAAGCGATGGCGTTTGCGCTGATGGCCTCGGATGCAGTGGCCGGGCTGCCCACCAACGTGCCCGGCGCCACCGGCGCGGCCGGGCCGCGGGTACTGGGCGCGTTCGTGCCGGCAGGCCGGGCGCCCTCGCGATGATATAATGCCTGGGATGTTGCGTGACGCGCTTCGTGCAGAAATCCGCGACGCGATCGGCCGCGCCATGGCCGCCGGGACCATTCCCACGGGTCAGGTGGCGGAGTTCGACGTCGAGATTCCCAGGGATCGGCGCCACGGCGACTATGCGACGAATGCGGCTATGGTCCTGGCCCGGCAGACAGGCGGGAAGCCTCGCACGATCGCGCAGCATCTGATCGACGCCTACGCTCCACCGGCCGACCGCATCGCTCGTCTGGAGATCGCCGGCCCCGGCTTCATCAACATGACTCTCGCCTGGCCCTGGAAACGCGAACTGGTGGCGACGATTAACCGATTGGGGGAAGGCTACGGTCTCCAGTCGCTGGGGGCAGGGAAGCGGGTCAACGTCGAGTATGTGAGCGCCAATCCCACCGGCCCGCTGCACGTCGGCACAGGCCGCAATGCGGTGATCGGCGATGTCCTGGCCAATCTCCTCGCGGCCCTCGGCTACACCGTGGCCCGCGAGTACTACATGAACGATGCCGGCCGGAAGGTGCGGAACCTGACCCTCTCCGTCGAGGCCCAGTACTTCAACCTGCTCGGCCGGCCGAAGCCGTTTCCCGAAGAGGGCTATCCGGGTGAGTATGTCACCGATCTGGCTCGCCAGATCGTGACGGACGACGGCGACCGGTGGCTCAACGCTCCCGAGGAGGAGCGGCTGGACCACTTCCGCGACGTCAGCGTGGCTGCGGTTATCGCCGGGATCCGCGACGTACTCGAGCGCTTCGGCGTGCGTTTCGATACCTGGTTCAGCGAGCGAGCGCTCATCCGTTCTGGCGCGGTGGAGCGGGCGCTCGCTGAGTTGCGCGCCCGCGACTACATCTACGAAGCCGATGGCAAGACCTGGTTCCGGTCCACGTCGTTCGGCGACGACAAAGATCGGGTCATCATCAAGCCCACCGGCGAGTGGACGTACTTTGGCAGCGACATCGCCTATCACCTCGATAAACTGGCGCGCGGCTTCGACCTGATGATCGACGTGTGGGCGATCGACCACATCGGCGACGTCGCGCGGGTCAAGGGTGGGCTGCAGGCCCTCGGCGTCCCGCCTGAGGCGCTGGAGATCCTTATCTACCAGCACGTGCGCCTGAAGAATGCCGGCGAGATTCTGCGCATGTCGAAGAGCAGCGGCGAATTCGTCAGCCTGCGCGAACTCATCGACGCCGTGGGCGCCGACGCCGCGCGGTACTTCTTCGCGATGGTCTCTCCCCTGGCGCCGATGGACTTCGACGTCGCGCTGGCGGTCAAGCATTCGCAGGACAACCCGGTCTACTACGTCCAGTATGCGCACGCGCGGGTCGCCGGCATCCTCCGGGAAGCCGCCGCGGCCGGCGCGACGGTGGGCGCCGCCCCGCCCCTCGCGCGCCTGGAAGACGATCGCGAGTGGGCGCTGATCCATACCCTCGCCGAACTTCCAGAGATCATCCGCCACGCCGGGCTGCGCCGCGAGCCGCACCGCCTCTGCGCCTATGCCCGCGAGGTGGCCGAGGCGTTTCACCTCTTCTACACGCACTGCCGGGTGCTCACCGACGACGCCGGGTTGTCGGCCGCGCGGCTGGCCCTGGTCGACGCCACCCGGATCGTGCTCCGACGGGTGCTGGGGCTGGTGGGGGTCTCGGCGCCCGACCGGATGTAGCGTACGGTTGTGGAACAAATGCCCCTTGCGGGGCGGCATGCAGTGTGATAGGAATATCAGTGGATCATATCTACAGGCGATTGGTGTGCCGTCGCCACCTGTTGCCCACAATCTCCGGCTTTACTCAATCGAAACTCCCGGGGTCGGATCCCAGATATTGTATGTCCCAAACCCGTCAGGCGAATATAAGGACAGAGAAGACGGATAGATTCCTTCCGGCAGCCATTCCAGTCGCCGGCTGGGGTCGGGGAGGCGTTCGAGACATGACGATGCGAATGCGCGCGGCTGCGGTACTCGTGCTGGTGGCCTTTCTCGCGGGACCGGCCTCGGCGCAGATCTTCACGGATATGACGAACAGCCCATATCGCAGGGCCGCCGAGCGGCTGGCGGCCAAGGGGATCGTCGTCCGCCTGCCGGATGGCCGCCTGGCGCCCGACGAGCCGGTGACCCGTCTGGATGTGGCGCTATACCTGGCCCGCACGCTGGGCATCGCCGCGGGCAACGTCCGCCTGCCGGATTTCAAGGACATGGATCAGATCCCACCGGCCGATCGGTCGGCGGTCGCGGCCGCGTCGATTCTCGGAACCGTCTCGACCACGAAGGCCGAAGTCAGGAAAGGGCAGATTCTCTACACCTTGACTACGAACAAATCCGTCTATGGACCCGATGAACAGATTGAGCTGAATTTCACCATCACCAACGACGGGCCCGCCCGGCCGGCCGAGATCCTGTCGCCGGACCGAGGCAAATCGCGTATCAAGCTGACCGGTACTGAGGGGATCAAGGCCGGAACCACGGGGGAGATCTACGTCGAGACCCGCACCCCGCAGGGCGTGAAGCGGGAGACCGTAGCGCGGATCACCATCTTGGAGGTTCGGCCCGACGCTGTGGTCTTTCAAGTCGAGGAAGAGGGGACCGTGCAGATGAAGTCGGGTCTCAAGGGCTTCTTCCTCCCGGACGTCATCTTCGACTATCCGACGACGCAGTTCCATGACTTCATCGTTCGGGACGCCGAGGGGAACGAGATGGCGCGCTGGTCGCTAAACCGGCCCTTCATCGGCCTGGATCGACCGGTGCCCCTGGCGGCCAACCAGTCGCTCAAGTTTGCAACGGCGTGGAAGCAGCTCGACCAGAACGACCAGCCGGTCCGGCCGGGCCGCTATGAGCTGGTGGCGACGCAGATGACCAAGGAGAATCCCACGATCCTGACCATCGCCTTCCAGCGTGGGATGATCGGCGCGTATCCCGACGGGACCTTCCGGCCCAAGCAGCAGGTCACGCGGGCCGACCTGGCCGTGTTCATGGTCCGGGCCATCGGGCTGGAGACAGAATCGCTTCGCCGGGCCCGCGATCCGCTGCAGGCGGCGGACGCGCGAGATATCCCAGCCGATGCACGCGGGAGCGTGGTGGTGGCCCTTGACCGAAAGATGATGCTGTCGTTCCCCGACAACACGTTCAGGCCGAGCCGCATCGCCGACCGCGGCGAGGCCGTCTTCGCCCTCAACGTCCTGATGGAAACGTTGGGTCGGTACGATTTCGTCACAGCGACGCTCCGCGAAGTGCGGGGCGGCCCGCCACCGGTTGTGGTCGTCGAGGACGCCCAGAAGCAAATCCGTTCGCTGCGCGTGGGCGTCGTGAGCGCCATCTATCGGAACGACGCGTCGGTGCTGCTCCTGCAGCTCCGTGCCGGCGATCAGCTAAAGATGTTGAAGCCGACCGACGCCGGTGAGATCACGTACATCGAAGCCACCGGGAGGTAGCCGGGGATGCTGTTCTTCCTCGACACGGCGAACCTGGGCGAGATCCGCACCGCGCGGGCGTGGGGAATACTCGATGGTGTCACGACGAACCCAACCCTCGTCGCCAAGGAAGGCCGGGACCACAAGTCCCTGATCCAGGAGATCTGCAGCATCTGCCCGGGCCCGGTGAGCGTCGAGACGACCACCACCGACGCCGAGGGGATGATTCGCGAGGGCGAGATCTTCGCCACCTGGGCGCCCAACGTTGTCGTGAAGGTCCCGGTGATCCCCGAAGGGATCAAGGCGGCGGTGGTGCTGCGGAGCAAAGGGATCAAGGTGAACGTGACGCTCGTCTTCTCGGTGCCGCAGGCGTTGATCGCGGCGAAGGCCGGAGCGACGTTCGTCAGCCCGTTCGTCGGGCGGATCGACGATATCGGGCAGGACGGCATGCGGGTGGTGCGGGACATCTGCACCGCGCTCTCGCACTACGCGTTCGAGACGAAGGTACTGGCGGCCAGCATGCGGCATCCCGTGCACATCGTCGAGTCGGCGCTGGCCGGCGCCCATATCGCGACCATGCCATTCAAGGTCATGGAGCAACTCTTTAAGCACCCGCTGACTGATCTGGGGCTCGAGCGCTTCCTCGAGGACGCCCGGCGCCTTGCGGCCGAGCTCGACGCCCGGCGCACCCGGGTCTAAGACCGGGGGCAGAGGGCATAGAACGAAGAGGTGACCAGCGTTGCCGATCGCAGAGCTTGAGGCCAAGACGCTCACCGAACTCCAGGATGTCGCCAAGGAACTCAACATTGCGAACTTCCGGCGGTATCGGAAGCAGGAGTTGATCATGCGCGTCCTGCAGAAGCAGACCGAGGATGCCGGCCTATCCATCAAGACGGGGATCCTCGAGATCATGCCGGAGGGGTACGGGTTCCTGCGGACCACGGGCTACCTGCCGGGCAACGAGGACATCTACGTCTCGCCCTCGCAGATCAAACGGTTCGGCCTGCGGGTGGGGGACGAGGTCCTGGGTCAGGTCCGGCCCCCCAAGGACAACGAGAAGTACTTCGCCCTGCTGCGCGTAGAGGCCGTCAACGGCATCGATCCGGAACAGGCCCGCACCCGCCCCACCTTCGAACAACTGACGCCGGTCTTCCCGCACGAGCGCATCAAGCTGGAGCTGCCCGAGTCCGACCTCACCGTCCGGGTCATCGATCTGTTCGCGCCGATCGGGAAGGGCCAGCGCGGCATGATCGTCTCACCGCCCAAGGCCGGCAAGACGACCCTGCTCAAGAAGATCGGGCAGTCGGTCGTCCAGAATCACAGCGAGATCTACCTGATGGTGCTGCTGCTGGACGAGCGACCGGAAGAAGTCACCGACATGCGGCGCTCCGTCGAGGCCGAGGTGGTCGCCAGCACCTTCGACCGCGCGCCTGAGGAGCACATCCAGGTGGCCGACCTGGTGCTTGAGCGCGCGAAGCGGCTCGTCGAGGGGAATCGCGACGTGGTCATCTTGCTCGACAGCCTGACCCGGTTCTCGCGCGCCAACAACCTGGTCATCCCGCCCTCAGGCCGGACGCTGTCCGGCGGGCTGGATCCTGCTGCGCTGCACCGGCCGAAGCGATTCTTCGGCGCCGCGCGCAAGATCGAAGAGGGCGGGAGCCTCACGATTATCGCCACCGCCCTGGTCGATACCGGCAGCCGCATGGACGACGTGATCTACGAAGAGTTCAAGGGCACCGGCAACATGGAGCTGCATCTCAACCGTAAGCTTCAGGAGCGCCGGACGTTCCCGGCCATCGATATCAAGATGTCAGGGACACGGCGCGAAGAGCTGCTGCTGACCGAAGAGGAGCTGCGCAAAGTCTGGGTGCTGCGCAAGAGCCTCGAGCAGCTCGACACCGTGGCCATGACTGAATTGATCCTCGACCGGCTGCGCAAGACGGCCAATAACGCGGCATTCCTGCGCTCGATCGTCAAGAGTTCCGAGGACAACGGTGCCTGAGGAATCTGCAGGCGAAACGAATGCTCGGCAGGAATCGTCGGCCCGGCGTAGAAACCACAATATGACTCCGCACTGATTACGAGCTCGCTGATCCCCGTAAGGACGCACGCTGCCCGCGCGTGCGTGCGATGGCCTGAACGACCGACCCTGCAGCCCGGCGCCTCCGGCGCCCGGCTCGGTACGTTGGAGGACAGGTTGCGCAGAGTGGCCGTACCGCTAACCGTTGTTGCGAGCTTCGCACTGATCACTCCGGCGATTGGCCTGCCGGCTTTTCCACCATCCCAATCCCAGACCTCGGCCATGTCCGTCGCAGGCGAGCGCCAGATTCGGCAGATTTCGAGGACCGTTCCCGCCGCGACCTCCCGCGCGCTCCGACAGGCTGGACTCCTGATCCCGGGTACCATACCGAGACCCAGCCGCGCCTCGATCGCCGCACGCGTGATGGCCGTTGCGGCCGCGGCGGCACCGTCGGTCCCCCGGGCGCACGTCGTGCAGACCGGAGACAATCTGTGGAACCTCTCGCGTCAGTACGGCGTGACGGTTGAGCAGCTCGCATCGGCCAACCGGCTGGCCTTGACCTCGACCCTGAAACTCGGGCAGGAACTCGCGATTCCCGCCTCGGGAAGCGAACCCGCGCCGACGCAGCCGGTAGCGCGGCCTGCGGCTTCGCAAGGGTCGACGGTGGTCCACGTCGTGCAATCGGGTGAGACCCTTTGGGACATTGCCGCCCGATATGGGACGCATGTCGAGGACCTGATGACGTTGAACGATCTCGGCCACGACGACTGGATCAAGCCCGGCCAGCGCTTGGTCATTACCGGGCACGCCGTGCCGCGGTACCGCCAGATCGCGGAGCAGACCCGCGGGCGAGCGGGCCAGTTCCGCTCCGAACCGGTGATGGCCGACGCGAGCATCATGCGCGACGCCGGCGCGTTCCTGTGGCCTTCGCGCGGCATGATCACCTCCAGGTTTGGCTGGAGGTACCGTCATCACCACGACGGGATTGACATCGCATCGCCGCGCGGGACGCCGATCTACGCCACCCGTGACGGCGTGGTGGAGTTCGCCGGATGGCACGGCGGCTACGGCAAGGTCGTCTTTCTGGATCACGGCAGCGGGCTCGTCACGATCTACGGGCATGCGTCGGAACTGCTCGTCCAGCCGGGCCAGCACGTGAAGAAGGGCCAGATGATCGCCCGCGTTGGATGCACGGGCGCCTGCACCGGTTCGCACGTCCACTTCGAAGTTCGCGTCAACGACCGCGCGGTTGACCCGCTGCCCTTTCTGAAGTAGCCACACAGCCCGCGCGCGTGTTGTCGGCGTCGCCTCCGCTCTCGACGCATCTGCGCACTTCTGCTATAATGCCGCGTGTTGCCATTCCCAACGTCGCGAGGAGCGCTTCGATGAAGCAGGGCATTCATCCCGAGTATCATGAGGCACGCGTCACCTGTGCGTGCGGCGAGGCCTTCCTGACGGGCTCGACGAAAAAGTCGATCCGCGTCGAGATCTGCTCGAAGTGCCATCCGTTCTACACCGGGCAGCGCAAGTTCGTCGACGCCGAAGGCCGCGTGCAGAAGTTCGCCCGCAAGTACGGCCTCAAGATCTAGCAGCCTTGTCACCATAGCATGGGGCGCCGCGCGGCGGATGCCGGCGGCGCCCTGTCTCTTTGCGGGAGGCAGGCATGGACCGCGCGCGCGGCAGCATCGAGGTCATCCGCGGGAGCATGTTCAGCGGCAAGACCGAGGAGCTGATTCGCCGCGTACGCCGCGCGCAGATCGCCCGCCAGCGGGTGCAGGTGTTCAAGCACGTGTTGGACGACCGCTACGCGGTGCAGGCCCTCACCTCGCACAATGGCGCGCGGATCGAGGCGGTCCCCGTGGCCGGCAGCGCCGATATCGCGGCGCTGGTCGCGCCCGAGACCGGTCTCGTCGCGATCGATGAGGTGCAGTTTCTCGACGCCGGGATTTGCCGGGTTGCGGAGGACCTCGCGCACCGTGCCGTGCGCGTCATTCTCGCGGGGCTGGACACCGACTTCCGCGGTGAGCCCTTCGGTCCCATTCCACGGCTGCTCGCAACGGCCGAGGACGTTACCAAACTGCAGGCGATTTGCATGGTCTGCGGCGCGCCGGCGAGCCGGACGCAGCGGCTGGTGGACGGCCATCCGGCACTCTACACCGATCCGGTCGTGCTCATTGGCGCGCGCGAGGCCTACGAAGCCCGGTGCCGCCGATGCCACGAGGTCCCCGGCCGGTCTACGGATCCCCGGTGATCCACGAGGGCGGCGTGCGGCCGGTGCTATAATCTGGGCGGTGACGGGCATGGATCCGAGGATGCGGGAACGGCTGGAGGCGATGGAGGCCCGGTTCGACACGGTGGCCGCCGCACTGGCCGATCCGGTGATGCTGGCCGACCAGTCCCGCTACCAGCGGGCCGCGCGCGAGTACGCTGAGTTAGAGCAGGCCGTCACGCGCTTCCGTGCCTACCGGGCCGACAGCCAGCAGGCGGCCGAAGCCGAGGCGATGGCGCGCGAGGAGAGTGATCCCGACCTGCGCGAACTCGCGAAGAGCGAGACCGGTCGGCTTCGAGAGCGGATGGACGCGCTGGAGGCGGAGCTGCGGGGGCTACTGCTGCCGCGCGATCGCTTCGATGAGCGCAACATCATCGTCGAGATTCGAGCCGGCGCCGGCGGCGACGAGGCCGGGCTCTTCGCCGCCGACCTGTTCCGCATGTACGCGCGCTACGCCGAGCGCCACCGCTGGAAGACCGAGGTGCTCTCCGCCAGCCCCACCGGGGTCGGCGGGTTCAAAGAAATCGTCTTTGCGATCACCGGTCGCGGGCCATACAGCCGCCTGAAGTACGAGAGCGGGGTACACCGCGTGCAGCGTGTGCCGGCGACGGAATCGTCCGGCCGGCTCCACACGTCCACCGCCACGGTCGCGGTGCTGCCTGAGGCCGAGGAGGTCGACATCACGATCCGCCCTGAGGATCTCGAGATCGGGACCTACCGCGCGGGCGGGGCCGGCGGCCAGAACGTCAACAAGGTTGAGACCGCGGTGCGCATAAAGCACATCCCTACCGGGGTCGTGGTCGCCTGTCAGGACGAGCGCTCGCAGTTTCAGAATCGCGAAAAGGCGATGCGCATCCTTCGCGCTCACCTGCTCGAGCGCGCCGAGCGCGAGCAGGCCGAGGCGATCGCGAAGCAGCGTCGGCAGCAGGTGGGCACCGCCGAGCGCAGTGAGAAGATCCGCACGTACAATTTCCCGCAGAACCGCGTGACGGATCACCGCATCGGGATGAGCCTGCACCAGATCGAGACCGTCCTGGACGGCGATCTTGACGACATGATCGATGCCCTCACGGCGGCCGATCAGGCCGCGCTGCTCGCCGCTGTCGAATGATGCGTCACGGCTAAGTCCGGCGCGCTACAGCCGGCAGCGATGATCGTCGCCGAAGCCTGGATGGCCGGTCGCGAGCACCTGTCGGCGCTGGGCATCGATGAGGCGGGCATCACCGCGGAAGTCCTGCTGCGGCATGCTCTCCACTTCTCCCGCACGGAGCTCTATCTGGCCTGGGACCGGCCCGTCGGCGCCGACGCCTGGGCGCGCTATCAAGACCTGCTGGCCTCGCGCGCCCGCGGGCGTCCGGTCGCGTACATCACCGGCCACCGCGAGTTCATGGGGCTCGAGTTTCAGGTTGACGAGCGCGTCCTCATCCCTCGTCCCGAGACCGAGGTGTTGGTGGAGACGGTCCTCGACGTGTTGAGAGAGATCGCCGCGCCGGCGGTGGCGGATATCGGGACCGGAAGCGGCGCGATCGCCGTGACCGTGGCCGTGCTCCGGCCGGATGCTACCGTGGTGGCGGCCGATCTCTCCGTCGATGCGCTGGACGTCGCGCGGGCCAACGCGGCGCGCCACGGTGTCGCCGATCGGGTCCGGTTCCTGCGGGGAGACCTGCTCGATCCTGTCATCGATGCCGGGTGCCGGCTCGATGCCGTTGCCTGCAATCCGCCCTATGTGCCGCCTGATGCCGCAGCGACGCTGCCACGCGAGATCCGTGACTTTGAGCCCCGACTCGCGATCGTGGCGCCTGGGGGCGAGGAGGGCCTTTATGTCAGGCTGGCGCGAGGTGCTCCTACCGTTCTCAAGCCGGGCGGCTGGCTGGTCGTCGAAGTCGCGGCAGGCCAGGCGCCGCGTGTGGTCGAACTTCTGGAGCGGGTGAGCATGTACGAGTCGGTGCACGTGCGGCCGGACGGGCTGGGGTGGGACCGCGCCGTGGCTGCGCGTGTCCGGTCGGCCGCCGCGCCGGAGGAGAGCTCGTGAGCTACTATCAGCTCACATTTCAAGCCGCGGTGGGCCGGCAACCGAAACGCCTCGCGATCATCCGCGTGAACCCGGAAGACTCCTCCGCCCCGCGGAAGGCCGTGGATGTACTTCGGGCTGGCGGGTTGATCGTGTTTCCGACCGAAGAGGGCTATCTGGTCGGGTGCGATGCGCTCGATCCCGCGGCTGTGCAGCGCCTGTGTGAGGTCACGGGGGCGGGCTCAGAGCATCTGGTCCGGTTCGCGGCGACGCGCGAGCAAGGCGCACGGCTGACCGGGCTGGCGCGTCCGCTCGCCCATCCCGTCCCGCTCGCGCTGATGCGGGCTGCCGATCTGCCTATGGCGGCCACCGCCGTTCCGCCGGGCGCGTTGCCACCGCCGACCGCCCAGCATGCCATCTTCATCGTGGGCGACGGAGTGGATCTTGTCCTCGACGCCGGTCCCGTTCGGCGGCAGCCCGTGGCAGGGAGGAGGTAGGCAACGATGCGGATAGCGCTGGGAAGCGATCACGCTGGGGTCCTCCTCAAGGCGGAGGTGTCGCGGATGCTCCTGGAACTGGGTCACCAGGTGCGCGATCTCGGGACGAACACCATCGAGCCGGTGGACTATCCCGACTTCTGCGTCCCGGTGGCCGAGATGGTCTCGCGGGGTGAGGTGGAGCGCGGTATTATCTTCGGCGGCACCGGGAACGGCGAGGCGATCTCGGCCAACAAGGTTGTCGGGATTCGATGCGCGGTCTGCCACGACGCGACCACGGCGCGGCTGGCGCGCTCGCACAACGACGCCAACATCCTGTCTCTGGGCGCACGGATTGTGGGGCTGGAGGTCGCGAAGGAGATTGTGCGCACGTGGCTGACGACGCCGTTCGAGGGCGGGCGGCACATCCCCCGGCTGGAGAAGATCGCGAAGTACGAGCGGGCGCACAGGAAGTAGGCGGGACCGGACCAGCTCGCGCCGATTCTCCGCGGGCCCTCAGTCCCGGGGAGGATTCACGAGATCTTACTCCAGACCAGAATCAGTTCAGCCCATGCTTGCTGCGCTTGCCTCATCAAGTTCTCGGCTGTGCGAAACGAGATGGGTTTCGTCGCTTTGCCTTTACCTTTTCCGCCTTTCTCCCTTGCATGCGCTAAGTCTGCTTTCACCCGATTTGCGTGCACGCCACGGAGCCAAGAAATCCCCTTTGGGAGGATGCTAGGAAGGTCTGGTTGATACAACCAACTTCCATAATCTGGATGGGGATTGGTCCTAGCCGCCTTCTTGTACGGCCCCGAAAGCTTCGGGTGCCGTTTCGAAAAGGTCTGGATCAGGGTTTCATTGAAAGTGTCAAGAATCATGACGCGTGCGCTGGGGTAGGCACCTTGAAGGTTCTGGTAACTCAGGCACTTCTGCTCAGCTGCCTGCCAATCGTCTCCCAGCGCTTTTCTCCAGTTGATCGGTATGTGAATGTCCTGCCTGTGTCTGAAGAAGGCATCGATGGCACTTGCCCTTCGAGGTCCCCGACGACGCAACCCCAGTGCTTTCAGCAGTATCTTCACGGAGTCGTTCGCGCTGCGTCCAATGGGCGGCCGGCCGCGTGTTGGCCATGGCCATTTGTTCAGCAACAGCACAGCGCCACAGTACCTTGCGAGGTCCGCGTCGTCGCCGGCTATCGCGGTTTCCAACAGGGATTTGCACTGCTCAGGTCGGTACAGCGCATCTTTGCCCTCTCCGAACAACCTGTGAATGGCCATCCCGCGAGCGACAGGCTCAGTCTCACGGCTGATGAGGTCTACTGACTTCTTTGCTCCGTATCGACGTCCTTTGAATATCGGGATTGGAACCTTAATGAGAATGCTCTTCTCGACGGAGCGTTTGAGGATAGTATTGACGACTCGCTGGTAAGCCAAGTTCTTCTCGCTTGGTTCACACGTGTCAAGGGCTTCTATATAATCGCCGGCGACGGCGTCATAGACCGGATCACTTTCAAGTGCACTTCGGAGAATTTCTGCAGCCTCTCTGTCGTTGGGGAACTGCTTCAGGTAAGAAGCAAAGAGTCCTGAAATCTCAGGTCTTCTTGGGAGAAGAAGGCCGATCCGCCGTAGGACCTCTCGTCTGGGCTTCAGTCGGCCGAGTGCGAACTTGAACTTTGTGGGGTCAATTATCTGCCAGGCTCCTTGGGATTTCTGCTGGCTCGATTTGAAAAGGCGTAGTAGTCTCTGCTGCGTCGAGGAGCTCTTGGGTCTCTGGGAGATTGCAGAGACGATCTTGCTGGGGATTGTCTTCTGGATGTCAGTAAGCGAGGCAACTCTCCTCAGTCCCATCTTCTGAGCCTGAGGGACGAGGCCGAGCCTCTTTGACTCCACATCCAACTGCATCAAAGCTCGGCGCAGCGGTGCTTCACTCTCTGCCATTAACTTGATATCGTCCACATACCGCAGGTAGGTCACGTCCTTGAACTTGATAGTGTCAAATCGGAACAAGAGGCATTCGGCAAGGAAAGCAGAAGGCTCAGGCCCTTGAGGGATGCCGTGTTTAATGGACTCGCCGGTATCGCTCGTTCTCCAAACCTTTAGGCATTTGAAGAGCAGATCTAAGAGTTCGTTGCTCCGGACATTCGCCTTCAGAATATCTGAGAGTAGGCTGTGATCGATGAGCTCGTAGAACGAGACTAGGTCGAAGTCAGCCACGAAATCTCTGCCCTGCTCGAAAGCGTCAGCGATCGCTCGATTGTATGATTGATAGCAGACCTTCCACGACCGATAAAAGAAAGGACTGTCCCTGCCAGCCCAGATGGCCCCAAAGGATCTCTTGAATGCGTGCCTCTCCTGCTCTTTCCCAAAGGCTACGGCGACTTGGTTCACAATGGCTTGGTAGACGATTAGGTCGCGCATGGAAAGCAAGGCCAGCGGACGCAAGATGCCACTTTCCTTCGGCACGTGGACCAGTAAGGGGGGCTGAGGTTCGTAGGCCCCCCGTTTTATCTGAGCGACAGCATCCTTGAGGTCCTCATCACCCGTCAATTGGTAGCTTGGTAACAGATGTCTTAAGAGTCGCTTATACTCCTTGTTGCGGCCTCGTCTGATCCGCTCGAATGCCAGCCTGAAGTTCTCAAGGTTAGTGAAACTGTGTGGCAGGGCCAAACAGTTTCCCCGGGGCAGCCAGTATTATCGCGAGGTCGCAGGCCTTACTAATCATTCTGCAACATTGAACTCTTTCGTTGCAAACCGAACCATGCATCCGCTTGGTGCTGATGAGGGTGTCCCAAGGGTAGTTGAAATTTCAGGGAGCAGTACCCAGCGTGGTGAATTGATTTCGTGGGAGAAGCACAACACACCACGCGAGGGAGGCTGCTCCGATGTCCACGGTACTGCGGATTGGATCTCAGGACAAGA
>JBGPLF010000040.1:0-21247 GCA_041486265.1 bacterium
ACGGGTTGTGGGGTTGGGGGTGGGGCTGGGGGGGGGGGTGGGGGCGGGGGTGGGGGTGGGGTTTGGGTTGGGGGTTGGGGCCGGCGTCGGGCGGGGAGTCGGTGCGGGCTGAGGTCCAGCGGCCTGGAGCGCGAAGTTCACCGTGAATGCGATCGCTGCCGGAGAGGTGAGCCCGAACGTGACAGTCCGACTCAGAGCCGTATAGCCGGCGCTGGCGGCCGTGACCGTGTACGTCCCGCTGATAGCCTGGTGGGTGACGGCATAGTGGCCGAACTGGTCTGTTTGCCCTGACCATCCAGTTGGACCGGCAATCGTGATGGAGGCGGACAGGCCTGCTCCCGTGGCTGCGCTATTCACTGTTCCCTGAAACGTCACGGGCGCGCTCGCGAAGGCCTGTGGTCCCCATTGAGGACCCAGCAGAAGGCTGACCGACAGCAGCAGCACGAGCACAGCGGCGAAGACTGACGTTCGGATGCGAATCTGTGATCCTTTGCCTGGGTGGGAGAACAGACGAAAACGCATCTGAGAGCCTCCTTTGTTAGGGAACCCTCCGACGCGCGGTCAAGCTTAATGAGGCCGCGTTCGCCCTCTTCGGCAACCCGGCTGTCTCGGCGACTTCCCGAGACCCGTGGCTTTGCGTCCCCGAATCGCTTCGGGTTTGCCCTTATCGAAGGGCCCGCTACCCCCGCTGTTATTCTGCCCAGCGCGGTGCGGCCTTAGACCTATCCCCTGTGGATCGTGGGTGGGCGCGCGCCTCGCAACGGCGGCTGGTGTTGTGATCTCGCGACGCTTACTGGCGCCCGCGCAGCCTCGGGTCCAGGAGGTCCCGCAGGCCATCGCCAATGAGGTTGAAACCCACGACGGTGACGAGAATGGCGAGTCCCGGAAACGTCGCGATCCATGGGGCGGTCAGCATGTAGGATCGCCCTGTCGCCAGCATCGATCCCCACTCCGGCGTCGGCGGGCTGGCGCCCAGGCCAAGAAAAGAAAGTCCCGCCGTTTCGACGATCATGAACCCGACGGTGAGCGTGGCCATCACGATGATCGGCGAGAGGATGTTCGGCAGGATGTGGCGGCGCAGGACGCGTGGGGTGTGGGCACCGACCGCCCGGGCCGCCTCGACAAACTCCTGCTCCTTGATAGCGAGGACCGCGCCCCGGACCACGCGGGCGAACTGGGGCATGTAGACGATACCGATGGCGACCATCGCGTTGGTCAGGCTCGGCCCCAGGATGGCAACCACGATCATGGCGAGCAGCAGGTAGGGAAATGCCAGCATGACATCCACCACCCGCATCACGACCGCGTCGACGCGCCCGCCGAAGTATCCAGAGATGACACCCACCACGACACCCAGCCCCGCTGAGATGCCGTCGGCCAGCACGCCGATAATCAGCGCGATCCTCGCACCGTAGATGACGCGGGAGAAGATGTCACGGCCAAACTCGTCGGTGCCAAAGAGATGCGTGAAGGACGGCGCTTGGAGTTGGTCGCTGAAGGCCTGATCGATAGGGCTGTAGGGAGCGATCTGCAGGGCGAGGCCTGCCGCGGCCACAACCAGGAGCACGATCCCGGCGCCCATCACGAGGTTGGGGCTGCGCACCAGACGCCGCCAGGACAGGGCGCCCACGCGCTGGTGCGCGGCGAGGGCGGCCGCAGGAGCCAGGTCAGCCATAGCGGATCCTGGGGTCGAGGTAGGCATAGAGGATGTCCACAAGCAGGTTGGCCAGGACGAAGACCACCGCCGCGATGATGACCACGCCCTGGACGAGCGGGTAATCCCGGGCCAGTACGCTCGTGATCGCCAACCGCCCCAACCCCGGCAGCGCAAAGATCGTCTCGGTGAGGACCGCGCCGCTGAGCAGGAGTCCCAGTTGTAACCCGATCAGCGTGACGACCGGCAGGAGCGCGTTCCGCAGCGCATGACGGGTGACGACCCGGCGCTCGGCTACGCCCTTCGCCCGCGCCGTGCGGATGTAGTCGAGGCCGAGCACATCCAGCATGGTCGACCGGGCCATCCGGGCGATGGCGGCCATCGCAATGGCTCCCAGCGCCACTGCGGGGAGGATCAGATGCCGGAAGTTGCTCCACACTACGGCCCAATTCCTGGTCACGAGCCCATCGAGGAACGGCATCCCGGTGATCCGGTGGTAGTCCATGCCTTCGTCCAGAATCCCGCCGAGCGGCAGCCATCCCAGGATCCCGCCAAACACCAGCAACAGCAGAATTCCGGTCCAAAACACCGGCATCGAGACCCCGATCAACACACCGATCATCGATCCGGTATCAAGGGGTGAGTGTGGATAGCGCGCGGCCATCGCCCCAATGAGGAGGCCGAAGACGATCGCAAAGAACAGGGCGGCCAGGCTCAACTCAATCGTCACCGGCAGCGCCTGTCCAATCTCCCAGATCGCCGGCTGACGCGTCCGCAACGACACACCGAAGTCGCCGTGCAATGCGCCGACGAGGAATCGCGCATACTGCACGTAGACCGGCTGGTCGAGGCCGAGCTGGTGACGCATCCGCTGCAGGTCGGCCTCGGTGCCTTTCTCGCCAAGGAGGAGCTGCGCGACATCGCCCGGCACCAGGTGCATCCCGAAGAACACAAGCATGCTCACCCCCACGAGCACGGGGATCAACTGCACCAACCGCTGGCCGATGTATTTCAGCATGCGTCGAGGGGATCAGCGCGCCCGACCGGGATGCGTGGGGCCTGCCGGCTCGCCCCGGCAGGCCCCGTTGGCACCGCGACGCCCGCTGACCGCTGCTACTCCAGTGAGACGCGCTCCATGTGGAAAAACATCTGGAGCGGGTTCAGGAGGAAGCCCTTCACGTTTGCCCTGGTCGCCCGCACCTGGTTCGTGTGGTTCATGAAGATCCACGGCGCGTCGTCGTGCAGGATCTGATTCGCCTTCTCATAGATCTGCACGCGCTTGGCCTGATCGGTCGTCTGCCGGCCCTGCACCATCAGTTTGTCGTACTCAGGGCTGTGATGCCGGCCGCAGTCGTTGGTGCGCGGCGCGCCGGCGGCCTCATCATACTCGAAGAGATCACCCAGAAAGTTGTCCGGATCGCCGTTGTCCCCGGACCACCCGCAGATGGCGAATCCCTGCCACTGCGTGTGCCGGAGCTTCTGGAGATACGCGCCCCACTCGTACTGGGTAATCTTCACGCTCACGCCAACCTTTGTCAGGTACCCCTGGACCGCCTCCCCAAGCTTGGCGCCGCCGACAGGGTTGTACCCGCGGGGGTTGGCGTAGACCATCATCTCGACCGGGAACCCGTTAGGATACCCGGCCTCCGTCAGGAGGGCCTTCGCCTTGGCCGGATCATACGGGTAAGGTTGCACGGACTTGTTGACGCCCCACAGCACCGGCGGCATCCCCTGGCTCGCCGTGGTCGCACCGCCGTAGAGGCCCTTGTTGATCGCCTCCTTGTCGACGGCGTAGTTCATCGCCTGACGGACCCGCTTGTCCTGGAGCGGGCCGATGTCGTTGGACATCCCGACGCCCAGGATCGTCAACCCGGGCTGCTTGTACATTGTCAGCTTCGAGTTGCCGGTCACCCGCGCGTAGTCGGACGGCGGCACATCGGCCAGGATCTGCACCTCGTTGCGCTCCAACATGAGCATCCGGGTCGCGCTCTCGGGGACGACCTTGAAGATGATGCGGTCCACCTTCGGCCGGCCACCCCAGTAGTCAGGATTGGCCTCGACCGTGACGTGATCGTTCCGGACCGCCTCGACAAACTTGAACGGCCCGGTCCCCACCGGATGCTGACCGGCGTCGCAGTTGTACTTCTTCGTGGCCGCGGGGCTCACGATGCCCTGCCATATCATCGCCACGCTGCTGAGGAACGGGGCGTTCGGCTTGGGAAGTGTGAATCGAAGCGTGTAGTCGTCCACCACGTCCATCTTGGCCACGGTCCCGTCTTTCGCCGAGCCGAACGTGAAGTCATCGTAGGTGTCCACGGGTACTTTGCGGCTGAACACGTAGCAGGGATTCTTGGGGTTGATCGCGCGGTCGACATCCTCCGCGACCGTGTGGGCGTTCATCGGCGTCCCGTCGTGGAACTTGACACCGCGCCGGAGTTTGAACGTGTACACCTTCCCGTCGGGCGAGATCGTCCAGGACTCGGCGAGCCCCGGCCCGACTTCGCTGGAGCCCGGTTTGTAATTGACGATGCTGTCATAGATGGTCGACATGACGAACCCGGACTCGTTGTTCTCCACCGTCTGCGGGTCCATCCCGGTCTGATCGGCCCCAATGGCGATGATCAGCGTCTTTGGGGCCTGGGCAGCAGCCCACTTCCCAATGCCAAGCGGCGCCAGGGTGGCCACCAGGAGCAACACCAAAAGCCGCCAGCCCATTCTGTGATTCATTTGCCGCCCCCCAATGAGGTCTAAAGATGAATTGCCAGAGGTTCGCGTTAGGGTTTCCCCCGCTCTCAGGTGTTCTCCTTCCTCCGAACCGGGCGCGTGTGCTAGAAGAAAGCAGCAACGGCTCGGGACACCAGAGCCACCGCCAGGATCGTCAGCAGAACGATCACGACCGCTGTCCCGCCCAGGCATCCCATGCGGCGGCCACCCCCGCCCGTCGGGCGCGTGACGGCAGCCTTCATCGACAGCTTCGTGGCCTTCCGCCGGGCTGCGATCGCCTCACCGATCCGTCCCATCTGCTTGTAGAGCGCGCCGAGATTCTGATAGGCGATATGGTAATCGGGATCGGCCGCAATCGCGCGCTGATAGGCTTCAAGCGCCTCCTCGTCGCGCCCCCGCTCATGGTAGACGTTGCCGAGGTTGCTCCACGCCGGCGCATACCGGGGATTGACCGCGACCGCCCGGGTGAACACCTGTGCGGCCTCGTCCGTGCGTCCCTGGCGAACAAGCGCGACCCCAAGTTTGCTGAGTGCAGCCGCGGACGTGGGGTCGGCCTCGACGGCACGGCGAAAAGCCGCTTCGGCTTCGGCCCATTCGCCGGCGTCGAGGTGCTTCTCGCCCTCGATCAAATAGACGTCCGCAGGGGAACTCTTCATCAATCAGCGTCTCGCAGGATGTTCTGCGGCGGGCGCACCAGGCCCTGCGAGAACCGAGAGCGGTAGAACCATCGCTTCACGCCTTCCACCGCGAGCAGATAGGCCAGCGCCATCCCCGCCAGGAGCAAGAAGAAGAATGGTGGAGGGGGGACGAATCCCAGGGAACGTCCGAAAGGGGTGAATGGCAGGAGCATCGCCAGTACGACCACACCGACCGAGGTCGCCGCCAGCAGCCGGTGGGGCCGGCTCCGGAATGGGTTGCGCCTGGTCCGGATGACGAAAATCACGAGGACCTGGGTGGCGATCGATTCGATGAACCATCCGGTGTGGAACAGGTCTTTGTCCGCGTGAAAGATACCCAGCAAGATGGCGAACGTGAGGAAGTCGAAGACGGAACTCACGGGGCCCACGATCATCATGAAGTTGCGGATGAACGACATGTCCCACGCGCGTGGGTGAGCGACGTCTTCGGGATCCACACTGTCCATCGGGATCGAGACCTCGGAGAGATCGTAGAGGAGGTTGTTCAATAGAATCTGCGCCGGCAGCATCGGCAGGAACGGCAGAACCACAGACGCGCCTGCCATGCTGAACATGTTGCCGAAGTTGGAGCTGGTACCCATCATGATGTACTTCATGACGTTGGCGAAGGTGCGCCGGCCCTCCATCACGCCGTCGTGAAGGACGCGAAGGTCGGGCTCGAGCAGGATCAGTACCGCCGCGTCCTTGGCCACGTCCACCGCGCCGTCCACGGAGATTCCGACATCCGCCGAGTGCATGGACGGCGCGTCGTTGATGCCGTCGCCGAGGTAGCCCACGACGTGGCCGCGTGACCGTAGCGCCAGGATGATGCGGTTTTTCTGCGCCGGCGTCACGCGGCAGAAGAGATTCGCCGTCTGGACGCGTACCGCCAGCGCGGGGTCGTCCAGTGCGGCGACCTCCGTCCCCAGCAGCATCCCGGTCAGCGGAATACCGAGCTGCGCGCAGACATGCTGCGTGACGAGTTCGTTATCCCCGGTCACGATCTTGACCGCCACGCCGCTCGCGGCGAGCCGCTGCAGCGCCTGCGCGGCGCTGGCCTTCGGCGGATCGAGGAACGCCGCAAAGCCCGCGAAGACGAGCTCCGTCTCGTCGCTCACCACGGCATGCGCGTGGTCGGGCGCGACCCGCCGCCAGGCAATGGCGAGCACCCGGAAACCCTCGCGGCACTGCGCTTCGAACAGCGCCTGGACCTGCGCCCGGGCGGCGCGGTCCAGGGACCGCAGGTCGGTGGGACCGTCGCCCTCATAGTGCGTGCAGAGATTCAGGATGTCTTCCGGCGCGCCCTTGACGGCCAGGAGCCGCTCGACCGCCGACCCCTCCGCCCCCGGCGGGTTCGCGCGCCGCTCGACCAGCACCGAGATGCGCCGGCGCTCGAAGTCGAACGGGACCTCGTCGATCCGCGTCCAGTCGCGCACATCGATCTCTTTGTGCTCGAGGATCGCATCGTCCAGCGGGCTCCGAAGGCCTGTCTCGAAGACGCTATTGAGGTACGCCAGTTCCAGGACCCGCCGGCTGGTGCGTCCCAGGGCGTCGAGGTGGCGCTCGAGATGAATGCGGGCCTCGGTGAGCGTTCCGGTCTTGTCGGTACACAAGACGTCCATGCTGCCCAGGTCCTGAATGGACGCAAGCCGTTTCACGATGACCTTCTTGGCGGCCATCCGCAGCGCGCCGCGGGAGAGCGTCACGGAGACGACCATCGGCAGCAGTTCCGGGGTCAGGCCCACCGCCAGCGCGACTGCAAAGAGGAACCCCTCCAGCAACGGGCGGTGGAAGAACGTGTTGGCAAGCATCACGAAGAGCACCAGCAGGATGGTCAGCCGCATGATGAGCAGGCTGAAGCTGCGCGTGCCTCGTTCAAAAGCTGTCGGCGGGACCCGGGCGGTCAAGGTGTCGGCGATGTTACCCAGGATGGTGGCGGGTCCGGTCCAGCACATGAGTACGGTCGCGCTCCCGCTGATCACCGAGGTACCCATGAAGACGGAGTTGCTCGCGCCGTCCAGTCCGGCGGCTTGTGTGCCCGCAGTGTGAATCAGATCACCCGGATGCTTTTCCACGGGATAGGGTTCACCCGTGAGCAGCGCCTGTTTGACAAAGAAGTCGCGGGCCTCGAGCACGCGTCCGTCGGCGGGCACCAGGTCGCCGGCGGCCAGGCGCACGACATCGCCCGGCACGACCTGATCCAGCAGGATCTCCACGGGCTTCCCGTCGCGGACCACCGAGACCCGCACTGTCACCGCCTGCTTGAGGCGCTCCGCCGCACGGCCCGCGCGATGTTCCTGGACGAAGTCCAGGGTCACGCTTGTGAGCACGATCGCGCCGATGATAAAGAAACTCGTCGCGTCGCCTGTGAGGGCGGAGAGACCGCTGGCCAGTAACAGAATGATGACCAGCGGATTGAGGAAGTGGGACAGGAACTCAACGAAAAGTGTCCGCTCCCGGCGCGGGCGCAGGACGTTGGGCCCGAAGCGAGTCAGCCGCACTGCAGCCTCCGCGCTGCTCAGGCCCGCGGGATTCGCCTCAAGTTGAGCCTGGAGGGCTGTGAGCGGGGACGTCCAGAGAGCGTCTTCCGCCCGGCTGGGGGCTGAATGAATAGGTTCCGCCATGGGGACCTGCCGCTCATCTTCTGCAGCGCGGAGGGCCAGCCCTTTGCGGAAGCTACCTCCTGGAAGATCTTCTGGCGTTACGACGCGGCGGCGCAGGCCCAGAGGGGCAAGTCGGCGCAGACCGGCTGTCCTGGGTGCTCGGCCGCGTCGGCTGCGAGGGCCGCGTCGCGATCCCATCCCGGCGTCAGGTGCCTAACCTCGGCGGATCGAAACGCGTGCAGCAATGCCCGGATCTGCAGGTACGGCCCGATCGCCTCCGGGGGAGGCGTCCCGCCCTCTGCAAGTTGCGTCATGACGTCCGCATCGTCGATGCCGAGCACAACCCCGCGGGCCCCCATGCGTCGCGCTTCCCACAGGGCGAGAAGCAGCGCTCGATACGCCGGGGGCACCGGGTCGTTGCGGCGAAGCCGCCGCACGATGATGTGCGGTGAATCGTTCCTCTCCCAGCGGAGCACGGCAGCGATCGCGCCGCGCGCTCCCGGCACGGCGCGCCCGGCCGCGGCAGCATGGAGCACGCGGGTCACCGCGGCATCTCCAAGAAGGCGGCGGCCAGGAGGCAGACGCCCAACAGGATGATCTTCAGCCGGACTGCCTGGCGATCGCTCCCAAAACGCGCCCACAGGCCCAGCGGCACCTGTGCGACGGACACCGGCCGGAGACGGTGCCGCCGGCCAGTCCGGCGGCGGTCGGAGACAACCCACGGAACGTCGGCCGGTGCGATCATACCTGGCCCCCAACCGGGTAGCGCCGAAGCAGCCCGACGACTTTGCCGAGGATTTCGAACTCACTGCGGATCGGTGCGTATGCCGGGTTCTCGGCAAGCAGGCACGGTCGGCCCTCTGCGATCGCGAGCCGCTTGACGGTGGCTTCGTCCTCCCGCAAAGCAACGACGATGTCGCCCGGACTCGCGGCCGACTGGCAGCGGACAATCACCAGGTCGCCGTCGAAAATCCCGGCGCCGATCATGCTGTCGCCGCGCACGGTGAGCAGGAAGCTCTCGTCGTTCCACCCGACAAACCGCCGCGGAATGGGAATCAATTCATCGATCTGCTGCTCGGCGAGCACGGGCACTCCGGCCGAAACCCGCCCCACCAGGGGGAGCGAGACGACTTCCTCGCCGTCGGGTAGGGTCGTACGATCGGTAATCTCGAGTACTCGCATCCGGTCACCGTCCCGGCGCAAGTAGCCCTTTCGCGCCAGGGCTGAAAGGTGTTGGTGAACAGTCGAAGGCGAGCGCATTCCCAGTGCCTGTCCAATCTCGCGGACGGACGGAACGATACCGGTCCGGCGGATGCTGAGAGCGACGTGCCGGAGGATCTGGTGCTGCCGTTCAGTCAGCGGTTTCTTCAAGGCCGTCACCGACGCAATAATACGAACAAACGTACGCGTATACAACTCCCGTGTACACGAACGTACGTACGCTATTACGGCTTGGCGGGGACGGATCTCAATCGGACGCCCCCGGACGCGTGATTACGCGACCGGACGAGTCAGGAGGCTGACCAGCAGGTCAGGGTCCAGGTTTCCTCCGCTGACAACAACCAGGGCCGACCGGGTCGGTACCAGCCCGGAAAGAAAAGCGGCAACGCCGATGGCTCCGGACGGTTCCACCACCAGGTGGGCCTCCAGGCAGAGGCGGCGGACAGCGTCCAGGATGGCGTCGTCCCCCACGGCCACGAAGTCGTCCACCGTTCGCGAGGTAACTTCCCACGTCAGCGTACCGGGGCGCTGGGCGCGCAGACCGTCGGCGATGGTATCGGCAAATGGAATAGTGACGCGGGTTCCGGCGGCCCGCGAGGCCGCGAACCTCGGAAGCGCCTTGGGTTCCGCGCCGATCACCCGTACTCCGGGCCGAAGTGCCTTCAGCGCAAGCGCCACCCCGGAAATCAGGCCGCCACCGCTGACCGGAACCACCACGGTGGAGACGTCCGGGCACTGCTCCGCGATTTCCAGACCGCAGGTCCCCTGGCCGGCGATGACCAGCGGATCATCGAAGGAGGGGACCATGTGCAGCCCGCGCTCCTGCGCCAGCTCATTCGCCTTGTCGTGTCGCTCATCCATCGTCTTGCCGGCGCGCACCAGTTCCGCCCCGTATCCTGTGATCGCCCGGGCTTTGACCGGATTCACGTTTTCGGGCACGACGACAACCGCCGGAATGCCGAGGCGCTGCGCCACGTACGCGACCGCCTGTCCGTGGTTCCCCGACGATGCGGTGACGACCCCGCGGACCGTGCCGGCCACGGCGCGCAGGTGGTTAGCCGCACCGCGCACCTTGAACGCCCCGATCGGCTGCAGGCTCTCAAGTTTCAAAAGCACGCCACCGCCGGCGTCCCAGAAGTGCACGGGCGTCCGGTACGCGATCCCGGCGATTCGATCGACCGCCGCGCGGACGTCGGCGATCGTGGGAGCGTTACCCACCTGTGCTTCGGTCACGTGCGGGTCGTCGCGCCTGACAGCGGGCGCCAGCGGAGATTGGGCTTGCGGGCCGCGGTCACCTCGTCAAGACGGCTGACTACCGTGCGGTGCGGGGCTGAGCGGACCAGGTCAGGATCTGTCGCGCATTCCTCCGCCACCTGGATCATCGCGTCGGCAAACGCGTCCAGCGTCTGGCGGCTCTCGGTCTCGGTGGGCTCGATCATGATTGCCTCTTCGACGATCAGGGGGAAATAAATCGTTGGCGCGTGGAAACCGTAGTCGAGCAACCGCTTCGCGATATCCAGCGTCCTGACCCCGTGCTGGACCTTCTGGCGCCGGCCCGAGAGAACGAACTCGTGCATGCACATGCGATCGTAGGGCCGATCGAAGTACGGCCGCAACTTCTCCAGCAGGTAGTTGGCGTTGAGCACCGCCGCTTCGGACACCTGGCGTAGGAGCGGACCGTACGCGCGCAGGTAGGCGTACGTCCGTACAAAAACGCCGAAGTTGCCGTTGAAGGCGCGGATCCGGCCGATTGACTCGGGCCGGTTGTCATCGAGGGAGAACCGCTCACCGTCCAGTTGGATGACCGGCGCCGGCAGATAGGGCTCCAGAATGCGCTTAACCGCCACCGGCCCGGCCCCGGGGCCGCCGCCGCCATGCGGCGTGCTAAAGGTCTTGTGGACGTTCATGTGCATCACGTCAAATCCCTGGTCGCCGGGTCGCGTGATGCCCAGGACCGCGTTGAAGTTCGCGCCGTCCAGATACATCAGCCCGCCGCACCCATGAATGGTCTCTGCGACCTGGATCACGTGCTCCTCAAAGAGCCCGAGCGTGTTGGGATTGGTCAGCATCAGAGCCGCGACCGATCCGTCGGCCGCGTGCCTCAACGCGGCCAGGTCGATGTTGCCGCGCGCGTCGCTGGGGACGGTCACCACCTCAAACCCGCACATGGCGGCCGACGCGGGGTTGGTTCCGTGGGCCGAGTCGGGGACGATGACGCGCGTGCGGCGCTCCCCTCGGTCACCGAAGTAGGCCCTGATCATCATCAGGCTGGTCAGCTCACCGTGGGCGCCCGCGGACGGCTGGAGAGTCACGCGGTCCATTCCGCTGATTTCGCAGAGCATCTGCTCGAGCCGCCACAGGAGCTCGAGCGCCCCCTGCGCCAGATCGGATGGTGTGTTGGGATGGAGGCGCGCGAACCCGGCCAGGCGTGCCGCGTCCTCGTTGACCTTGGGGTTGTACTTCATCGTGCACGACCCAAGGGGATAGAACCCGGTGTCAATCGCGTAGTTCCGCTGCGAGAGCCGGGTATAGTGGCGCACCAGGTCGAGCTCGCTGACCTCGGGAAGCGCCGCCGGTTCGCGCCGGATGTGCTTCGCCCCAACGATCTCCTCCAGCGCGACATCCGGCACGCCGGGCTCGGGCAGCGAGGCCGCGATCCGGCCGGGATGGTGGTGCTCGAAGATGAGCGGGAAGTCCTTCATGTGGCGACCTCCGCCACCGCCGCGGCAAACGCATCGATCTGCGCGCGGCTGCGCGCCTCGGTCACGCAGACGAGCCAGCCGTCGGACAGTTCCGGATACCACCGTCCTAGCGCCAAGCCGCCGAGGAACCCGCGCTGCACCAGTCGCGCGTTCAACTCGTCCGGCGCCACCGGGGTTCGCAGCACGAACTCGTTGAAGGTCGGCCCACCAAACGCCGGGCGGAATCCCGGGATGGCGCAGAGGCGCTGTTTCGCGTAGTGGGCGCGGCGCGCATTGACCTCCGCCACGCGCCGCAGCCCGGTGCGCCCTAGCGCCGCCAGATAAATCGCGGCCGCCAGAGCGTTGAGCGCTTCGTTGGTGCAGATGTTACTCGTGGCCTTCTCTCGGCGGATATGCTGCTCGCGCGTCTGCAGCGTGAGCACAAATCCGCGGCGGCCTTCACGGTCGGTGGCCATCCCCACCAGGCGGCCGGGCATCCGGCGGACGAACGCGTCCCGTGTGGCGAGCATGCCCAGGTAGGGTCCGCCAAAGTTCAACTGATTGCCCAGCGCCTGCCCTTCACCGGCAACGATGTCCGCGCCATAGACCCCGGGCGGGTTCAACAGGCCCAGGCTCACCGGCTCCGCGACCGCAGCCACGAGCAGCGCCCCGGCACCATGCGCAGCGTCCGCCAGGGCGGCGCCATCCTCGATGCACCCGAACACGTTGGGCGACTGAATGATTACCCCGGCCGTCCTCGGCCCGACGGCTTCACGTGTTCGCCCTACGGGCGTCAGGCCGTTTTGGAACGCGACGGTGCGCACCTCAATCCCCAGGTGTCGCGTATACGTGCGGAGGGTGTCGCGGTATTGCGGATGCACGGCCGTGGAGATGACGATTTCATCGCGCTTGGTCAGGTCGCGCGCCATGACTGCGGCTTCCCCCAGCGCACTCGCGCCATCGTACATTGAGGCGTTCGCCACGTCCATACCGGTCAGTTCGCACAGCATCGACTGGTACTCATAGGCGGCCTGCAATTCGCCTTGCATGAGTTCGGCCTGATAGGGCGTGTAGGCGGTGTAGAACTCCGCCCGCCCGGCCAGATGCCAGACGACACTGGGAATGTGATGGTCGTAGGCGCCGCCGCCGAGGAAACAGACCAGGCGGTCGGCATGACCGTTCCGCTCGGACAGCTCGTGCAGGTGGGCCAGCAGTTCGCCGTCGGGCAGCGCGGGCGGCAGCGCCAGGGGCCGTTTCAGCCGGACGGCCGGCGGAATGTCTTCAAAGAGCTCCTCGACCGAATCACGACCGATCTGCCGCAGCATCTCGGTGCGGTCCTCCGCCGTCAGCGGCAGATACTTATGCGGATGCCAGTCGGTGTGCTGCGTCATTCCGCTTCCGTTCCCACCAGCTTCCCGTAGGCTTCGGCGTCCAGCAGTCGATCCCACTCAGCCCCGTCGGAGGGCTCAATGACGATCATCCACGCGGCGCCGTGGGGATCCTGGTTGATGACCTCCGGGTTGTCGATCAGGCCCTGGTTCACCTCGACGATGCGCCCCGAGATTGGGGCGAACAGGTCGCTCGCGGCCTTCACCGATTCGATCACGCCGAACGGCCCCATTGCGCTCACCTGCGCGCCGACCTTCGGTAGTTCGACAAAGACGACGTCGCTGAGCCGCTCAGCTGCGAACGAAGTCACGCCAATACGAATACGGTCGCCTTCCCGCTTCGCCCATTCGTGTTCGCGTGTATACCGCCGATCGTCCGGGTACATGCCTCACCTCACTCTGACCAACTTGGGTCGCGCGCGTCTATCCGGCGGCGACCTGACTCCTTCACCGCATCGGCCGCCGATAGAACGGCAGGCGCACGACCTGGGCCGGCGCGAGCCTGCCACGCACCTCGATGTCGACGATCGCCCCAGGCGCGGCCGACGCCGTCGGGACATAGCCCATCCCGACCGATCGCCTGAGGAATGGCGCGAACGTCCCGCTGGTCACCTGACCGATCCGCTGCCCGCCGCCAAGGATGGCGCACTCATGGCGCGGGATTGCGCGATCGGTCATCTCAAACCCCACGAGCCGGCGCGTCACGCCCTCCTGGCGCTGCCGCCCGAGGGCCTCTCCTCCGATGAAATCGCCCTTGTCGAACTTCACCGTCCACCCGAGCGGCGCCTCCAACGGAGACGTCGTCTCATCGATGTCCTGCCCGTAGAGCATGTACCCGGCCTCGAGACGAAGCGTGTCACGGGCGCCAAGCCCCGCCGGGACCAAGCCGTGCGGCCGGCCGGCCTCCATCAGCGCGTCCCACACGGCTGGCGCGGCCTCCCACGGGCAGGCGATCTCGAACCCATCCTCACCTGTGTAGCCTGTGCGGCTCACTATCACGCGCACGCCGGCGATCGACACGCCATCCGCTAAGTGGAATGACGGCAGCGAGACGAGCTCGCGTCCCGTGGCGACCGACAGCAGGGGTTCCGCGCGCGGTCCCTGCAGCGCCAGCAGCGCGGTCTCGTCGGAGAGATCGCGCACGATCGCCGGCGCCGCATGTTCCTGGATCCACGCGAGGTCTTTGGCGTGTGTGGCGGCGTTGACTACGAGCAGATATGCCCGCTCCGCAGTACGAAAGACCGTCAGGTCGTCGACAATGCCGCCGGCGGGCATGCACATCGGCGTGTACAAACCTGCGCCGACAGCCAGACGCGCCGCGTTATTCGTGATCAGGCGCTGCACGGTGCCGAGCGCCGCAGGACCCTCGATCACAAACTCGCCCATATGCGAAACGTCGAACAGCCCCGCGCGCGTGCGGACCGCCATGTGCTCCTCAGTGACGCCAGTGTACTGAACGGGCAACTCCCATCCGGCAAACGGCACGATACGGCCGCCGGCCGCCCGATGAGTCTCGAACAGGGATGTACGACGAAGAGCCTGGTTAGTCATCATCGCCCCTCACCGGGTCTCCCTTGACGATGGGTGCGGTCGGGCAGCCACCCCGAGCAGCGATGCGACCTCATCGTCTTCCACTTGCATGAAGTCCACGTAGAACTGCCCGACGGCATGAAAGAGTTCTGGGACGACCAGGCAGACGACCTCGTCGGCTTCCTTCGCCAGGCGGGCGATCCCTTCCGGTGGCGCAACCGGGACGGCCGCAACGAGGTGTGCGGGCGCGAGCGCCCTGGCCGCTCGAAGCGCGGCCACCATTGTGGCCCCCGTCGCGATACCGTCGTCCACCACGATGGCAGTATCCCCCTCCAGGTCCGGCAACGGCCGGCCACCGCGGTAGGCCTGCACACGGCGTTTGATCTCGCTACGCTGCGCCGCAATCTCCTGTTCCAGATACACGCTCCCGATTCCCCGTCCCGTGTCCTCATCGAGAAAAACCGCGCCGTCTTCGGCCACGGCGCCAATCGCAAGTTCGGGATTGAACGGTGCGCGCAGCTTGCGTGGGATGATCACATCGAGGGGGGCCCGCAGGGCGTCTGCAACCTCCCGTCCTACGACCACGCCCCCGCGGGGCACAGCGAGCACGACAGGACATCGGTCGCGCAGATGCGCGAGGGCCGCAGCTAGACGGCGACCCGCGTCACGCCGGTCTGCAAAAACCATCGTCCCTGCGCGCTCACGTCCCGACTATCGCGCGCTGCTCTTCCTCCGACAGTGTGAAGGTCGACCGTCCGCCGCTCACGGGCTTGGCGTACGCCCGGGCACCCTCGCGGTCGTTGAGCACGCTCAGCACGATGCCGTCCTGCCGTGAATCCAGGAGCGCGAGGCTAAAGCTCAGATGCCCGCCAAGTTCCTTGAACGCATCATAGCGAACCAGACCGACCCGCTGCAGACAGTGCTGCGTCTGGTCACCCAACCGCTCGAGCCTGCCCCCGAGGTGCTCGATCCGGCGGGCCGCGGCGCCGAGCTCCCGCTCAGTCGAGACCAGCCGCTCCAGCACCTTCGTGTCGCCTCCTGCCGCGGCGATCTGGCGGGACAGCGTGCGAAGACGCACGGCCAGCACGACAACGGCGGCTACCAGCGCCACGTTCAGTAGAAGCACAAAGGCGAGCAGGGGATCCACTCCTGAGGGCATCGCTGAACCTCGTCTCCGGGACCGGAATGATGTCCTTCCACGATTGCTCGTGTAACCCCTTGTGAAGAACCGCTGCGAGAGTATCCTAACTTCCTGCAGCGCCGGCCAGATCCAGTTCGGACGCGATGCCGCGCATGGCGTCGATGACCACGGCCACATGCTCGTCAAACGGCACGCCGAGCGCCTCCGCGGCGCGCAGCATCTCGTCGCGGTCTACAGCGCGGGCGAACGCCTTGTCTTTCATCTTCCGCCTGACGGCGCCCGTGTCCACGTCGTGCACGCTACGCGACGGCCGCACCAGCGCGACCGCAACGACAAACCCGGTCAACTCATCGCAGGCGTGCAACGAATGTTCCATGCGCGCCTGCCGGGGGACCCCGGAGTAACTGGCATGCGAGAGGATGGCCCGGCACACAACCTCGGGATACCCCAACGCGCGCAGGTGCTCCACTCCTCGAAACGGGTGCCCGGCCTCTTGTGACGGGAAGCGCTCGTAGTCGAGGTCGTGGAGCAGGCCGACCAGACCCCAAAGCTCTTCATCCTCTCCGAATCTCCTGGCATAGCTGCGCATCACGGCCTCGACCGCCAGCATGTGCTTGCGAAGATTCGGGGTCGGCGTCCACTCACGAACGAGGGTCCAAGCCTCATCACGCGCGGACGGTCGGCTCTGGGAATCCATCATTGGGTGCCTGCCCGGCGACCGGCGATCTCGTCGACCAAACGCTCCAGGTCCGCCGGAGAGGAGAAGGTGATGCGAATTTCACCGGCACCATTGGCATTTACAAATAGGCGTACAGACGTGCCGAGCCTATCCGAGAGTAATTGTTCAATAATATAAATCTCTGTGAGGTTGTCTGAAGCTCCTGGGCGCATTGCACGTGAAATACGCGTTCTCCTGGCCGCGGTCTCGGTCGCCCGAACTGACAGACCCTTCCCTTCCACTTCCTTCCAAACCGCCAGGAGGCGCTTCTGGTCCTCAATCCCGAGCAGGGCTCGAGCGTGCCCCTCAGTAATGCGTCCAGCTTCAATGGCGGTCTGAACTTCTGGCGGAAGTGCCAGCAAGCGTATGGTGTTTGCGACTGATGACTGGCTGCGCCCAACTCGCCTGGCCACGGATTCTTGTGTCATCTGAAACTCTTGCACGAGCCGCCGGTACGCCCTGGCCCGCTCGATCGGGTTCAGGTCCTCCCGCTGAAGGTTCTCGACCAGAGAGGCCTCCAGTGCACCCCGGTCGTCCAAGCGCCGAACCATCGCAGGGACCGTTTGGAGCCCAGCGGCCGCGGCGGCGCGCCATCGACGCTCGCCGGCGATCAACTCGTAGCCGGCCGCAGAGGGGCGAACAAGAATAGGCTGAAGGATACCATGCTCCTTGATAGAGACTTCGAGCTCGGCGAGGGGCACCTGGTTGAAATCCGCACGCGGCTGCAGGGTATTGGGCCTGATTCTGTCGATCGGGATCTCCACAACCGCTGCCTCAACAGCCGCGTCGGCGCCAGGGATAAGCGCCCCTAGACCTCGTCCGAGCCCCCTCCTGGGCGCGCCTGCGACGCCGGACGGTTCAGGGAGTCGTGGATGGTTGTCGGCCACGTTCGATTACCTCCTGGGCCAGCGCCTCGTAGGCCTGCGCTCCCCGTGAAGCTGGATCATAGATTGTAATCGGCTTACCATGACTCGGCGCCTCCGCCAGCCTGACGCTGCGGGGAATGATCGTGTTGTAGACGCGCGCACCGAAGAATCGCCGGACCTCCGCCGCAACCTGGTCGGACAGATTGGTCCTCGAATCAAACATCGTCAGGAGCACGCCGTTGATTTCGAGGGCCGGGTTCAGATGCTTCCGCACAAGCTCAATCGAGTGAAGCAGTTGCTTCAGACCCTCGAGCGCGTAGTACTCGCACTGAAGCGGAATGAGCACTTCCGTCGCGGCTGTCAGACCGTTCACGGTCAGGAGCCCAAGTGAGGGCGGACAGTCCAGGAGGACCAGTGCGTACTCCACAGTCACAAGCGCCCGCCTGAGGCGTGCTTCGGCGCCTTCGGTCCCGGCAAGTTCCACTTCCGCGCCGGCCAGGTCGATCGCACTGGGCGCAACATCAAGCCCCTGAACCAGTGACGGGACAACGACGGCAACAAGGTCACGGCCGTCCAGCAGCACATCATACATTGACCCCGCCGCTCTATCTCGTTCGATTCCAAGGCCGCTCGTGGAATTGGCTTGTGGGTCAAGATCAACCAGGAGAGTGCGGTGCCCTGCCGCCGCCAGACATGCGCCAAGGTTGACGGCCGTCGTCGATTTCCCGACGCCGCCCTTCTGGTTGACAATCGCGATGATGCGGCTCACTCTGCCGCCAGGACCATTCGGCGGAAGCGCCCGGTCTTCCCTCCAGGTTTAGCCCCACCGTCCTATATCGGCCGCCCTATCTGCGCGGGTCGACGGGGAAAACCCTCGGACGCCGGCCGGACCTTGCGAACGACCAGGGCCACCCGCCGCCTGTCGGTTGTGGGCAGTGCGCGCACCTCGCAAGATTCCACTTGGCCGCCAAGCCGCGATGCAACCGCCGCTGCAACTTCTCTTTCGCCGATGACCCCAGGGCCTTTCAGGAGAATTGCTGCGCCGCCGACCGCCACGAACGGCAGACACAACTCGAGGGCAGCTCCGATACGCGCTGTCGCCCGCTCGACAACAACGCCAAATGTGTCCCGATACTCCGGGCGCTGCGCGAGCGCTTCGGCTCTCGCCCATAAGATCTCGACGTCGCCGAGGTCACACGCGCTTCGCAGGTGCTCCAGGAACGCGACGCGGCGGCGAGATGCTTCAACCAACGTCAGTTGGAGATCCGGGCGCATGAACTTCAGGGGGATCCCTGGGAACCCGGCTCCGGACCCAACGTCCGCGACGCGGGAGTCCCGGGGGAATTCCCAAACGGTAAGGGGGAGCAAGGAATCCAGAAAGTGGAGGCCGATGATCGCAGCGGCACTCGCCGCCGCGGTGAGATTGAGTTTCCCTTTCCACGCTAGCAACTCTTGAAGATATCTGTCGAACCGCTCCAAAACCACGGGCGAAGCCTCGAGTCCTAGGGCTGCGACGCCCTCCTCGAGTTGAGCGAGGTCTGCGGTCACTCCCCGGCGGGCGCTTCGTGCGGTGTCTCTTCGGGGGACTCGTCAGGGTACTGGTCTTGACCGCCGGGCTCGCGCGGGACGATCACCACGTGCCTGGCCTCGTCTTCGCCCTGACTCGTCGTCGTGACCTGGGAGTTGTCCGCCAGGGCCAAATGGATGGTCCGGCGGTCTCTGGGCTCCATTGGTTCCAGCGGAATCGGCCGGCCCTCGGCCACGGCACGCTCCACGGCCTGATGCGCCATATCGAGGAGGGACTTCTCGCGCCTGGCACGGTAGCCCGCTGCGTCAAGGGTCACTTGCACCCGATGACCGATCCGCCGGTTCTCGTGCAGTGCGACAAGAAACTCCAACGAGTCGAGGGTCCGCCCGTGTCGGCCGATCAGGCCGACGAGATCGTCGCCTTCCAGGACCACGGTAATCCCATCGCTGGTGTCCCGCGCATCTATTCTGGCTTCGTAGCCCATCATTCCGATGATGCCGGCCACGAAGTCTCCGCACTCCTCTGCGGCGGTCGGACGGCGGGTGATGCGCACGCGTGCCCCTCTGCCGCCGAGCCCGAGCAACGCAGGCCTCGGTTCCTGGATGACCTCTATGTCCACCTCATCCCGCACCGAACCAAGCTGCTTCAAAGCGCTGGCAACAGCTTCTTCAACGGTCCGTCCGGTGCCTTCCGCCGTGTTCATCGAGCTCCTTGTGAACCCGGTGCTCGCAACGCCTTCGCGGCTTTCCGCTGCTCCCGTGGCGGCGCGACGCCGCCACCCTTTGGCGGGCCCACCACGATGTAGTACTCAATCACGTAGAGCACAGTGGACGAAATCCAATACACAGACAGCGCCACAGGGAATTTTGTGGCGAACCATGCTATCATAAGCGGCATAATAATTAACATTGTTCGGGCTTGCTGCGGGTCGGTCATTGACGCCGCCATAGACGTCTTTTGCTGCCAGTATGTGGTCAGCCCGCTGAGCAAGGGAAGGAGAACAAGAAGTGGGTGCTGGATGAAGTCCGGGAGCGAAGGCGCATTTCCAAGGGGGATGCCGAAAAGAGTATCGCCCCCGAAAAGACCTTGCTGTCGAAGCACGGCGTACAGGGCCCATAGGACGGGAAGCTGCAACAACTGCGGCAGGCAGCCGCCGAGCGGGTTCACCTTATTCGCGCGATAGAGGTTCATGACCTCGACGTTCAGCTGTCGCGGGTCCTCCTTGTGTTTTCGCCGCAGCACTTCCATCTGGGGGGCGAGTGTCTGCATCGCCTTCATCGAGTTCAGGCTCTTGCGGGTCAGCGGGTGCAGGACGATTCTGATGCCAACCGTCAATAGAACAATGGCCAGCAGATAGCTCCCCGTCATGCCGTGTAGTGCCTGCAGCGCAGTGCTGAGTAGCGCTACGATGGCGTTGAACGCTTCTCTCACACTTCGTCCTCCTCAGGGCCCCGGACTAGGGCACCGGGTCGTAGCCGCCGGGATGAAACGGATGGCATCGGGCGATCCGCCGCGCGGCCAGCCATACGCCTCGCAAAGGACCGTATCGTTCTATTGCCTCTGCGGCAAAGGAAGAGCAGGATGGATAGAAGCGGCAGGCCCGGGGGAGGAGAGGAGAAATCAGTCGCTTGTAGCCCGCAATGCACAGCAGAAGTACTCGAGTCATCGCGCGCGCCGCCTCACGGTCCTTCATCGAGCAGCCCGGCCGCTCCCAGCGCGGCGGCGACTGCAGCTCGCAGATCACTGTATGCGGCTCCGGCAGCCGTCTCACGAGGAGACACGACAAGGTCCACGCTCGAGGCGATCCGCCGACCTTCCGATCGCACCGCTTCCCGCAACTGCCGCCTCAGGCGGTTCCTCCGGGTCGCCCGCCCGAACCGGCGTCCCACCACAAGCCCGAGGCGCACGGAGTCCAGACCGTTAGGACGGGCATGAAGAACAAGCAGACGGGTTGCGCGACGGGCGCCTTCGCGATACACGCGGCGGAACTCGTCTTCTCGCACGAGCCGACCGAGCGCGAAAGCGGGCACCATGAGATCCTACCCGGAGACGGTCAGCCGATGCCTCCCTTTGGCCCGACGACGCTGTAGCGTACGGCGCCCGCCTGGCGTCCGCATGCGGGCCCGGAACCCGTGCACGCGGAGGCGCGGCCGTGCTTTCGGTTGAAACGTTCGCTTCACCCAGGGTCCCTCCGCAGAAGCAGGCCCACTATATCATACGGCCTCCGCCCCAGCAACGTCCGGGCGCGTGTGTATGCGTTCCGCCCAGCGACCACCTCCCCCTGGGGGCAACCTGTGGAAAAGCCCCCCTCTTATCCCCATCTTTGCCGGCCCGCTTCCGTCTCCGGCTAGCGACTTCCTGGCGAAACCGGTGCATGGGGTCCCGAATATTCCCAGCGAGCCCCGATTTATCCACAAAGTTCTCCACACCTGTGGATAACCGTCTTGGCCCCCGTCACCAGGCCATCCCCGATGATCTCCCAGGGAAGGAGGTCTCTTTGCACGGGGCGAATTCCT
>JBGPLF010000041.1:0-21085 GCA_041486265.1 bacterium
GCGGGTGGCGCCGGCTATCGATGGTGGTCGGTGTAAAATTGGTGCAAAGGATATGCCGTCTTCTGGAATGCAGTCAGGGAGCGGGTTTCAGCCGGTGGTCGGCGGGCTCATAACCCGAAAGGCCCGGGCAGCCAGGAGAATCTGAGGCAGTTGGGAAACATGCGTACCAGATTCTGCTACGGGGGGGTTTCCGGTATGCGTCCACTCTGCCGCGTTAGCATCTTATCGGCTTCTCTTCGCAGCCATGAGTTTCCGCACTCATCCTGTCACCCAACCTTCGTCCTCTTGCGGACACGCGTTCCAACAGGGAGGTGGAAGACGGGAGCTCGGAAAGTGCCGAGACGGTCCCCCGGCACCAGTTCCCCCAGCGATGCGATATGACGTGATCGTCGTGGGCGCCGGCCCGGCCGGCGGCACGGCCGCGCGTGAGTGCGCGGCCCGAGGTCTCTCCGTCCTCCTGCTTGACCGCGCGACCTTTCCCCGCGATAAGCCGTGCGGCGGCGGAGTCAATGTCCGCGCGGCGCGGCTGCTGCCCTTTGACATCTCCCCGGTCGTCGAACGCATGGTCTGCGGCGTGCACGTGAGCGTGCGAGGTACCCACCGGTTTGTGCGCCGCTTCACCGAACCCCTCATCTACATGACGCAGCGCCGGCATCTGGATACCTTCCTGGTAGAGCACGCGGTGAGGGCCGGCGTGACGTTTCGGGAACGCGCCCCGATCCAGGGTGTGGAGCGGAACGGCGTGCGCGTGACCGTCACAGCCGGCGGAGAGCGGTTCGAGGGCCACGCACTTGTGGCCGCTGACGGCGCGAACGGCCGGACGGCCGCACTCGCCGGTGTCACCGTGGGCCGCCGGGTGGGCGTGGCGCTCGAGGCCAACATCACCCCGACCGGCGGCATACCTGCGCAGTGGGAGGACGTGTTCGGCCTCGACCTGGGCCGCATCCCCGGCGGGTATGGGTGGATCTTTCCCCGGGGCGATCATTTGAACATCGGAGTCGGCGGCTGGCCCCGGAGCGCCCGCAGCCTGCGCGTACAGTTAGATCGGTTAGTACGGTTACATGGGTTCAACCCTGCCGACCAGTGGGGGCTGCGCGGGTATCACCTGCCGATCCGCCGGCCCGAGGCGCCGCTGGTCGACGGCAACGTCATGCTGGCCGGCGATGCTGCGGGGTTGCTCGATCCCCTCACGGGCGATGGGATCTATTCCGCGATCACGAGCGGCCGAGCCGCCGCGGCGCACCTGGCAGCGTATCTCGATGGGCAGGCGCCAGATCTCCAGGGCTATGCGCGAGAAGTGGAAGCCGAACTGCTCTCAGACCTGCGCCTCGCGGGAAGACTGCACACGATCTTTCGCCTGGCGCCGGCCGCCTTTACGACGATCGTCCAGCGCCGGCCTCGTGCATGGCGGGCGGCGTGCCGGATCCTCAGGGGCGACCTCACGTACACAGGCGCGCTGCGGCGCCTGCTGCACCGCCGTCAGCCTGATCGGCGCGCTTCAGCGGTTCGGTGAATCCGAGGGGGCAGCATGGTCTTGATCCTTTCGGCTCACAAGTCTTCTCGAGGCCAGAGCACCCTGCTTCTCAGGACATCCCACAGGCCCCGGTAGGTGAGCCGGACGTAGGGGAGCGAGTCGAATCCCAGGAACAGCAGGCTATACGGCAGATCGTGGTGCGTGTAGCCGTGCGTGCGCAGCAGCGCCGTCAGCGTCTCGACAGCCGCGGCCACATCGCCGATGGGCAAGGCCGACATCATCCCGCCGAGCGGCAGCGACAACTCGAAGCGGACAATTCCGTCTTCGACGAGGACGATCCCCCCGCCGAGATCGAGGACCCGCGAGGCCGCGGCGGCCATATCCGCCGGATTGCGGCCGATCGTGTAGATCCCGGCCATCGCCGCGTATGTCGAGGCGAGCCCGCCGAGGCGATCGGCGAATCCCGAAAGCAGCGTCCGGCACCGCCAGCGTCCGGCCGGGTCGAGCAGCACCAGGCGCAGGACTCCCGCCGGCAGGTCGCCGTCCATCGGGATCTCGCGCGGTGACGAGATCACCGTGCTCTCGAGATGCATCACGGGAGCGGGTGCAGGCATCCCATCGAGGGAGAACACCGAGGCATCGGGCCGCCATGGACCGGGCGTGAACGGTCGCAGCCACTGGGCCCAGGGCAGATCCGGCAGGTCCACCACCAGCCGCCCGTCGCGTGCCACCGCCTGCCCGCCGGCGATCACGGTCTGGGGCATCGGGTGATCAAGGCCTTCGAGCAGCAGGATGTCGGCCCGCCGGCCGGGGGCCAGGCCGCCGAGCTCTTCATCGAGGCTGTAGTACGTGGCGGGATTGACCGACGCCATCTGGTACACGGCGATCGGATCCAGACCCAAGCCGATGGCGACCTCGACCAGGTGCTCCATGTAGCCCCTGGTGTGGATGAAGACGGGAGTGGGGCCATCAGGCGTGAGCATCAGCCGGCCCGAGAACGCGCGGCTGCCGCGAGCGACCGGGGCCAGTTCCGGGAGATCGGGCCGCAGCGACCCATGGCGCAGCATGACATAGAGGCCCGCGCGCAGCCGCGCCAACGCCTGATCCGCGGTGATGGCCTCGTGGTCCGCGGAGACTCCGGCCGCCGTCAGCACCTGCAACCGATCCGCAGAGACTCCGGGCGCGTGCCCTTCGACGCGCCGGCCGGCGCGCAGACCCCGCGCAATGCGATCGAGCAGCGTCGTATCCCCGGCGTACACGTCAGGCCACCGCGTCAACTCCCCGACAGCGCGCACGTTTTCCAGCGCCAGCAGTGCCTCCAGGCGTTCGGGGCTGAACATGGTGCCGTCGTGTGGGCTGTGCGCCTGGCCGTGGAGCCGGAGGAAGAAGAAGAAGTGCAGCGGTAGCGCGCCGAGCGCGGTCAGAAGTTGAGGCGTGATCTCCGGAGATGTCAGGGTTAGCCAGAGGAGCGTGTCGGCGACGACCGCCGTGGTGCCGCGGGGCAGCACCGACCGCACGAACTCCTGCGGCGTGAACATGGCGTAGGGATGCGCGTGGGGGTCGATGTAGCCCGGCGCCACGACGCGGCCCCGGGCGTCGATTGTGATCGTCGAGGGCCCGGGCTCGATCGGCCGCTCGCCGACATAGGCGATGCGATCCGCGGCCACCGCGACCGCGCCGGGCAGGAGTTCGCCAGAATAGACATTGAGGATCTGTCCGCCGGTCACCAGCAAGTCAGGCGCGATCTCGCCACGGGCGACGGACATGAGCGTGCGGGTCTCGTCGAGGGTGCGAAAGGTGCGCTTCACGGCGCCCATTCTACCACGGAGGAGGAACGGTGACCTGGAGGCTGAAACGCAACAGGGTAAGAGAGGAGAGGAGTGGTGGTCCATGCCCCAATCACTGTGGAAGGCCGCACTGGCTGAACTCATCGGCACCTTCGCTCTCATCTTTATGGGCGCCGGGTCGATCCTCGCCGATGCGCTGACCGGGGGAAAGGTCGGGCTGGTGGGCATTGCCTTCGCGCACGGCCTGGCGATTGCGACCATGGTGTCGGCGACCGGGCATCTCTCGGGCGGTCATCTCAACCCCGCGGTGACCGCTGGGGTCGTCGTAGCCGGGCGGCTGCCCGTCCGCAGCGGCGTGGTTTATCTTGTCGCGCAGCTTGTCGGAGCGTCGCTCGCGGCGTTCTTCCTGACCGCCTCATTTCCTGAAGCCGTCCGGAAGAGCGTCATGCTGGGCACCCCGGCGCTGGCGCCCGGCGTGACCGCCGGTACGGGGATCATCGTCGAGGCGATTCTCACCTTCTTCCTAGTGTTTGCGGTCTTCGGCACTGCAATTGATGACCGCGGACCCAAGGTTGGCGGCCTCTTCATCGGGCTCGTCATCGTCATGGACATCCTGGCCGGCGGCGCTCTGACCGGAGCGGCGATGAACCCGGCGCGGGCTTTTGGCCCGGCGCTGTTTTCCGGCGCCTGGACCAATCACGCGGTGTATTGGGTCGGCCCACTGCTCGGTGGCGCGGTCGCCGGGTGGTTGTACCACAGCGTCTTTCGACCGTAGCATGGACGTCGAATAGGTGCTGCGACACAGGGGGTGAATCACGGTGGAACTGCGCTACTACGGTCACTCGATGTTCGGCCTGACCTCGGGCGGCAAGACAATTGTCATCGACCCGTTCAACGATGACATCGGGCATCCGAAGCCGAAGGTCTCCCCCGACACCGTGGTGATCAGCCACGAGCACTTCGACCACAACAACGTCAGCCTGGTCCAGGGGCAACCGAAACTGGTCCGGGGTTTGTCCGAGGAGGGGAAAGTCTGGGCGAAGGTCGATGAGCGGGTTGGATCGGTCCACATTACCGGCGTGGCCACCTACCACGACGCCGAGCAGGGAGCCGCCCGCGGCAAGAACACGGTGACCATCTATGAGGTCGAGGGGCTGCGGGTCGTTCATCTCGGCGACCTGGGGCACCTGCTGACGGGCGAACAGGCGCGGGCCATCGGGAAGGTGGATGTCCTGATGATCCCCGTCGGCGGCCACTTCACGATCGGGCCGGCCGAGGCCGACAAGGTCATCGCTCAGTTGAAGCCCTGGGTGGTGATCCCCATGCACTTCAAGACCGGCGTCAACGCGTCGTGGCCGATCGGGACCCTCGACGACTACCTCGCGGGCAAGACCGCGGTCAAGAAGGTGGGGGCCTCCGTTACAATCACGACGCAGTCGCTGCCCTCCACACCGGAGGTCTGGGCGCCCGTCTAGACCTCGCCGGCCAACTTCCCCTGAATCTCCCGCCCGATCCCGGAATCGGGTGGACGCCGGATAGGCCATCCGGACGGCCTTTCCTATCCTGTGGGTGGGCCCCACGCGGGCGCCTTTGGGGGGTGTCATGGAGAGCCGGTTCCCGATCCTCGCGAAGTCGCAGCTCGCCCCGACGATCGCCAGATTTGTGATCAAAGCCCCCTACGTTGCCCGAAAAGCCCGGGCCGGGAACTTCGTCATCGTCCGCGTTTTCGAGGAGGGCGAGCGCATCCCGCTGACCATCGTAGAGTCCGACGCGGCGGAGGGGACGATCACGCTCATCGTCCAGGCGGTCGGCAAGACCACCAAACTGCTCTGCGCGAAGGACGCGGGCGACGTCCTGCTCGACGTCGTGGGCCCGCTCGGCAACCCCACGCCGGTCGACACCTTGGGCGCCGTGGCCTGCGTCGGAGGAGGAGTCGGGACCGCCGAACTCTACCCGATCGCGCGGGCGCTGCGCGCGGCCGGCAACGCCGTGCACACGATCATCGGCGCACGGACCCACGACCTGATTATCCTCGAGCAAGAAATGGCCGCGGCCTCCGACAGCCAGACCGTCACGACCGACGACGGCTCGTATGGGCGCAAGGGCCTGGTGACGCACGCCCTCGCGGACCTGCTGACGGAACATCCGGAGATCGGCGCCGTGTACGCCATCGGCCCCCTGGTGATGATGAAGGCCGTCGTCGAACTGACGAAGGCACGCGGTGTGAAGACGTACGTCAGCCTGAACACGATCATGGTGGACGGGACCGGGATGTGCGGCGGGTGCCGCGTGACCGTGGGGGGCCGGATGAAGTTCGCCTGTGTGGACGGTCCAGAGTTCGAGGGCAGCACGGTGGACTTCGACGAGCTCATTGCGCGGAACCGGTCCTACGTGGACCTTGAGCGGATCGCCGATGAGCGGATGAGCTGCGAACTGGCCTCACTGGAGGAGAGCGTACGATGAAGAAGAGCAGCAATCCTCTGCGGCCCATCGACCGGCTCAAGATCCCGCGCCAGCAGGCGCAGGAACAGACGCCCGAGGAGCGGGTGCGGAACTTTCTCGAGGTCTCTTTCGGGTTCGACGAGGAGCGCGCCCTCGTCGAGGTCACCCGCTGCCTGGAGTGCAAGGATCCGGCCTGCATCAAGGGCTGCCCGGTCAACATCAACATCCGCGGATTTGTCGAACTCATCCTTGAACACGACTACCTGGGCGCGATCACCAAGATCCGCGAGGCCAACGCCCTGCCGGGCATCTGCGGCCGGGTCTGCCCCCAGGAGTCGCAGTGCGAGATCATGTGTTCGCTGGGGAAGAAGTACACCCCGATCGCCATTGGGAAACTCGAGCGCTTCCTGGCCGACTACGAGAATCGACACGATCTGTTCACGCTGCCGGAGATCAAGGAGCGGCATGCCGAGAAGGTCGCCATCGTCGGCTCGGGGCCCTCGGGCCTGACCTGCGCCGCGGAACTGGCCAAGCTCGGCTACGGCGTGACGATCTTCGAGGCGCTGCACGCCCCCGGCGGGGTGCTGCGGTATGGTATCCCCGAGTTTCGCCTGCCTCGTGAGATCCTGGATCTTGAAATTGACCGTGTCAAAGCCCTCGGAGTCGAGGTTGAGACTAACTTCGTCGTTGGCCGGACCGCGACCATCGATGAGCTGCTGGGCGAGTGGGGGTTTTCCGCCGTGTATCTGGCCACGGGTGCCGGCACCCCGCACTTCATGGGCATCCCCGGCGAGAACCTCATCGGCGTCTACTCAGCCAATGAGTTCCTGACGCGCATCAATTTGATGAACGCCCGCCGCTTCCCGGAATTCGACACGCCCATCAGGGTCGGAAAGCAGGTGGCGGTGATTGGCGGCGGCAACACCGCGATGGATGCGGTGCGCACGGCGAAGCGGCTCGGCGCGGAGGCGGCCTACCTGGTCTATCGCCGCTCGCGCGGCGAGATGCCCGCCCGCGTGGAAGAAGTCCACCACGCCGAGGAAGAGGGCGTGCAGTTCATGTTCCTGACCAGCCCGACGCGGATTCTGGGCGGCGCCGACAACCGGGTCTGCGGCCTCGAGTGCCAGCGGATGGAACTGGGGGAGCCAGATGCGTCAGGCCGGCGCAAGCCCGTACCGGTCCCCGGGTCGGAGTTCATCGTGGACGTTCAGACGGTCGTCATGGCCATCGGCCAGCAGCCGAATCCGATCATTCAGGCCACGACGCCCGGACTGCAGACCAGCCCGCGCGGGACTGTTGTCACCGACGAGAACAAGGGGACCAGCCGCACCGCGGTCTTCGCCGGCGGCGACCTGGCCCGCGGCGGGGCCACGGTGATCCTGGCGATGCGCGACGGCAAGGTGGCCGCGGCATCGATTGACGTCTATCTCCGCTCGCTCGGGAACGGATCTGGGCCCGACGGGCCATCGCCTGACGGCCCTCAGCCTGCCAGTCCATCACCTGACGGCCCTGCGCCGCCGGCGCGTGCACCCGGCGCCTAGCCGCGCTCGGTCAGGTACTCCAACAGCGTCCGCACGCCGAAGCCGGACGCGCCCCGAGGCTGCAGAGGGGTCGTGCCTTCCTCTCGCTCAAAATAGGCGACCGGGGCAATGTCAATATGCGCCCACGGCACCCCGCCGGTAAACTCGCGGATGAAAATCGCGCCCTTCTGCGCGCCGCCCCACCGCGTGCTAGAGTTCTTGATGTCCGCCACGTCACTGCGCATCGCCTGCCGGTACTCCTCGTACAGCGGCAGGGGCACGAGCCGCTCGCCCGCTTTGGGCGCCGCCGCCACCAGGCGGTCGACGAGGCCCTGGTCGCTCCCCATGATCGCGGCGGCATAAGGGCCGAGCGCGACGGAGGCGGAGCCGGTGAGTGTGGCCAGGTCGATCATCTCGTCCGGCTTGCCGGCGGCGAGATGCGCCACCATATCGGCGAGGACCAGCCGGCCCTCGGCGTCGGTGTTCGTGATCTCGATCGTCGTCCCGTTTGACGCGGTGATAATATCACCGGGCCGCATCGACCGGCTGCCGACCGCATTCTCGACCGCGCCGATCGCCGCCGTCACCCGCACCGGCGTGGCCAGGAATGGCAGGGCGCGCATCGTGGCCAGCACGGCGGCGGCGCCCGCCATGTCGGTCTTCATGGTCGACATTCCCTCGGCAGGTTTGATGTCGACGCCGCCGGTATCGAAGGTGACGCCCTTGCCGGCCAGCGCCACCGTGCGCTTCGGCCGGGACGGCGAATACTCGAGCAAGATGACGCGGGGCGTGTGCGCGCTGGCTGCGCCGACCGCCAGGAGGACCTCCATCCCGTGCTTCTTGAGGTCCTGCGGTCCCCACACCTGGACTTTGAGTTTCGTTCCCCGCGCGATGCGGCGCGCCTCCGCGGCGAGGGCATCTGGGGTCAGGACATTGGGCGGCTCATTCACCAGGTCACGCGCGTAGTTTACCGCGTCGGCGATCACCTGGCCGCGTCGGCGCCCGGCCTCGACCGCGGCGGCCTCGGCGCGGTTGGTGGCCAGCAGTTCGATATCCACCGGGTGCCCTTTGTCCTTGCGGTACTTCGAGAAGGTGTACGTGCCGAGCAGTGCGCCTTCGGTTCGCGCCGCGGCGATTGCCGCCGGTTCCCAATCCCGGTGCTGAAACGGCGGGAACGTGACGCGGCTCAGCCGGCGGTCCTGGGTGGCGCGGGCCACCGCTGCGGCGGCCAGCCGCAGCCGGTCTAGCGCGAAGGTCGTGCGGTCGCCCAGCCCGACAACCGCGATCCGAGCCGCGGGTAAGCGGCCGTGCGTATGGAGCAGGAAGACCTTACCCACGTCTCCGGTGAAATGCTCATCATGCAGCGCACGGGCCAGCAGGCCGCCCAACGCCTGGTCCACCTTCGCCGCCACCCCTTCCAGGCGGCCCGGCGCGGCGAAGACTCCAACGGCAAGTACCTCACAGCGATGCGCGGTCGAATCGGCGACGGTCACACGGACGGTCACAGGGCGTCCTCCTCATCACGATGTCGTGTAGTATGGCCTATCGTTGGACCACGCTGACGTCTTGCGACAGCGAGATCTCCTGCCCGGCGCCGGCCGCCCGGGCCCGGCGGTACAGCAACTCCATCGTCACCACGTCTTCCAGGGCGATGCCCTGCGACTCGAACAGTGTCATCGACTCCGGCCGCTGACGGCCCGGCGCCTTGCCCGCCGCGACGGCGCCGAGCTCGATGACCCGATCCCACACCGGCTCGCCGGCCTTCGCCGCCGCGACCAGGTCGCCGCACTCGACGCGGGCCTGGTCCAGGGCGTCGACCACGACCACGTCGCTGCGGCGCACCGCCTCGATGTCGAGTTCCTGGCGCGCCGCGGAGTTCGACCCGGCGGCGTTGATGTGCATCCCCGGCCGGAGCCACGCGCCGCGCAGGACCGGTTCCCGCGACGACGTGATGGTCACAACGATGTCTGTGTCTGCCACCGCCTCTTCGGCGCTGTCGGCGGCCACGACCTCAGCCCCGAGTTCGGCGACCATCTCTTCGGCAAAGGCCTCGCGCCGTTCCTCAGAGCGGCTGAAGACTTTCACCAGCGCGATGGGACGTACACGCGCGATCGCCTGCACCTGGCTGCGGGCCTGCCAGCCGCACCCGATCACGCCGAGGGCTCCGGCCTCTGCGCGAGCCAGATACTTTGTCGCCACGCCGCTGGCCGCGCCGGTCCGGATCTGCCCGAGCCGGTCGGCCTCGACCAGCATCACCGCTTCGCCATCCTCAAGCCGGTAGAGGATCGCAACAAAGTGCGCGCCGCGCGGCGTGACGGCGTATGATTTCAAACCCATGACACCGAGCGCGGGAACTGCGGCGTGCATCACGTTCAGCGAGCCGCCAGGAACGATCGACCGCGTGCGAGGCTGATTGACCGCCTGGCCGTTCCCGAGGGCGCGGAAGCCCTGGTCAACCGCCGCGAGCACATCCTCCATCGTGAGGAGCGCAGCGACGTCGGCGTCGCGGAGCAGCAGTGCCATCGTGTGGAGATCGCCTCCATAGGGGAACGTCAGGACGCGCAATACTCGTGAAGGTTCCCCAACCTCCCGATGGCTTCCTCCAAGCTTCCCGCGCGATCGGCCCTTTCGCGGAGGGAACACACTCGACGCCCCGAACCACTCGGGCTGAAGAGGGTATCCGTGACCGAACGTCTGTTCGCTACCATCCAATCTCGCCGACAGGATCTGGTTGATCTGCGGCGCGATCTGCATGCTCACCCGGAACTGGCCTTCCATGAGACGCGAACGGCCGGACTGATTGCCGCCCGGCTGCGGAGCGCGGGGCTGGAAGTCCGTCCCGGGGTCGCCCGGACCGGGGTGGTGGCCACGCTCCACGGGCGCCGGCCGGGGCGCTCGATCCTGGTGCGCGCAGATATCGACGCGCTACCCATCCACGAAGCCAGCGATGTCCCATACCGCAGTCAATCCCCCGGCGCGATGCACGCCTGCGGGCATGACGGCCACACTGCAGTCGCGGTGATCCTCGCCGAAGCCTTAGCCACGGGCCGGGCCGACCTGGCCGGCACGGTCGTCTTCGCGTTTCAGCCGGCCGAGGAGATTGCCGCCGGCGCCCGGCCGATGATTGCCGCCGGCGTGATGGACGATCCTCGGATCGATGCGGTCGTCGGCCTGCACCTCTGGAACGATCTCCCGGTTGGGATGGTCGGGATGCGGGCCGGACCCACCTTTGCCTCGATGGACGAGATCGCCATCACCATCGAAGGCCGGGGCGGGCACGGCGCCATCCCACACCAGGCGGCCGATCCGATCGTCGCCGCTGCCCACGTCATCGCCGCACTCCAGACAGTGGTCAGCCGCGAGACGCCGCCGCTCGAGGCGGCGGTCGTGACGATCGGAACCATCCAGGCCGGCACGGCCTTCAATATCATCCCCGACCGGGTGGAGATGCGCGGCACCGTGCGGGCCTTCAGCGAAGAGATTCGGGGGCGGACGCTCCGTCGCGTCGAGGAGATCGTGGCCGGCACTGCGGGGGCGCTGCGCGCGCGCGGGACGGTGGCGGCCCGGTTCGGCTGCCCCCCGGTCACCAACGATCCGGCGGTGACCGGCGTCGTCCGGCAGGTGGCGACACAGGTGGTTGGTCGCGAGCGCGTGGTGGAAATGTCCCCGACGACGGGGAGCGACGATGTGGCTTTCTTCCTGCAGCGCGCGCCCGGCTGCTACTTCGTGGTGGGGTCGAGCAACCGGGCTCGAGGCCTTGACGGGGCTCACCACAGCCCGCGCTTCGATTTTGACGAGGACGCGCTCGTGGTCGCCGCGAAGGTTCTGGGCGGCGCTGCGTTGACACTGCTCGAACGGACGCCACTCGGAGTGAGGTGAACCATGAGCCGCGGGCTCGTGATGTACTCTCTGAGTGATTGACCGACCTGCGTCCGGGTGAGGCGTGTCCTCATCAGCCGCAAGGTGCAGTTCGAGGAGATTGCCGTTGATGACGACGCCGCGTTGCAGCGTCACGTCATCGACATCAGCAGCCAGAACACGGTGCCGATCTTCGTCCATCCGGACGGCCGCGTGGAGGTCGGCTTCGAAGGGGAGATCGGCTGACACGTCGGGTGACCGGGCCGGCGGCCCGGTCGAGATGTCAGACGAGGGGTTCGGCCGGGAGGGTGCCGACGAAGGCCGCGAGCGCACGCGGCGCCGGCGTGCCGGCGGCCAGGAATCCATGCCAGGTCGCCCGGATCTCGTCCAGTCTGGCGGCGGGCACCTGTGATGCCAGCGGTGGCTCGGTCCACGGCAGCGCGTCCACCTGGAGCGCCGCCTCGTCGCAGTAGTCCAGCACCGCGTCCAGATACTCGCGCAGAGCCCGGTCTTCCAGTTCCGGCACCTCCGGATTGATCCCCCAACGGTCAGCGTATGCGGCGCCCAGGATCCGCACGAGCGCGCCCAGGGCGCCCAGGGCGCGGGCGCCCTCCCACCGCGTTTGGATATTATCCGCGGCCTCGCCTGTGGCGGCCGCGCTGATCGCCGCGACACCTTGCGCGGTCGCCGCGAGCAGTAGCCGGATCGCTGCGCGGAGGCCTTCGGCCGCGTCAGGTGAGCCTGCGGTCCCGCCGACGATGGCGACCGCGGCCTCGCGCGCCTGCTGCGCGTGCTGGGGTTTGCAGATCCTCGGAAGAATAGCCTCGCGGTCGGACAGCGCGCGGATCACGACGGGCAGCATGGCGGGATCGTCATACCGTCGCGGGTGGGTCGCGATCCGCTCGGCCACTGCCCGGCGCATCCCCACGCCCACGGTCTGTAGCGATTCCAGCAGGATGCGCAGGGGGATGAACACGAGCACCGCCCAGAACAGCAGGACGAACAACCAGCGGTGGACGCCATTCCCCAATGCGGCGAGGCCGGTCATCGAGATCGCAAAGCCGAGGGCGCACAACACAAAGAGCCACCGCGCGGCCGCCTTCCTCGCATCGGCGTCTGCCAACTGGCTCATCATCAGGCGAAGGTCCATGCGACGCGTCTCGGCGAATGCACTTCGACGGGCCGCCTGCCGCTCCCCTCGTGGGAACCGGTTCGCGCCGGCCGGCGTTAGGTTGAGGAAACAGGTGCGGGGGGGAGTCTATGATCAGACGGTGGCTCGTCGCAGCGGTCATCATCGCCCAGGTCCCGACGCTGCTGCCGGTCGGTGCCTTCCGCATAGAGCCCGGCGACAGCAAGGTCGAGTTCGTGATGCGCGACAACCGTGGAGGATTCACGGGTACGACCGACCGCGTGGAGGGACCCGCGACGGTTCGGAGGACCGACGCGAATCTCTACGAGGCCACGATCGATGCGCGCATCGATGCCCGGACCCTGACGACCGGCGTCGGCCTCCGCGACGGCCAGATGCGCCGTGACTTCCTCCAGACCGACAAGTTCCCGTTTATCACCTTCAAGGGAGCGGCGTCGGTGCCGGAGCTCGCCGCTGCGGGTACCATCCACACCAGGCTCCGCGGCAGCCTGACCATCCGCGATGTGACGCGGGAGGTGGACCTTCCGATCGAGATCACGGCGCTAGCAGATGAATACCGGGCCTCGGGCGAGGTCACCATCCGCCTGACCGACTTCGGCATCCCGATCCCGAAGTTCCTCATCTTTGTCGCCGAGGATCCCGTGCTGGTGAAGCTTCGGGTGAAGCTACGCCGCTCCACCTAGTGCCACCAACCTGATGGTTCGCGCGTTGCGCGTCGCCGGCACCACCTCGACGACCGCGCGCTCCGAGCATGAGCGCCACGGCGGCGGATCCTATGCTTGCCAACCTCGGCGCGATATACTGCAATTCGAAGCTGGATAACGCCGCCGCGACGGAGCCAGAGGAGGGGCCCGAAACCCGTTCGGCACACGGAGGATGCGGTGGTCCAATAACGATTACACGCTGAACTACAAAAGGAGACGAATACCATGAGACGAAAAACCAAATTGTCGGGCCGCAATACCGGCGGTACCAAGAAAGCAAGAAGCGCGCGGCCGAGACGTCAGTGCGGTACGATGGCAGTACACAACAGGCTCCTCGAGCAGTATCCCAGCTTCCGTCAGAACCTGGTAGACATCGAGCGCTTCGTCGCCCGGCGAATGGTATCCGGGATCGCTGCTCGTACCGGGGGGCCGACGACCATCCCGGTTGTCGTTCACGTTGTTTTCAACTCTGCATCCGAGAATATTCTCGACGCTCAGATCAAGAGCCAGATCGCCGTCCTGAACAAAGACTTTCGGGCCAAGAACACTGATAGAAAGAAGACGCCCACGGTGTGGCGCGGGCTTGTGACCGATGTCAACATCCAGTTCGCCCTCGCGTCAAAGGACCCGAACGGCAACCCGACGTCGGGCATCACGCGAACTCACACGACCCGCACGTCATTTAGCGATGACAACGCGGTGAAATCGGCAGCCACCGGCGGAGCCGATCCGTGGCCGAGCGATAGGTACCTCAACATCTGGGTATGCACCTTCGAACGTACCCCACAAGGCCAGCTGCTGGGGTATGCGCAGTTTCCAGGCGGCCCGCCGAAAACCGACGGGGTGGTCATCCTCAACACTGCATTCGGGACGAAGGGCACCACGGTCGCGCCATTCAATCGGGGGAGGACGACCACGCACGAGGTTGGGCATTGGCTCAACCTGCGGCACATCTGGGGCGACACGGAGCACTGCGAGGGAACCGATTTTGTCAACGATACGCCGACTCAACAACTGCCAAACTTCGGCAAGCCGCATTTCCCACACATAACTTGCAGCAACGGTCCGAACGGCGATATGTTCATGAATTACATGGACTACGTAGACGATGCTTCCATGGTTATGTTCACCACCGGGCAGGTGGCGCGGATGACCGCCACTCTGGATGGTCCGCGCAGCACGATCGGCACGTAAGCCACCAGAGGAGCAAGATGATACGCAAGAAGGACGATGCGGATGTTTTGCACCAATTCTGGGTACATTCTCACGAAGAAGATACGGACACGGAGATGGTGTTCCGACCAGCGACCTTCAACTTTCCTCCTTCTCGCGGTCGAACGTCATTTGACCTGAAGCCCGACGGCGGTCTTGTCGAGAGTGGCATTGCACCTGATGACCGCCGACTGGGGACAAAGGGAACCTGGAAGCTTGAAGACGGAAACACTCTCGCCTTTTACACAGGCTCGCAATCAGCTCCACATCGAGTGATACGAATTACCTCTGTGGACAAAGACCGGTTGGTCATAAGAAAGTAAATGGCATTCGAAGCACGCGACGTGAATGCAACAGTGACCCGGACGAAGGAAACCGCCAGAATTCGCGGGCCCACCGTCTCAGGGCGGCCCTACATGCTAGGATAAGCCCTCGCTGGCGCTCCAGGGACGGGGGCGCCGGTCGTCGAATACCAATTGCCATGGAACAGGCCATCGCGTACGCCCGTGAGCACCGCGCGCGCTTTCTTACCGAACTGATCGATCTTGTCCGCATCCCCAGCGTCAGCACGGCGCCGGAGCGCGCCGGCGACGTTGCGCGGGCCGCCCAGTGGCTCGCCGGGCACCTCGAAGCGCTGGGCTTCCAGAGCCGGATCGAGCCCACCGATCGGCACCCGATCGTGCGCGCTGAGTGGCTGGGCGCCCCCGGCCGGCCGACGGTGCTATGCTACGGGCACTTCGACGTCCAGCCACCAGAGCCGCTGGAGTTGTGGACGCGCCCGCCGTTCGAGCCTGTGGTCGAGCATGACGTCCTCTATGCCCGCGGGGCCTCGGATGACAAGGGCCAGCTCTTCATCCACGTCAAGGCGATCGAAGCCATCATGCGCACGGCCCGCGCGCTACCGGTGAACGTGAAGTTTCTTCTTGAGGGTGAGGAGGAGATCGGCAGTCCCTCGCTGGCCGCGTACGTGGCCCGGCACAAGCGGACGCTGACGGCCGACGCCGCTCTCGTCAGTGACGGGGATCTCTTTGCGCCCGGTCTGCCGACGATCACGACCGGACTGCGCGGCATGCTCTATACCGAGATCGAGGTCACGGGTGCCAGGCACGATCTGCACTCGGGAGCGTTCGGCGGCGCGGCACCTAACGCCGTCGGCGCGGCTGCGCAGATTGTTACCGGATTGAAGGACAAGCGGGGCCGGGTCAAGATCCCCGGATTCTACAGCCGCGTGCAGCCGCCGGATGCCGCCGAGCGCGCGGCGTGGGCCAGGTTGCCCTTTAGCGACGCAGGCTTCCTGCGGGAGATCGGGACCGACGCGGCGCCGGGTGAAGAGGGTCAGCCGATCCTCGACCGGCTCTGGGCCCGTCCGACGCTCGAGGTGCACGGGATCGCCGGCGGCTTCACAGGCGCCGGCATGAAGACGGTGATCCCTTCGCGGGCGACCGCGAAGGTCAGCATGCGTCTGGTCCCCGACCAACGGCCCGAGCGCATCTTCAAGCAGTACAGCCGGTTCGTGCAGCGTCTCGCGCCTCCGGGCGTGCGAGTGGAAGCGCGTCATCTGGCATCGGCGCCGCCCGTCGTCGTCTCTCCCGATGCACCTCCGGTCCGCGCCGCCGCACGCGCGCTGGAGTCCACGTACGGCACGGCGCCGGTGTATACACGCAGCGGCGGCAGCATCCCGATCGTCGCCGGTTTCGACGAAACGTTGAAGATCCCGACGGTGCTGATGGGATTCGGCCTGCCGGACGACAATTTGCACGCGCCGAACGAAAAGTTCGCCCTGGTCAACTTCTACCTGGGGATCGAGACCGTGATCCGGTTTCTGCATCAACTCTCGGGTTAGTCCGCGACGCCGAATCCACCAGGAGCCACCGCATGCCATCGCAGTCCGTGACCTACCCGCTGGCCTATCGATGGTTCGCCGGCCTGGTCGGCGCGGCCGGCCTGGTGCTGCTGATCACGGCGGCGGCCGGCCCGCCCCGACTCTCATGGGACGTCTGGCTGTTGTTTGCCGTCATGTCGGTGACCTCGGGGATTATCGTCTTTCAATTGCCGATGGGCATCAGCTATAACCCGCACAGCGGCATCGGGTTGGCGGCGCTGTTTCTCTTCGGATGGCAGGCACCCGTTCTCTTGAGCGCCCTGAGCCTGGGCGTCTTCTGGCTCCATGCGAAGCGGCCGTTCTGGCGCGCGTCCTTCGATCTCGGCAATGTCGTGTTCAGCATCGTCCTTGCGGCGACCGTCGCGCCTGTGGGCGCCATGGTGAGCGGCTCGGGCGTGTTCTGGGCGTACGTGCTCGCCGGTGGCATCTACGCCTTCGTCAACACGGTCTTCACCCTGGCCGGGCGGCTGGTGCAGACTGGTGAGATCTCCTATGCGCTGTGGCCCACCGCCCCCCGCGCGTTCCTCCTGTCGGCCAGCATGGTCCCGGTAGGCTTCATCATTGCCTTCCTGTTCCAGGCCTTTGGCCATGCCGGCGCATTACTCGGATTTGCATCGTGGCTGTTCGCCAGCGTGGCGCTCAAGGGCACGTACGAAGCCCGGGCGGCCGGCGAGCGGCTGGCCGAGGCGAATCGCCGGCTGGAAGAGGCGCTGGTGGCTGTCGAACGGCTGTCGATCACTGATCCCCTCACCGGGCTGTACAACCGCCGGCACTTCCGTATCCGGCTGGAGGAAGAGTTCAAGCGCGAGGCGCGGGACTCGACGCCGTTCAGCCTCGCCCTGCTCGACCTGGTGGGCTTCAAGGCCGTCAACGACCGGCACGGCCATCTGGTCGGCGACGTGGTGCTGCAGCAGTTTGCCCGCCTCCTCGACGGCGCGGTTCGTCCGGGTGACCTGGTCTTCCGTTACGGTGGCGATGAGTTTGCGATGATTCTCCCCCGCACCGATCAAACCGAAGCCAGCGTTGCGGCCGCCCGCCTGTCCACGGAGGTCGCCCAGTCGCCGTTCGTCGTCGGTACCCACCGCATCACGCTGGGCCTGGACGCGGGCATCGCGACGGCGCCGGCCGACGCGATCGATGCCGACACCCTCATCGCCCGCGCCGACGCCGCCATGTATCAGGCGCGCAACCACCGTCGGGGCACCAACGGTACGGAAGACGCCGACCCCAAATCCACCGGCGACGGGCGCCCCGGGTCGCCGCAGGCATAAGCGGCGATGGGGCTCGTCAGGGAGTTGGCATCGATCGTCCTGCACCTCGATCAGCACCTCGATGGGTTCATCCAGGCCTACGGGGTGTGGGCCTATTCCCTGCTCTTCCTCATCATCTTTTGCGAGACGGGTCTGGTTGTCACCCCGGTCCTGCCCGGGGACTCCTTGTTGTTCGTCGCCGGGGCGCTGGCTGCACGAGGATCTCTGGACGTCTGGTGGTTGGCCGTTCTTCTCGCCGTGGCCGCGGTGGGAGGCGACGCGGCCAACTACTGGATCGGCCGCTCGGTGGGCGCTCGATTGTTCCGCAACGGACAGGTCCGATATCTCAAGAAGGAGTACCTCGATCGGACCCATCAGTTCTACGAACGGTACGGTGCGAAGACGATCGTCCTGGCGCGCTTCGTGCCCATCATTCGCACCTTTGCCCCGTTCGTGGCCGGGCTCGGGACGATGACCTACCGGCGGTTCGCCGTGTACAATGTCTCCGGCGGCGTCGGCTGGATCGCCCTCTTTGTCTTCGGCGGGTATTTCTTTGGGAACGTGCCCGCCGTCCGGCGTCACTTCTCGCTCGTTGTTCTCGCCGTGATCGTCATCTCGCTGCTCCCGATGGCGGTGGCGCTTGTTCGAGAGCGGTCGGGGAGAATGCGTTGACGAGGGTAGCGTCGAACTCTACCATTGGGAATCGTGTGGGTGAAACGACGGCCGCGGCCGTGGTGGGAGGTGGGGGGTGGAACCAGTCGGGCACCACTACATCGCTGAGGCGTCGGGGTGCAGTCCTGAGATCATCGGCAAGGTTGAAACGGTCGAGCAGATCCTGGTGCGCGCCGCAGAGGTGGCACAGGTTACGGTCTGGTCGATCTCCTTCCACCGGTTTTCTCCGAACGGCGTCTCGGGTGTCGTCGTGATTTCGGAATCGCACCTGTCGGTGCACACCTGGCCCGAGTACGGCTACGTGGCCCTCGATATCTTCACCTGCGGCAACGACGCGAAGCCCGAGGCTGCCGTGGAGTACGCCATCAAGGAGTTTGGAGCGAGCTCGATGCACATCACCGAGGTGACGCGCGGGCTCGAAGAGGGCGACCGCCAGTTCTTCCACAGCATCGTGACGTGGGAGGAGACGCTGCTCGCAAAGAACGGCCAGAAGCGCGCGAAGATCGCGAAGCGCGCCCGGGGGCCGCAGCGCCGGCCGGTCCGCGCCCGATAATCGCGCTGACCCTGCATCCGGCGGGCGCACACTCATCTTCTCAGCCGGTCCCCGTCCCGCGGGCAGCTTCAGCAACACGAACGAGGTCTTCGTGCCGGACGAGCGGTAGGCACGACACGAGGGCTCCTGCGCTCTGTCGCTAGGGTCCCGACAGGAGACTGCGGTGTCACTGTTGTCCGTCATCGTACCGGTCGTCATCATCGTCGGCGCCGGCTATCTGCTCGCCCGCTACACCACGGTCGAGACGCACTCGCTCTCCCGCGTGACCATCTACCTGCTGTCGCCCAGCCTGGTCTTCACCGCGCTCGTGCGGACGGATCTGCAGGCCGTCGGCGGTTATCACCTGATCGGGTTGATCCTCGCGCACTTCGTCGTGCTGCTGGCCGTCTCCCAACTTGCCGGCCGGCTCATGCGGTTGCCGCGCGCCGAGCGCAGCGGCACGGCGCTGGCGACGGTCCTCTACAACGCCGGAAACTATGGATTGCCGGTCAGCCTTTTCGCCTTCGGCCAGGAAGGATTCCGCCTGGCCACCGTCATCTTCGTGCTCTCGGCCATCGTGACCCAGTCGGTGGGCGTCTACCTGGCCTCGGCCGGGCGGAATACCACCTGGCGGGCGGTGGGCGACATGTTCCGGCTGCCGCTGATCTATGCGGCTATCCTGGGACTGCTGGTCGAGCGCACCCGATGGCCGGTGCCCGACGCGATCTGGCGTCCGCTTGAGTTGATGGGGCAGGGCGCGATTCCCATGCTGCTGATCGCGCTCGGCGTGCAACTGGGGCAGGCCCGGCCCGCCGTGTTCAACAAGTCGCTGGCGGTCGTCGCGGGCCTGCGGCTCGTCGTGTCGCCGCTGCTGACCGCCGCGCTCATCCCCTGGTTTGGCATTACCGGGCTTGCGGGCAGCGTCGCCATTCTGTCTACCTCGATGCCGACGGCCGTCAATGCGTTCTTGCTCGCCGCCCAGTTTGACACGGCCCCAGCATTTGTGGCCGGAGCCGTCTTCCTCACCACGATCGCCAGCTTCGTCACGGTCTCGCTGGTCCTGGCGCTGATCCGATGAACGACGCCCGTGCGCCCGTCCGCGCCGCCGCGCCGGTCCCACCGCGGGCGCTGCCGTGGTCGCGCGTTTTGACCATGGCATTCGGCCACTTCACGAACGATTTCTACGCCTCGTTCCTCGCGCCGCTCCTGCCGGTCGTGGTGACGAAGTTCAATCTCTCGCTGACCCTGGCCGGGTTGTTGGGGACCGCTTTCAACTCGTCTGGCGCGTTCGCCCAGCCTGTGTTCGGCCTGGCTGCGGATCGCATTACCCGGCCGGTGTTCACGATCTTGGGCCCGCTGCTGACGGTCCTGGCGATGGGGGCGCTGGGGCTGGCGCCGTCCTATCAGGCGACGCTTATGCTTCTGTTCCTGGCCGGCGTGGGGACCGCGTCGTTCCATCCGCAGTCGTTCTCCCTCGCCGGCGCGATCAGTGGAGAGCGCCGGGGCACGGGGCTCTCGGTGTTCGTCTTCGGCGGGGAGTTGGGCTACGCTATCGGCCCGCTTTTCATCGCCGCGATGGTCGGCCTGCTGGGTCTGCACGCGACCCTCATGGCCGCCATCCCGGGCGTGGCGGCCTGCCTGTTCCTTTGGCAGGCGGTTCGGTCCTGGCGGGCGGTGCGCCCGGAGTTGCCCGGCGGACTGCGGAGCGACTTCCGGGAGCACGGGCGGTCGTTCGCCCTCATCTGGACCGTCGTCCTGATCCGGAGCATCATCACGCAGGCTCACATCCTCTTCCTCCCGCTGCTGCTGCAGCGGCGGGGGCAGTCGCTCATCGTCGGCGGCGTGGCCGTGTTTCTCTTTGGCGGGGTCGGTGCCCTGGGCGGGCTCACCGGCGGGGTGCTCTCCGACCGCATTGGCCGGCGTGAGGTGCTGGCACTCTCCTTTGTCCTCGGCGCGCCGCTACTAGTGTTGTTCGGGATCAGCCGCACCGCATGGGGCCTGGTGCCGCTGGCCCTGGGTGGGTTTTCCCTCTATCTCTCGGCGCCTGTCAACGTTGTGATGGCGCAGGAGATGCTGCCGCGCCGCGCGAGCCTGGCCAGCAGCCTGGTCACGGGGTTGTCATGGGGGACGGCCGGCATGTCGTTGACGCTCGTCGGCGCGATCGCCGAACGGATCGGGCTGTCGGCGACGCTGATGGCGACGCTCAGCCTGGTGCTGATCGCGCTGCTGGCGATCTGGGCGCTGCCGAAGCAGACGCCTCAGGTGCGCATCAGCATGGCAGACTCGTAGAGGCGCTTCAGCCGATCAGGCGCCGCTGACCGGCGTCACTACGCACGTGGTCGTTCGGGTGACCCCGGTCGTCTCCTGAAAGCGCGAAACGATCAACCGGCCGAGCGTGTCCATGCTCTCGGTCTCCACGTAAGCGATGATGTCGGTTGGCCCGGTGACCGCGTGGGCCATCTTCACTCCCGGCGTCTTCTGGATGTGCGCCAGCGCCTCCGACAGCTTTCCTGGAAGAATGCGAATCAGTACGTAAGCCTGCACCACGGTATCTCCCTCCTGCACGTGCGCCCTAGAGCCGCGTCAGCAACTCAACCAGAAC
>JBGPLF010000042.1:0-21049 GCA_041486265.1 bacterium
GTAGCGCTTGAGGATCCGCAGGATCTCCTTCCGGCTGTTGCCGAGGGCCGTACGACGCTCGGCGTACGCACGAGTTCTGGGTCGTGGATCAGCCGGACGTTCGCGATCGCCCAGAGGGCCGTGTTCGCCGCCCGGTCCCCACCGCGGTTCAGGTGGTGTCGCGTCGTCTTACCCGAGAAGCCTCGACGGGGCTGGCGCCACAGAGAGCAGCGAAGTCCGCCTCGCTGCGGAATTGGTCGGGGTTGTCCCCAGCTGTGACCAGGAGCTGGGCAGCCGATAGGCCTCCGACGCTGTGACGCTCCAACAGCCTTGGCGCGATCCGATTCACGACGGCAGAAATGTGCGCCTTGAAAGCGCGTACCTCCTTGTCCAGGTGAAGCCAGCGTCTTCCCAAACTCCGAAGGGCGATCCTCGTCCCGTCCTTAGGCTGAAGGCGCGAGCAGCTCTGGGCGAGAGCACGGCCTCGCCGTCTGCCAAGTCTGTCTCGCACGGTGTCCTCACAGGCCACGAGCAACGCGTGGATCTGATTGAAGGCCTGGGTCCTGGCCTTCACCGCGCTGCGGCGTGCCACGATCAGAGCTCGGAGGGTACCCACCGGTCCTTCCCGTTCCTTCCCGTTCCTTGGGAAGGGCCCTCGCCTCTCCGGACAGCACGGCGCGGGCCGCCGCCGGTGTGACCGGTCGGGACGGTTCACCGCGACCACCTCGATGTCTGCCCGCTGGAGAATCCTGGTCAGCCGGTAGCCGTAGCTCCCCGTGCTCTCCACCCCAGCCCTGCGAACAATCCCGTGTCGGCGAGCCCACGCAAGCATCTGTTCGCTCCCGTGGTCCGTCGCCGCAAAGCGACTCACGCCTGCAAGCCTGCCCAGCTCGTCGAGGATCGCTGTGACGTGCACCTCCTTGTGGGTGTCCACGCCCAGACCCAGCCCGCTCTCCGCCACCATGCCCCTCCCTCCGGTCGGCCGACCGACTCTGTGTTCCGGCGGGCGAACTCGGCGCGGACAGGACACTCATGGTGCTGGACAAGGCCCCTATCGGGTCACGGCCGACCTCGCGCGCGCGGGGCGCGGGCGCCGGCTCTGCGGTCGACTGATCAACGCGATGGCAGTGATGCCAGTCGTACGCCGGGTCAGACTGCCCAGCCCGCCGGGACAACACCGATCAGGCCGGTGAGCCGACGCCCACAGGTACTATTCTGGACTGAGTGTCGTAGGCGTGGCCGACTCGGCCCATGGACGGCAGGATCCCCGCCGCCCGGCAGCGCCGGCCGAAGGCCAGGCTGGTGTACTGGCAGCCGCGGTCGGAATGGTGAATGAGTCCCGGCCTGGGGCGGCGATTCCACAGGGCCATGTTGAGCGCGTCAACGACGAGGGCGCTCTCCAGGGTGTCGGCCATCGACCAGCCCACCACGCGCCGGCTAAACGTCTCTAGCACGACCGCCAGGTACAGCCACCCGCTCCAGGTCCGGACGTAGGTGATGTCCGCGATCCACAGTCGATTGGGGCGATCGGTGGCAAACGCCCGCGCGACCAGATCCGGCGCCGGTGCCGCATCTACATCGCGGATCGTGGTCCGCAGTCGCCGGCGGCGGTGCGCGCCCTGCAGGCTTGCAGAGCGCATCAGCCGGGCCACGCGCTTGCGGGCGCAGCGCACGCCCACCGCGCGGAGTTCGGCATGAATGCGCGGGGCGCCATAGGTCCCCCGGCTCTGCGCGTGGATGGCGCGGATGCGCGTCAGCAGGCTCTGATTGGCTTGAGCCCGCGCTGAGGGCGGCTGGGTGCGCCACGCGTAATAGCCGCTGGGGGAGACACCTAACACGCGGCACATCGTGGCGACGTCATGGGCGGCCTTCTCCTGCGTTACGAACCCGAAGATGGCAGGCGCTTCGGGCCGGTCTCCCGGGCGAAGAAGGCCGCGGCTTTTCGGAGGATCTCCCGCTCCTCGCGCAAGACACGATTCTCGCGGCGCAGGCGGCGCAGTTCCTCGCGCTCGGCCGTCGTCAGACCATCGGTGCGACGGCCGACGTCGAGATCAGGCTGTTTGATCCAGTGGCGCAGCGACTCGTAAGAGATCCCCAGGTCCCTGGCGATCTGCGAGCCCGGCTTCCCGGACTCCCGCGCGAGGCGGACAGCCTCTTGGCGAAACTCCAGGAGATAGGGCGGGCGTGTTCGGGGCATCGTGGACTCCTCTCCGGGGTTTCCTACCCCAAAGCAGTAGAGTGTCCACGAAAGCGGGTCAACTCCAAGGGCCGCCATCCTCGCGGGCGGCGGGGCACCGGCAAGCCTGGTCGCCATGCTCACGGAGGCCGAGGCGAAAGTAGCGCGCCTCCAAGCCCAGGCAGGCCAGGCCGACACCTCGGGGCGCCGGCTAGTCGTCCATCCGCAGCAGGCACTGAAGTTCGTCAACGACATGCGACGGACGATCGCTTGGGATCCGGCCCGAGCCCGGGCGGTTCTCCAGCAGGCTATAGAGCCCGTACGCCTGCGCCCGCAGGGCGATCAACTCCTCGCCGTCGTCCGCGGGAGTGTCACGGGGATCCTGCGGCTGGTGACCAGGGATGTCTCAGAAAGTATGGTGCCGGGGGACGGAATCGAACCGCCGACGCGAGGCTCTTCAGGCCTCCGCTCTACCATCTGAGCTACCCCGGCACTGGCACATCGGCAGTGTACCAACGATGCAATTCAACCGTCAACATCCCTATGCCCTCCGGCGGAGGGTGCGGACTCGTAGGGCGGAGGCGCGACGCAGGGAGGGTCGGCCGCCTGCGCGAACTTCCGGGCGTGACGCAGCCCGATCTCCCGCCCCTCCGCCCCCCGGCCGAACTGGCTCTCATCGAGCACGTCGACCCGGGGCCGCATTGTCCTACCGGGATGAGCTAGCGCACCGGACGCCGAAGATATGTCATCAAACGAAGTGGAGGGACAGCTGGTGCGAATTACGATTGTCGGCGCCGGGGCGATCGGCGGCACGATGGGTGCCTATCTCGTCCGGGCCGGACATGACATCACCTTTGTGGACACGGTCGAGGATCACGTGCGCGCGATGAACGACCGGGGGCTGACCATCGAAGGCCACGCTGAAACGTTCACGGTGCGGGCGCCGGCGATGGCCCCGTCCGAGATACGCGGGCCGCTCAGCATGGTCTTCCTGGCGGTCAAGACCATGCACACAGATATCGCCACACGCCAGATCGCCCCGCATCTCGCGGCCGACGGGGCGATCGTGTCGATGCAGAACGGTTTCAATGAGGAGCGTATTGCGGCGGTCGTTGGCCGGCAGCGGACAATCGGCGCCTTTGTCAATTTCGGCGCTGACTACCTCGAACCCGGACGCATCATGTATGGCGGTTCGGGCGCGCTCTTCGTCGGCGAGCTCGATGGCACGATGAGTGCGCGAGTCACGAGCCTCGTGGAGATGCTGCGGTCCTCCTTCCTCCCCAACACCCAGGCCACCGGCAACATCTGGGGCTATCTCTGGGGAAAGAACGCCTACGGCGCCATGCTGAAGGCGACCGCCCTCGTGGATGCATCGATCGCCGACGTCCTGGCCGATCCGATGGCGCGCCCGGCGATCACGAATCTCGCGTCAGAGGTCCTGGCGGTTGCGGCGGCCGAAGGCGTCCGCCCCGAGGGGTTCGATGGCTTCGAACCGGCGGCGTTCGTCTTCCCTCCCCACCGCGATGCCCGGCGCGTGGCGGCGAGCTTCGATGCGCTCGTCGCCTTCAACCGCAAATCGCTCAAGGCCAAGAGCGGCATCTGGCGGGATCTGGCGGTGCGGAAGCGGAAGACCGAAGTGGAGGCGATGGTCACCGGGGTAGGGGCGGCGGCCACACGGCACGGTCTGCGGGTCCCGCTGGTGGAGGCAGTCGGACGCATGATCGGCGAGATCGAATCGGGAACGCGGCAGATGTCGTGGGATAACATCCGCGCGCTGGCCGACGCCAGCACCGCGGCGTACGGATCGGAGTCCGTCCATGTTTGACGCGCAGGCTTTCAAAGGACGCGTCGCGCTCGTGACCGGCGCCGCCCGCGGCATCGGACGGGCGATCGGGCGGGCTTTCGTCGAGCGCGGCGCCACCGTGTGGGGCTGCGACGTGTTGGAGGAACCGCTGGCCGAGTCGGCACGTCAGTGGCGGGCGTCGGGCGGCACCGCCGCAGGCCGGACCGCAGACGTCACCAATGCCGGGGCGGTCCAGACGCTCGTCGCGGAGATCACAGCCCAGCACGGGGGCGTGGACATCCTGGTACACGCGGCCGGCGGCGTGCAGGGTCAAGTGAATCAACCGGTGGAACAGGTCTCGCTCGACGATTGGCGCAGGATCGTCGCGGTGAACCTCGATGCTGCGTTTCTGCTGGTGCGCGCCGTGGCGCCCTCGATGAAGGCGCGCGGGTGGGGCCGGATCATCACGATCTCGTCGGGCGCCGGGCGCAGCTACAGCCAGACGGGCATCCAGGCCTATGCCGGCGCAAAAGCCGGCGAGATCGGCTTCACGCGTCAGATCGCGCGCGAACTCGGGGCGTTCGGCATCACGGCGAACTCGGTGGCCCCTGGGTTTGTGCTATCCAATCCCTCGTCGCAGCGGCAGTGGGAGGCCCTCGGCGAAGCCGGCCAACAGGCGTTCTTCCACAACCTGGCCGTCAAGCGGCTCGGGAAGGCAGAGGACATCGCCTTCGCGGTACTCTTTTTTGCGGCGGACGACGCGTCATACGTCACGGGCCAGACGCTCAGTGTGGACGGCGGGCGCTGGATGTTGGGGTGAGAAGACGACAAGGAGGGGACGCATGGCAGGGAAGGCGCGCACAACAAGGGGTAGCATCAGGAGGGGCCGCAGCGTGAACGCGCAGGACGGGCTCTCCGGCCAGGTCAGCGCAAAGCGGTTGATGGCCGATGTCGAGGCGATCGCCCGATGGGTGCGGCTCTCGGGCACGCCCGACGAACTCAAGGCATTCAAATACGCGCAGCAGGAACTCCGGGCGGTGGGCTGCGAGACGCAGTTGATCCTCCACGACGCCTACATCAGCCTCCCCGGCCGCGCAGCGTTGAGCGTGACACCGGCTAGCGGCGAAGCGACTGCCGTCCCCTGCGTCACCCACTCGTTCGCAGCCCCCACCGGACCGGGTGGCCTGGAGGCGCCCGCCGTGTACGCGGGCCTCGGCACTCCGGCGGATCTGAGCGCCGCGCGAGCCGCAGGACGAATCGTGCTGCTCGAGGGCCTCGCCTCGCCGGACCGCGTGGACGCGGGACAGAAGGCCGGAGCGGCGGGGTTCGTCTTCCTCAACCAGGACCGCCTGGTGCACGAGATGATCGTCTCGCCGGTTTGGGGCAGCCCCACCCTTCACGGGGCAGGCCGGCTGCCGCGCATCCCCGTCGTGTCGGTCGCCCAGAAGGACGGCGAACGCTTGCGTGAGATGGCGAAGGTCGGCGGCGTGCGCATGCGCATCACCGCGGACGTGGACACGCGCTGGCGCAAGACGCCGATCCTGATCGGCGATCTCCCCGGCGCGGTCGAGGACACCTTCGTGATGTTCGCAGGCCACATCGACTCCTGGCACCGCGGCGCGATGGACAACGGCACCGCGAACGCCACGATGCTGGAAGTGGCGCGCGTGCTGGCAAAGACAAAGCGCTATCGTGGCGTCCGCCTCGCTTTCTGGTCCGGACACTCGCACGGCCGCTATGCGGGATCCACCTGGTACGCCGACCACTACTGGGACGAACTCAACGCGCGCTGCGTCGTCCACGTCAACGTCGACTCGGTCGGCGGGCGCGGCGCCGTGATCAACCGCCACGCGTTCTCGATGCCTGAGACCCGGGCGGTGGCCGACCGTGTCATCAAGGGGCTTGCCGGCGGACGGTTCGTGGGCGGCCGCGTGGGACGGTCCGGAGACCAGTCGTTCCTGGGCGTGGGGCTGCCCTCGCTGTTGATGAGTCTTTCCGAGCAGCCGTCGGACTCGCCGGAAGCCAGCTTGGACTTCGACATCCGCACCGGCGGCGCCACCGGCGGGCTGGGCTGGTGGTGGCACACAACCGACGACACGCCAGACAAGATCGATCCTGCCATCCTCGAGCGCGACTGCAAGATCTACCTGGGGGTCGTCCACGCGCTGTGTACCGAACCGGTGCTGCCGTTGGATTACGAAGCAACGGCGAAGGACTGGCTGACAAAGCTCCAGTCGCTACGGAAGGTCGCAGGGAAGCACGTGGATCTCAATCCAACCATTGCCGCTGCGCGGCACCTGGTGGCAGCGACTCAATCCCTGGGCCGCGTCGCACGGGGCCTGCGGACCTCGTCGAACCGAAGGGCCATCGCCGCCGTGAATCAGGGGCTAATGGCGCTGGGACGTGCTCTCATCCCGATTGGCTACACACGGGCCGGCCGCTTTGACCACGACCCGGCGCTCGAGCAGCATGACGTCCCGCTGCTGGCAGCAGTGCGTGAGCTGGGGACCGCGACGGGCGACGCGGCAAAACACCTTACAGTACGCGCCGTCCGCGACCTCAATGCGGTGCGGGCCGCGCTGGCCCAGGCGGCAGGTACGGCCGAGCGGGCCGGGCGCGAGGCTCGCCAGACGGCGGGCAGGACCCGGCGATAGAAGCCTGTTGGAGGGAGGCGAGCATGCATCTGCATCAGCGCATCCGACGATGGCTCCTCGCGGCGGCTGTCCTGGGGCTGCTGGCCGCGCAGGCTTCGGCCCAGGCGCCGATCACCCTGACCTTCATGCACTTCAACGACGTCTACCAGCTCGGCGCGGTGGACGGCGGCAAGGCTGGTGGAATGGACCGGATCGCCCATGTGATCAAGCAGATCCGCGCGCAGGATCCCGAGGCCCAACTGCTGTTTGCCGGCGACCTGATCTCGCCGTCGCTGGAGTCGTCCATCTTCAAGGGTGCCCAGATGATCGAGGGCATGAACGCGCTGGGCATCGACGCCGCGACGCTGGGGAACCATGAGTTCGACTACGGCACGGCGGTCCTGCAGGAGCGGCTGGCCCAGTCGCGTTTCCCATGGATCGTGAGCAACGTCTACCAGCAGGACTTCTCGCGCCTGCCGCGCCTTGAGTTCACGCTGATCAAGCGGGTGCACGGCATTGACGTGGGCTACTTTGGGCTGCTGACGGATGAGACGCTGGTGGCGTCGCGCGGGGGCGCCGATCTCCTCATCCTCGATGAGGTCGGCGCCGCCCGCGGCATCGTCCCGATCCTGCGGCAGCGGGGCGCAAAGATCATCGTCGGCCTCACGCATCTCGACATGGACCAGGACGTGCAGATCCTGCGCCAGGTGCCGGGGATCAACTTGATCGTCGGCGGGCATGACCACGACCCGATGCGAGCCGTGGTGGGACAGTCGCTCGTCGCCAAGGCGGGATCTGACACAAAGTGGCTGGGCGTCGTGCGGATGCAGGTGACGCCGGACGGCCGCGTCGTGAGCATCAAAGACGAGCTGATCACCATCAACGATCAGACGCCCTCAGACCCGGTCGTGGGCCCGATCGTCAAACGCTACGCCGACCAGGTGGGCAAGGAACTCGATGTGGTCATCGGCCGCACGACAACCCCGCTCGACGCGCGCAATACCATGGTGAGGGCGGCCGAGTCGGCCCTGGGCAACTTCATCGCGGACGTGATGCGGAAGGCCGTGGACGCCGACGTCGCCATCACCAACGGCGGCGGGATCCGGACCAACGCTCTGTTTCCTGCCGGTGAGATCAAGCGGAAGGATGTCGTCGCCTGGCTGCCGTTCGGCAATCTTGTGGTGAAGGTCCGGATGTCCGGCGCGGCGATCCGCGCGGCCCTCGAGAACGGCGTCAGCCAGGTCGAGAGCCTGGCCGGACGCTTCCCGCAGGTCTCCGGCCTGACGTACACGTGGAGCCGAAGCCGCCCGGCCGGCTCGCGCATCGTGGCGGTGACCATCGCCGGCCGGCCGCTCGACCCGGACGCGCTCTACACGGTCGCGACGAACGACTTCATGCTGGCCGGCGGCGATGGCTATGCAACGATCAAGACGGCGCAGGTCATCATCAATGAGGCCGGCGGTCCCGTGATGGCGACCGCCGTGGCGAACGCGATTCAGCAGACCGGGACGATCGCCCCGCAGGTGGAGGGCCGGGTTACGATCCTACCGTAAGAGTCGCGCGTCTTACCTGGCGGCCGCCGGCTCGGCGAGCGCGCTGAGCACCTGCTCGACGTGCCCGTCCACCTTGACGTTCGCGAAGACGTGTGAGATCACCCCGCGCTCGTCGATGATAAACGTGGTGCGGACGATCCCCATGTAGGTCTTCCCCATGAAGCTCTTCTCCTGCCACACGCCGTAGGCATTGACGATTTTCTCGTCGGCATCGCTCAGCAAGAGAAACGGCAGGCCATACTTCTTCTTGAACTTCACGTGCGACTCGACGCTGTCGGTGCTCGCCCCGAGCACCACGGCGCCCTTCGCGATTATGTGGGCGTGGCGGTCGCGGAAGGCGCTCGCTTCGCCGGTTCAGCCGGGGGTATCGTCCTTTGGATAGAAGTAGAGCACGACCTTCCTCCCCTGGAAGTCCTTCAGCGAGACCCTCGTGCCGGCATCGGTGTCCGCCGTGAACTCGGGTGCCTTGTCCCCCACCTTGGGCATCGCGTCCTCCCTCTCGTCTATTGTGCGCGGCGGCTCACAAGATCTGCGAGCGCCGGCCCCAGCTCTTTCCAGTGAAACGCAAACCCGTGCGCCTGTAATTTCGCCGGGACGACCCGCTGGCTGCTGAGGATCATCTCGTCGGCCATGGCGCCCTTGATCAGCCGGATGGCGAAGGCCGGCGCGGGCAGCAGCGCAGGCCGGTGCATCACCGCGCCGAGAGCCCGCGCAAACTCTCGATTGGTCGTCGGAGATGGCGAGACGACGTTCACCGGTCCCTTCATCGCCGGAGTCGTGAGGGCCGCGAGGATCACCGCTACCAGGTCGTCGATGTGGATCCAGCTCCACCATTGGCGCCCGCTGCCCAGCGGCCCGCCGACGCCGAGACGGAAGAGAGGAAGCAGTGGATCCAGGGCGCCTCCCTTTCGGGCGAGCACAATCCCAAAACGCGTGCACACGACCCGCACGCCGCGCGCTTCCGCCCGCCGTGCTTCCACCTCCCAGGCCTGCGTGACTCCGGCCAGAAAGCCCTGGCCGGGGGAGGAGGATTCGTCGAGCACCTCATCACCTCGATCGCCGTAATACCCGACCGCCGACGCCGAGACCAGCACCGCCGGGCGGGCGTGCGCTTTCGCGATCGTGTTCACGAGGAGCCTGGTGGCCCGGACTCGACTCTCCAGGATCTCCGCGCGCACTCTCGCGGTCCACCGTCCCTGCGCGATGCTGCGCCCTGCGAGATTGACCACGGCCGTGGCGCCTTCGAATACGCCGGCATCAAGATAGCCGGTCCGCGGATCCCATGCGATGGCATCGGGACCGGTCGGCGCCCGGCCGAGGCACACCACCTCCGCGCCACGTGTACGCAGCGCGGCAGTCAGCGCGCGACCGATTAGGCCTGATCCTCCCGTGATGACGACGCGCTGCATGAGAGAGGTCTGAACAGGTCACGGTCCTGGAGTCGGAACGACCATCGCCGTCGGGGCCCGTGGCGTGAAGACACCGATGTACCGCACCACCATGCCGGGATCGTCCGCCCTCACATCAACGGACAACCCTCGAGCCTCCCACCGCAGTTCGCTCCCCTGCCCGGCGTTGTACAGCCCGTAGATCCTGAGGAAATCGAGCAGCGGTTGGCCTACCTTGAGGCTGCTGGCCTCGGTGGTGAAGCGGGCATCGTCGGTCAGGACGAAGACCACCACGCCGGGTCTATTCAGACCGAGCCGCTGCCACTTGTCAAAGATGCAGACGCCGACACCCTCATCGGGATTACAGAACCCGTGCGTCGCAGGAGTGTCGACCGGTTCCACTGTGCCGAACCCGTCCATAGTGGCGCGCGCCCGGTCCATCGACATCCCGATCTCGATGGGGCCGATCGCCTTGCCCAGGAGGATCATCGGCGGCTGCGCCTGTTGGGCTCCAGCGGGAATCCATGGCATGGTGATGAGCAGCAGGGTGCCCACAACGATGGCGATGCGGTTCATGGTCCTCACCCCTTTGGCGACAGGATACCTCAACACGGGAAGCGGAACCAGGACTTGAAGGTCTTTGGGGTCCACAGGTAAGGCGGGAAGGCAGGTGGGGACGGCGTGGCGGGATCGAAATCAATGGTCCTCCGGGGAATGGATGATCCCCTGCCGGGACGCTAGACTCGCCGTGAAGGCCGCGCAGACGCTAAGTGCCCCAGTTGCTCTGAGGGTTGCAAAACGGCGGACACTGATGTGGAAACTGAATTGGCGGGAGCGACGGGATTTGAACCCGCGATCTCCTGCGTGACAGGCAGGCGTGTTGAACCGGGCTACACTACGCCCCCGCGCGTGGAAGGCACTCCCGCCAGCAGTCATTCTAGAGGTGCCCCTCCGGACTGTCAACGACGCCTCTTCTTCTTAATCTCACCGAGGCTCGACCGTGACAGAAAGGGTCAGCGTGCGGCCGCTGTTGGCCGGTCCCTCGATGTAGATTTCAAGGACATCCGGTTCGAGCAGGTTGATCACGCCGTCGCGTCCGATGGAGTAGGCCGAGGGCGGACCGGAGACGCCGATCCGCGACGGCTCGCCCCGGTCGGTGCGGCGGAGAAACACGTGCTGCCCGACCCGAACGCGGATCTCGCGGGACGACTCGATTTTCGGCCCGCGCACGGCGTCGATGGTGTATGGAACCGTCACGGTCTCCGATGGCAGAGGCGGGACGTACTGACTGTCCAGGTCCTCCGGCTGCCATCCCGACGCAGACCACCGGTAGAGGCGGTCGGTGTCGCCGCGAGATTCCAGCAGTCCCTCGGGGACGAAACGGATGCCGCCGTTGAGCAGGCCTGAGTTCTCGAGCGTCACCTGCAGCAGGCCGTCGCGCTGCTGGATCACAACGTAGCCGAGGTTTCCGGTGACGCCGCCTCGCGAGGCGAACACGGCGGCCGGCGGCGCCTCGTCTGTAGGACGCCCCACCTGGATCGGCTGCCAGGCTTCGCCCAGGACGCGGCGCTGCACGACCGGCGCGTACTGCCCGCGCCGATCGAGCCCGAAGACGATGGCCACCGTCTGATTTCCGCTTCCCGCAGGGATCGTTGCCGCGACCAGGATCTCCTCACGACCGTCGCCGGTGATGTCGGCTTGGGCGATCTCGTCCACGACCGCGCCGCCCGGAAGCCACGAGGCCACCTGGGTGGCGGTCGGCCGTGCGGATCCGGAGCGGCGCAGCACCCCACAGCCGCCGAGCATCACGGCGAGGGTGACACACGCAAGCAGCGCGGCAGGCCGATTCAACACCCGGGCCTCCTGGCATCGACTGTCGGGCTATTCGAGTGGGCTGTGCCCCGGGCCTGCTTCAGGTAGACTTCAGCAACGAAACGACCCGGTCTCCGAAGGCCGACGTCGAGATCGTCGGGCCACCGGCCGCCACGTCAGGGGTGCGCGCGCCGTCGGCGATGACGCGATCCACGGCGCGCTCGACGCTGGCCGCCTCATCGGGAAGGCGCAGCGCGTGACGCAGCAGCATCGCCGCGCTGAGGATCGCGCCGATCGGGTTCGCGATCCCCTGCCCGGCGATGTCCGGCGCCGTGCCGTGGACCGGTTCGTAGAGCGACGTCCCCGCCGCGCCCAGGCTGGCCGACGGCAGGAGACCGAGCGAGCCGACCAGCCCGGCCGCCTCGTCGCTGAGGATGTCGCCGAACATGTTCTCGGTCACGATGACGTCGAACGCCGCCGGGCGGCGCACCAGTTGCAGGGCGGCGCTGTCCACCAGCAGGTGATCGAGGGTCACGTCGGGATACTGGCGCGCGACCTCGCTGACCACCTCGCGCCACAGTTGCCCCGAATGCAGGACGTTGGCTTTGTCGATTGAGGTGAGGCGGCGCCGGCGCGCCCGCGCGGCGTCGAAGGCTACCCGCGCCACGCGCGCGATCTCGTCTTCGGTGTATGTAAGCGTATCAACCGCGGCGCGCCGTCCGTCGCGCACCGACCGGCCCCTGGGTTCGCCGAAATACAGTCCCCCGGTCAGCTCGCGGACGATCAGCAGATCGGTCCCGCGCAGCGCATCCGGCCGCAGCGGCGCGGCGTCCAGCATCCCTGGAAAGGCGCGCACGGGGCGCAGGTTGGCATAGAGCTGCAGGTGCTTCCGCAGGCCCATCAGGCCGGCTTCGGGCCGCCGATCCGGCGGCAGTCCATCCCACTGAGGGCCACCGACCGCGCCCAGCAGAATGGCCTCGGCCTTCCGGCACGATTCGAGGGTATCTGCCGGAAGTGGGTGGCCGGTCGCCTCAATCGCCGCCGATCCGAACAGCACCTCGTCGAAGGCCAAAGTGTGCCCGCGGCTCTTCGCAACCGCCTTGAGCACTTTGACGGCCTCCGCCGTCACCTCAGGTCCGATCCCATCACCGGGAAGAAGAACGATCCGCGCCTGCACTCAGCACCTCCGCTTTTGAATTCAGTCCGGTGTCACCCACGGGTCTGTCGTTCAAAATCATCGCATGAAGTCCACGCAGAACTCCACTGCGTGGTCGAGCAGTCCAGTGCGTGAAACGCTGCTGGGAAATTCTGTGGGGTCAGTAGGCTTCCTGAATCTGCTGGCAGACCCAATCCGCGGGGTCCTGTTCGTCCCTGCTGCCGGACCCGTCGATCACGTGGGCGAGTTCCCTGGCGAGCGCGGCGAAGTCCACGTCGCCGTCCCATCCACAGAATTGGGTCCGCCAGATCTTCCCCCACTCCATTTCCCTCGCCTCCGTTAGCCCGCTTGACCGCTGTGCACTTTGCGCCTCACGTACTCGATGATGCCGCCGGCGTCGAGCAGGCGGCGCATGAATTCCGGAAGCGGCGCGGCGGTGTGCGTGGTACCCCGCCGCTCGTTGATGATTCGCCCGGTCTCGTGATCGACCGCCAGCCGGTCTCCACTCTCGGTCGCTGCGTACAGGTCCGGACACTCCAGTAAGGGCAGTCCGACGTTAAAGGCGTTCCGGTAGAAGATCCGCGCGTACGACTTTGCCACCACGCAGGAAAAGCCGGCGGCCTTAATGGCAATCGGCGCGTGCTCGCGGGACGACCCCTGGCCGAAGTTCTCGCCGGCCACCAGGATGTCGCCGGGCCGGATCTTTTCACGCAGGGTCGGGTCGAGGTCCTCGAAGACGTGCGCCCGCAGCACCTCGGGATCCACGGTCACCAGATAGCGCGCCGGGATGATCACGTCGGTGTCGACATGATCGCCGACTTTCCAGGCGCTGCCGCGGAAGATCATGATCCCACCCCCGCGCTCGCGCGCCCCAATACGTCATCGGGATGGGCCAGATGTCCCATGACCGCGCTCGCCGCAGCCACGGCCGGCCCTGAGAGGTAGACCTTGCTCTCGCGGTGTCCCATGCGCCCCACGAAGTTGCGCGCCGAGGTGCTCACGCAAACCTCGCCCGCGGCCAGCACGCCCATATGCCCGCCGATGCAGGGCCCACACGTGGAGGCGCTGACCACCGCCCCGGCGTCCATGAAGATCTCGATCAGGCCTTCGGCCAGCGCCTGGCGATAGATTGCCGGCGTCGCCGGGATGATCATCATCCGCGTGCGGGGATGTACCGTGCGCCCGCTGAGGAACCTGGCCGCCACCCGCAGGTCCTCCAACCGACCGTTGGTGCAGGTGCCGATGAAAACCTGATCCACCGGCACGCCGGCGGCCTCGCGGACCGGGACGACGTTGCCGGGCGACGACGGTGTCGAGACAACGGGCTCGAGGCGGCTGGTGTCGTACTCGCGCACCGACACGTACTCAGCGTCGCGGTCGGCGAAGACTGGGGTGAACGGCCGCTGTGCCCGTGGCCGCACCCAGTCGAGCACTGTCTCGTCGGGCTCCATGATGCCGTTCTTGCCGCCGGCCTCCACCGCCATGTTGGCGATGCTGAAGCGCTCGTCCATCGTCAGGTGCTTGAGCGCGTCGCCGGTGAACTCCATGGCGCCGTAGCGCGCGCCGTCCACACCGATGTCGCCGATGACCGTGAGCACGAGATCTTTGCCGGTCACCCACGGCGCCGGCTTCCCGCGGAAGACGAACCGCAGCGTCTCGGGCACACGGAGCCAGATCTCGCCTGTCGCCATGACCGCCGCCAGGTCTGACGATCCCACGCCGGTCGAGAACGCGCCGAGCGCGCCATGGTTGCACGTGTGGGAGTCGGCGCCGACGAACACCTCGCCGGGCAAGACCAGACCTTCCTCGGCCAGCAACACATGCGCGATCCCCGCGCGGCCGACCTCGTAGTAGTAAGGAAGATCGTGCTTGCGCACGAACTCGCGCATGACCTTGCATTGTTCGGCCGAGGCGATGTCCTTGTTGGGCGCGTAATGGTCGGGGACCATCCCGACGCGCTGGCGATCGAACACGCCCGGTACTCCGATCCGCTCGAATTCGCGGATCGCCAGCGGCGCGGTGATGTCGTTGGCAAAGCAAAAGTCCACCCGCGCCTCGATAAGATCGCCGGGGCGCACGCTGCCAGCGCCCGCGTGGGCGGCCAGGATCTTCTCCGTCAGGGTCATGCCCATGCGGGATCTCCAGTCTTGGCCGGGGTGCGCACGGCCAGCAGGCGGTTCACACCGTCGAGATAGGCCAGGACGCTGGCTTCGAGGATGTCGGTGCTGCTGGCCCGGCCGACGACGACGCGCTCGCCGTCCCGGACGCGCGCCGTGACCTCGCCAAGCGCGTCGGTGCCCCCGGTGACTGCACGGATCGCGTAGTCGATGAGCTGCGCCTCCACACCAGTCAGCCGGTTGACGGCGGCGCAGAGGGCATCCACCGGACCGTCGCCGCTGGCCGAGTCCGTGGCATCACCGCGCTCCGAACGCAGCGTCACCGTGGCGGCCGGCGGGAGATTGGTCCCGGTCGTTACATGGAAGGACTGCAGAGTGTACAGGGCGGGGACCGCGCGGACTTCCTGTTCGACCAGCGCCAGGATGTCTTCGATCGCCACCTGCTTCTTGCGATCCGCCAGGGCCTTAAAACGGTTGAAGACATGCTCGAGTGCTTGGTCATCGAGCCGCACACCCTGGTCTTCGAGCGCCTTCCGGAAGGCGTGTCTGCCCGAGTGCTTGCCCAGCACCAGCCGGTTGGTTGGGAGGCCGATGTCCTGTGGCACCATGATCTCATAGGTCGCCCGGTTCATCAGGACGCCGTGCTGATGGATACCGGCCTCGTGCGCGAAGGCGTTCTCGCCCACCACGGCCTTGTTCGGCTGCACCGGAACCCCCGTGATGGCCGTCAAGAGCCGGCTGCTGCGATAGAGTTTCGTCGTGTCGATGCCGGTCCGCACGCCGTAGGTGTCGCGCCGCGTCCGCAGCGCCATGACGATCTCCTCGAGCGCCGCATTGCCGGCCCGCTCGCCGATGCCGTTGATCGTGCACTCGACCTGGCGGGCGCCCGCGGCCACCGCAGCCAGCGAGTTCGCCACGGCCAGGCCCAGGTCGTCGTGGCAGTGGACGCTCCAGACCACCCGGTCACTGTCGGGGATGCGCTCGCGCAGGGTGCGAATCAGTCCCCCATACTCCTGCGGCGTCGTGTACCCCACGGTGTCGGGGACGTTGATCACGGTCGCGCCGGCCTGGATCGCCACATCGAAGATGCGGCAGAGGAAGTCGATGTCCGAACGGCTGGCATCCTCCGCCGAGAACTCGACGTCGCCGGTGAACCGCTTCGCCTGCCGCACCGCGGCTTCTGCCGCGGCCACCACCTCGTCGGGCTTCATCCGGAGCTTGTGCTCCATGTGGATGGGAGAAGTCGCGATGAAGACGTGCACGCGGGGGTGGGCCGCCGGCTGCAGCGCCTCAATGGCCGCGTCCACGTCCTTGGGATTCGCCCGCGCCAGTCCCGCGACGGCCACCTCCCGAACCTCCCGGGCCACGGTCAGCACGGATTCGAGATCGCCTGGCGAGGAGATGGGGAAGCCCGCTTCGATAACATCAACCCGCAGCGCCTCGAGCTGGCGTGCCAGCTCGAGCTTCTCTGCGGGGTTCATCGAGAAGCCCGGCGACTGTTCGCCGTCACGCAGTGTCGTGTCGAAGATGCGGACCAGGTCGTCCATCAGTGTCTCCTGGATGCGGCGGATGCGCGCGCGCGGACACCCCTGACACTGCTCCGTGCCTTGCGGGTGCTGCGGCGTGCAGCTTTGGCGGGCGCCGTCGATCGCCCAGCCCTGCCCGTCGCCGCGCCGGCCGCTTTGGCCGCTGCGGGCGCCGCGGGGGTCTCGCGCTGCGGCTTCTGCAACCACGCCATCATGCCACGCAGCCGCTCGCCCACGACCTCGATGGGATGCTCGCGCCCGCGCCGGGCCAGCGCGGAGAACACGGGCCGGCCTGCCTGGTTCTCCATGATCCACTCCCGCGCGAACACGCCGGACTGGATCTCGTCCAGGATGCGGCGCATCTCAGCCCGCACCGCCTCGTTGATGACGCGCGGGCCGCGGGTGTAGTCGCCGAACTCGGCCGTATTGCTGACCGAGTAGCGCATCCACCCCATGCCGCCCTCGTACATGAGATCCACAATGAGCTTCAACTCGTGCAGGCACTCGAAGTAGGCAATCTCGGATTGGTAGCCGGCGTTGACCAGCGTCTCGAATCCCGCGGCGACCAGCGCGGTCACACCGCCGCACAGCACCGTCTGCTCGCCGAACAGGTCGGTCTCGGTCTCTTCCTTAAACGTGGTCTCCACCACCCCGGCGCGCAGGCTGCCAATGCCGGCCGCGTAGGCCAGCGCCAGCGCCCTGGCCTTGCCGGTGGCGTCCTGGTGCACTGCCAGCAGCGCCGGCACGCCCCGTCCTTCCGCGTACATGCGCCGCAGCAGATGCCCGGGGCTCTTCGGCGCGATCATGAAGACGTCCACGCCCTTCGGCGAGGTGATCTGCCCAAAGTGGATGTTGAACCCGTGTGAGAACCCCAGGGCTTTGCCCGGCTTCATGGCTGGCGCGACCGCCTCGCGGTAGACGGCGGCCTGCAGCTCGTCGGGGATCAGCACCTGCACGACGCTCGCGGCCTGCGCCGCCCTGGCCGTGCTCCGCACGTCGAAGCCGTCGGCCTTCGCGCGAGCCCACGACGGGCTGCCCTGGCGGAGGCCCACGATCACCTTGACGCCCGAGTCTCGCAGGTTCTGCGCCTGGGCATGGCCCTGGCTCCCATATCCCAACACCGCCACTGTGCGGCCGGCCAGCGCCTTCAGGTCCCCGTCTTGCTCGGTGTAGACTGTTGCCATCGTTCTGTCCCTCCTCAGGTGCTACGTGTTCTGCGATCCGCGGGCGAGCGTGACCTGCCCGGTGCGGGCCATCTCCCGAATGCCGTATTTGGTCAACAGTGAGATGATCGCATCGACCTTGTCGGTGCGGCCCGTCACTTCAAGGGTCATCGTCTTGTCGGTAAGATCGACGATGTTGGCGCGGAACACGTTGGCGATCTCCATGATTTCCATCCTCGTCCCCGGCGTGGCGTTCACCTTCACCAGCGCCAGCTCCCGGTCCACCGTCGGGATGTCGTCGATCGCCGTCGCACGCAGCACCTCTACCAACTTGCGCAACTGCTTCGCAAACGACTCGGTCTTGTCCGGCGGTGTGTCCACCACGATCGTCATACGGGACACGCCCTCGTCTTCCGTTGGCCCGACCGAGAGGCTGTGGATGTTCACACCGCGCCGCCGGATCAGCCCGGCGACGCGGACCAGTACGCCCGCCTGGTTCTGGACCAGGACCGAGATCGTCGCCGCGTGCGGCTCACTCATCCAGGATCATCTCTTTGACCGACTGTCCCGAGGGGATCATCGGCAGGCAGTTCTCCTCGGGATCGCACATGACATCGACCACGCACGGCCGGCCCTCGGTCGTGAGCGCCTCGCGTAGCGCCGGCTCGACCTGCTCCGGCCGCTCGACACGAATGCCGCGGGCGCCGAAGACCTCGGCCAGGCGGGCGAAATCGGGGTTCTTCAGAATTGACGACGAGAGCCGACCGCGGTAGAAGAAGGTCTGCCACTGCCGGACCATCCCGAGCGTGCCGTTGTTGAGGATGATGATCGGCAGGCTCTGGCCGTGCTCGACCGCGGTGCCCAGATCCTGCATCGTCATCATGAACCCGCCGTCGCCGACGACCGCGACCACTTGCCGGTCCGGACAGGCGAACTTCGCGCCCATCGCGGCCGGGAAGCCGAATCCCATGGCGCCGAGCCCGCCCGAGGTGATGAAGCTGCGTGGCTCCCGCGGCCGGTACCACTGCGCGGCCCACATCTGGTGCTGGCCAACGTCGGTCACCATGATCGCGCGACCCCCGGTCAGCCGGTTGAGCAGGTCGCAGACGTACTGGTGGCTGACGCGGTCGCTTCCCTGGCGGTACCGGAACGGATGGCGTTCACGCCACGCGTCGATCTGCTTCCACCACGCGTCGATCTGCGGCGGGCGGATCTGCCCGATCAGCACAGCCAGCACGCGCTTCGCGTCGCCGACGATTGGGATGTGCGCGGGCTTGTTCTTGCCGATCTCCGCCGGGTCGATGTCGATGTGGATGAACCGCGCCCGCGGGGCGAAGTCCTTGAGCCGGCCGGTCACGCGATCGTCGAAGCGCACGCCCACGGCCAGGATGACGTCGGCATCATTGATCGCCCAGTTCGCATACGCGCTCCCGTGCATTCCGACCATGCCCAGACAAAGCGGGTTGGTCTCGTCAACCGCACCCTTGCCCATGACCGTAAGCACCGTGGGGATGCGCGTGCGCTCCATCAGCGCCGTCAACTCCGCGCCGGCCTCCGCGTTGATGATGCCGCCGCCGGCGTAGATGACGGGCCGCTCGGCGCCGGACAGCGCCTCGGCGGCCGCGGCGATCTGGCTGGGACTACCGTCCAGCACTACCTTGTAGCCCTTGATCGAGATCTCGTCCGGAAAGCGCGGCTCGATCATCTCCTGCGACACATCCCGCGGGATGTCGACGAGCACGGGGCCTGGCCGGCCCGTGCGGGCCAGATAAAACGCCTCGTGAATCGCCCGGGGAATGTCCCGCGGATCCATGACGAGGGAGTTGTGCTTCGTGATCGGCATGGTGATGCCGGTGACATCGGCCTCCTGGAAGGCGTCGTTGCCGATGACCGGGCGGGGCACCTGGCCGGTGATCGCGACGATCGGGATCGAATCCATCATCGCGTCGGTGATGCCGGTGATCAGGTTGGTCGCCCCCGGCCCCGAGGTGGCCGTGCAGACGCCGACGCGTCCCGAGGCGCGCGCGTAGCCGACCGCGGCGTGCGCCGCGACCTGCTCGTGCCGCACCAGGACGTGCCGCAAGTGGTCCGCGTCGTAGATCGCGTCGTAAATGGGTAGCGACGCCCCGCCCGGGTGCCCGAACATGATCTCGACGCCTTCCCGGCGGAGGGCTTCCATCAAGACCTGGGCCCCATTCATCCGCTGGGGGCGCCGCGCAGCCTGCGCCGCTGCCCGCGCCGTCGCTGGTGCCGTGATCTGTCGGGCCATCGTGTCCCTCCTGCGTGCCCTATCTGTCGCCAGCGTGCTCTCTGGCCCTCTCTAGAAAAACACAAGCGGGAGACATCCAAGGGCGGATGCTCCCGCGGTACCACCTTAGTTCCCCGCCGGCGTCATGGCCGGGGGGCGCTCAAGCCCGTATCGTAGGCGCCCGGCGGATCCTACCCGAGGTCAGAGCGGCTCGAGTTCAGACCCGCGGCTCAGGGAAGAGTTTCGGCAGGGGCGGAGACCGGCTCGCACCAGACCCGGCTCGCTCACTCTCGCGAGCCTGCCTACTAGTCCCTTCATCGCGTTTGTGGCTTATAGAAAGAAACCTGAGCGATAGGCACCGGTGAGGAACCTATCCCTCAGGCTTCTATCCTGAAGGTGTAACGGCCGCCGTCGGAACGTTGGCCGCCTGCGCCGCTTGGACCAGGCCGGTCCGGGTAGGACCGCGGAACCCTAGGCGCACTCCCTCAAATCTTGCGACTTGCCGCGCACAGGCCCTTTCACAGAACCTGCATGAAACTTACCCGCTATCGTATCCAGATGAGGAGCGGTTTGTCAAGAGGAATCGGTGACGCTGTTGTTGTTCGGTGATTATGTCCGCCCTAATTGGTCAGTGAAAATGTCCGCCCCCCCGCCCGGCCGAATACGGGGGGCATGATCACCTTGACGCACCGAGAAGCGCAGCGCGTGCAGGTCCTGAACACTCTGGAGCGCGGTGAACTCCTCATGGCTGAGGCTAGTAGCCTACTGGGGCTGTCTGTTCGCCAAGTGCGACGCCTACGCTCCGACTACCGTGCCCGCGGCGCGATCGCCCTGGTCCATGGGAACCGAGGCCAGTCCTCACCTCGGCGGACCCCAGACCCGATTCGTGAGCGCGTGATCGCGCTCGCCCAGACCACCTACGCGGGGGCGAACCACCGCCACCTCACCGAGCTCCTGACCGAGCGCGAAGGGCTCACGCTCTCCCTGCCCACGGTTCGCCGCATCCTCCTCGACGCGGGCCTCCGCAGCCCGCGCCGGCGACGCCCCCCTCGCCACCGCACGCGCCGGGAGCGCATGCCTCAGAGCGGGCTCGTCGTCCTCCTCGATGGGAGCACGCACGCCTGGCTGCAGGACCGCGGCCCGCGCGTCACCCTCCTCGCCGCCGTCGACGATGCCACCGGCCACGTTCTCAGTGCGGTCGTCCGCGACCAGGAGGACGCGCACGGCTATCTCTGGCTGCTGCGTGATCTCGTCACGCACCACGGGCTCCCCGTCGCCGTCTACACTGACCGTCACAGCGTGTTCGAGCACACCCCGCGGGCCCTCACGCTCGACGAGCAACTCCGCGGTTGTCCTCAACCCACCCAGGTCGGCCGCGCCCTCCAGGACGTCGGCATTGCCTGGATCCCTGCCCGCTCTCCCCAGGCTAAGGATCGGGCTGCATACTACAGCTCCTTTCGCGTGTGCGGCGCACACTGAGCATATCGGCGGCGGTCGCGAAACCGCTTGCCGGGA